>JBFHKL010000417.1:0-3127 GCA_041595375.1 Saccharicrinis sp.
AATTAGTGGTGGATTTACGGGTAACCCATTTGCCAAATGTAAAACCGGAGGTTTGTATGGTGCAGATTCATGGTCCTGAAGATGAGCCGATGCGTGTGCAATATAGTGCCAATGATGGTTTGAAGCTGGTATGGAACGAAAAAAATAAAATTAAATTCCGCGATGAAGTGAGCTATGAACTTGGGCAGGAATTAAGAGTGACAACCATTGTTAGTTTAGGTTATATTAGTTGTATCGTGGAAAACCTAGATACCAATGAAATTTTTACTTATAAATGGAAATCGAGTGATGATACTGGTTATTTTAAAGTAGGTTGCTATACTCAGTCAACTAAATTTTTAGATCAGATAAAAGAAGGATATAGGGCTGAAAGTTCCGATGCTTATGGAGAAGTCACCGTATCCCGGATAGTAGTAGAAGAAACCTATTAGGGATCACAAAAATTATATATAAGCCTGCTTAACTTGAGAAGCAGGCTTTTTTTTGCTTTGCTTGCAAGGCTTCTCTTTAGGTATATTGTGATATCAGGGAGGTCATCCAATAGGATAATTGAATTATATTTATGTTTTTAAAAATATTCAAGTGAGTTGGTTTCAGATAAAGGCTTATTTAAGTTATTGGGGAAAGAAAAAATACAAACAGGGGGACATGATCTCACCTTCCCTTGCTGAGGAGTTAATCAATCATGTTTTTTACGAAGAACTGCCCTATTATCATTATCATTTGATTAATGATATACGTAATGACCTGCTGCAATCCAGAAAACAAATTGTAGTTTCAGATTTAGGTGCAGGTTCTAAAAAATTTAATGACAATAAGCGATCTATTCGTGGTCTGGTGAAGTATAATGCTTCCCCTCGGAAACAGGGCGAATTGATTGCGCGACTGGTTAGTTTTTTTAAGCCTGAGTTGATTATTGAGCTGGGAACCTCTTTGGGAATAGGATCGCTCTATCTTGCTTTGCCTAATTCTAAAGCCCAGATACATACCATAGAGGGCTGCAAAAACCTGGCAGAGCAAGCCGGAATTAATTTTCAAATTGCACAAGCTAAAAATATTAAGCAGCATATTGGTAATTTTAGAGAAATATTACCTGTGGTTTTAAAAAATATGGACGGTGTGGATATGGTTTATTTCGATGGTCATCATGACTATCTGGCTACGATGGATTATTTTCAGGTTTGCTTACCTAAAGCCGCCCCAGGAGCCGTATTTATATTCGACGATATTTATTGGTCGGAAGGTATGGCTAAGGCCTGGCAAGAAATAACGGCACATGCTTCTGTGGCTGTTTCATTTGATTTATTTAGGTTTGGAATTGTGATTTTAAATAAAGAAATAAAAAAGCAACATTATGTATTGAATTGGTCCTGGAGAGGATAAGCAGTAATTAATCTTTATTTAGAGAATCAGTACCGAACAAAATAACAGTGTTCATGTTTACTAAAGCAGAAAGAATTTAAGTCTTCTTTCTGTCTGTTGCATGATAGGAGAAATCAAAGGGCAATTATACATAAAACTGCTTAAAAAAATTATCTTTGTTGTAAACCTAAAAAAAAGGTAGGGATTTGAGCGGTATGTATTTGTTTTAAGCATGAAAACTATTCTCTATGAAAAATGAAGATATAATAGAAATCAAGGATATTACCAAGTTCTATCATGTAGGAGCAGAGGTGGTGAAGGCATTACGCGGAGTTGATCTAACAATAAAAAAGGGAGAGTATGTGGCTATAATGGGGCCTTCGGGTTCGGGTAAGTCTACATTAATGAATGTGATTGGGGCATTGGATACTCCTACCGGGGGTACTTATATCTTAAATGGAACCAATGTTAGCCATTTAACAGATGACAGACTAGCTGAGATCAGGAATAAAGAAATTGGTTTTGTATTTCAAACCTTTAATTTGTTACCGCGCTATTCGGCACTGGAAAATACCATGTTACCCCTAATTTATGCGGGGGTGCCTAAGGTTGAAAGACTTAAAAGAGGTGATGACGTGATCCGAAAAGTAGGTCTGGAAGACCGTGCATCACATAAACCCAATGAGTTGTCAGGCGGACAAAGGCAAAGAGTGGCAGTGGCCAGAGCACTAATTAATAATCCATCTATTATTTTGGCCGATGAACCGACAGGAAATCTAGATTCAAAAACCTCTGTAGATATCATGAATCTGTTTGAAGAAATTCATCATATGGGTAATACCATTATTCTGGTTACTCATGAAGAAGATATTGCACAACATGCCCACCGTATCATCAGATTAAGGGATGGTAAAATAGAGTCGGATCTGATAAATGAAGATATATATATGGCTTCGGGTAATTAAAACCTCCGGCAGGAGGATCGTAAACATATAGAAAGTAATAGAAAATGAGTAAAAGTCAGGTATATACAAAAACAGGAGACCGAGGTCGAACCAGCTTAATTGGTGGAACCCGTGTGCCTAAAAACGACAAGCGATTAGAAGCCTATGGAACGGTTGATGAACTGAATACTTTTATTGGTATGATCAGATCCTATGATATTGATGAAGGTTCGCAATTACAGATAATAAAAATTCAAAAAAAATTGTTTGAAATAGGGGCCTATTTAGCAACCGATACCAATGTGGCCGACTTACGGGATAAGCTGAAATACGATGAGGCAGATATAGAGGAGTTAGAGCAACAAATGGATGCTATGGACGAGCACTTACCTCCTTTAAAATATTTTTTACTGCCCGGAGGACATTCTTGTGTGAGCTATTGTCATATTTCACGAACTGTATGCCGAAGAGCAGAAAGATGCATTTTAACGGTTCTTGATGAATCAGAAGCAAACACATGGGTTGTTAGGTATATAAACCGATTATCGGATTATTTATTTGTATTATCGCGGCATTTATCAAAATATTTTGATGTAAATGAAATTCCTTGGGTTCCGGAGTTGTAAGTCTTTACTTTTTTTTTATATTCGCAGAAATTAAGAATAAGTATTAATAATAACATAATAGTTAAAATTTCAGGGTATGTATTGGACACTTGAATTGGCATCTAAACTAGAGGATGCACCCTGGCCTGCATCCAAAGACGAATTAATTGATTTTGCAATTCGTTCAGGAGCACCATTAGAAGTTATCGAAAATCT
>JBFHKL010000418.1:0-3105 GCA_041595375.1 Saccharicrinis sp.
ACCAGTGAAGCTGTTGATGAATATTTTGCTTTATTTCAAAAACACTCTGACGATACTAAGAAGAATAGAGAAATACCAGCGGGGAAAGTTCAGTTAACCTCAATGAAAGACTCCGTTAGAATTATCGGAATCTGTAAAAAAATTAATAAGCAGCTTAATAAGGAGCAAAAAGTAGTGGTGTTGGTGCGTCTGTACGAATTGGTGAATGCCGACAGACAGTTTACCGATCAGCGTATGGCCATTATTAATACAGCGGCAGATGTATTCAAGTTTTCTGAAATAGAAAAGAAAAATATTGAGACCTTTGTCGTTAACGATGACCTAAATAATCTTGATTTTGACAATCTGCTGGCCATCAACGCTCATGAAAATAGTGGAGAAAAAAGGGAACATATCCAAGTACAGAAACTGGATGGTAATATTCTGATTTTAAGAATAAAAAGTGCCGATCTTTATTTTCTGAGGTATACTGGTGATCAGGATATCTTCTTAAATGGTTTGTTATTAAGCAAACGGAGAATATATCTTTTCCCTAAGGGTAGTTTCTTAAAATTACCTGCCAGAGCACCCATTTACTATACCGATATAGTTGGTCATTTTATGACTGATGGTACTACACCTAAAATTTCATATGTCGTTGAAAATTTAGGTTTTCAGTTTAAGAATGGCGGTATTGGCTTACGCGATGTGAACATTGCTGAAGAACATGGCCGCCTAATTGGTATTATGGGAGCCAGTGGGGCTGGTAAAACTACCTTGTTAAATGTTTTATCGGGGACAGAAAAACCAAGTTCCGGAGAAGTTAGGATTAATGGGATTAATCTGCATACTGACAAGGAAAATATTGAGGGTGTGATTGGTCTTATACCTCAGGATGACCTTTTGATAGAAGAACTTACTGTTTTTGATAACCTTTATTACAATGCAAAACTTTGTTTTAAAGATAAAGGTGAGCAAGAAATTACTGAGTTAGTAAACGATACGCTTCAACGATTGGGTTTATTTGAGCGCAGAAACCTTAAAGTGGGTTCCCCTCTGAATAAAATGATTAGTGGAGGGCAGCGCAAAAGGTTAAATATTGCGCTGGAGTTGATTCGTGAACCATCTATTCTTTTTGTTGATGAACCTACTTCAGGCTTATCCTCACGAGATTCGGAAAATGTAATGAACCTGCTAAGGGAGCTTACCCTTAAGGGAAAATTGATTTTTGTAGTGATTCACCAGCCATCGTCCGACATTTATAAGATGTTCGATAAAATGTTTATTCTCGATACAGGAGGATACCCGGTGTATTATGGTAATCCCAGTGAATCTTTGATTTATTTTAAGCGACTGGATGCACAAATAAATAGTGAGCAAGGAGAATGCCCCCAATGCGGTAATCTGAATCCTGAAATGGTATTTAATATCATAGATGCCAATGTCATCGACGAATACGGTAATTATACCAACAAACGAAAAACCAGTCCAACGGAATGGAATGAACATTATAAAAGCAATATTAAGATACCGGCGGTAAAGGATGCAGAAACAGCGCCTCCCAGAACTCTTAATATTCCTTCTTGGATTAAACAATTTTCTATATATACACTCAGAGATTTTTATTCCAAGGTATCCAATAAGCAATATATTCTCTTAAATATTCTTGAAGCACCTGTACTGGGTTTTATCCTGGCTTTTCTCATTCGTTATATAGTTGATCCTGATTCAAATGTATACATATTCAGAGATAACGAGAATATACCACCCTATATATTTATGGGTATTGTGGTGGCCTTATTTTTTGGCTTAATAGTAAGTGCTGAAGAAATATTTAAGGATGCTAAAATATTAAAACGCGAAGCTTTTCTGAATCTATCGCGATCGAGTTACCTGATGTCCAAAGTACTGATTTTATTGACTATTTCAGCTATACAGATGGGTTTGTTTGTAGGTGTGGCAAATACAGTGTTGGGGATCAAAGATATGTATTTCGATTTTTGGTTGGCCTTGTTTTCTGTGTCTGCATTTGCAAATATTCTCGGGCTCATCTTATCGGCATCATTTAACTCTATTGTAACTATATATATCCTCATTCCATTGGTTATGATACCTCAAATGGTATTAGGTGGAGCAATGTTTACTTTTGATAAGTTAAACAGAGATGTATCAAGTGCAGATAAGGTTCCTTTTCTTGCTGAGTTTATGCCTTCCCGTTGGATCTATGAGGGTTTAATTGTAGAGCAGTATAAAAATAATAAAGTAGAACGTGTTTTCTTTGATGCAGAATTGGAAGAAAGTAGTACTGACTTTAAGGTAGTTTATTATTTGCCTGAACTGGAAGAAATACTGGATGAGTGTATGACTTTTGTTAGTGGTGATAAAGCTCAGGGCGATAAAGAAGAATTTGTTAAAAATCTGGCCCTCTTGAAAAATGAAGTGGGTAAAGAAAATAAACGGGTAAAAGAAATCCTTTTTAGTCAGGTTGATAAACTGGATGAAGACCTGTTTGATGAGGCTGTTTATAATGATCTGAAACATCATTTTGAAAAGTTAAATGCCTACTATTCTTCTCGTTTTGCTAAGACCTCTGCATTAATTGATAGGATGACTAATAAAGCGATAGCCCAGTATGGTAGGGATGGCTTTAATGATTTTAAGGATATTTATCAGAATGAAAGTATATCAGATGTGGTTCAAAAGATTTTTGAGAAAAATAAGATCTTACGTGATGGGAATAGTTTGATTCAAAATGTTGATCCGATATACAAAATGCCTGAACCCGATGGATTTTTTTCATTCAGAACGCATTTCTTTGCACCAAAAAAATATTTTGCGGGACATTATTACGAAACCCTATGGTTTAACATAGTTATGGTATGGATATTCACCATATTGATGTATGTTGTGCTGTATTTTGATTTGTTACGTAAAATGTTTAATGCCTTTGGAGAATTAAAATACCTTAAAAAGTAACCTTTTACAAGGTTTTAAGTATAACCTAAACGTTTTGAAAATTTTAAAAAAATTATCATGTTAAAGAAACTATTTTACACAATGGCTATATTTGGTGGAATACTTTTGTTTTCTGCCTGTGGAGGTAATTCCGATAATAAAAAATCAGAG
>JBFHKL010000419.1:0-3101 GCA_041595375.1 Saccharicrinis sp.
AGGAGTTTCATCTCTCTGGTGAAACTCCTTATATGCCCATGATTTTTATATTTGTACTGATAACTTAATGATAGGTATATCAATAGCTAAACCAATTATTTAGATATAAATCTTCATGAATGACCTTCCTGTTTTATGGCTTTGTTAGTAAAAAAAGGATTGTGACACAACTAGTAAACATGAAAGTTAGCTAGCTATTTTTAATAATGAATACATTCGTATTGAACGAAAGTCAAGACCATTAAGCTAAATCAAAAAAATAGCAATTAAGCTTTTTATAAGGATCACCCTTAATCATCGCAGTTCGACATAAAATTATAGTGCCCACCTTATATTATTGATATAAATCAATACCTTTTTTTCCATAACATCCTGAGTCGTTCCAATATCTTAATTTCCTGGGGGTTTTTTTGAGGTTCGTAAAGCTTGGTATTTTTAATTTCTTCGGGCATAAAATCCTGCGCCACAAAATTATTTTCGTAGTCGTGCGAGTATTTATAATTCTTCCCGTAACCCAATTCAGTCATGAGTTTGGTTGGGGCATTGCGCAGATGCAATGGCACTGGCAGGTTTCCTGTTTGTTTAACCAGCTGTTGTGCTTTTTTTATCGCCAGGTAAGAGGAATTGCTCTTGGGACTGGTAGCGAGGTAGACAGTAGTCTGTGACAGAATGATTCTGCCTTCGGGCCATCCTACACGGTTGATAGCGTCAAAGCATTGGTTAGCTAGTAACAGGGCATTGGGATTTGCCATGCCTATATCTTCCGATGCTGAGATGACCAGTCTTCTGGCTATAAACTTAGGGTCTTCGCCTCCTTCAACCATTCGTGCCAACCAATAAACAGCGGCATCCGGATCGCTTCCACGTATGGATTTAATAAAGGCAGAGATAATATCATAATGCATCTCTCCATTTTTATCATATGCGGATGGGTTCTCCTGAAGGCACTTCGTAACAATATCATTTGTAATCACTATTTTATCGTCAGACAAGGCATTGATAACCAGCTCCAGAATATTGAGCAGTTTGCGGGCATCACCTCCCGAAAATCGAAATAGAGCTTCTTCCTCTGCAACTTCAATCTGTTTTTCTTTTAATACCGGATCGGTTGTAAGGGCTTTGTTCATCAAATCTTGCAGGTCCTTGCGTTCCAGAGATTTTAGCACATAAACCTGACAGCGCGACAAGAGAGGAGATATTACTTCAAAGGAAGGGTTTTCGGTGGTAGCACCAATTAATGTAAATATTCCCTGTTCTACTGCTCCAAGTAATGAGTCCTGTTGAGATTTGCTGAAACGATGAATTTCATCAATAAACAAAATAGGGTTAGGGCTATTAAAGAATTTAGATTTTTTGGCTTTTTCAATCACCTCTCTCACATCTTTCACCCCTGAATTGATAGCAGATAAAATATAAAATGGTCGATTAAGTTGGTTAGCTATTATTTTAGCCAGTGTAGTTTTTCCCACTCCTGGGGGGCCCCATAAAATAACCGAAGAAATGACTCCTGAATCAATCATTTTTCGTAAAACCGCATCTTTACCTACCAGGTGTGTTTGTCCGATATATGTTTCCAATGATGTGGGGCGCTGTCTTTCGGCCAATGGCGGATAACTACTCATTGATTTGTGGTTTATATTAGTGATGTATAAAGGGCAAATTTACAAAACGCCTTTTTAAAACAAAGACAAATCGAACTAATCTATTCACATGTTTGTTTCCTATAAAATTAGATATAAATCCAAAGAGATTGTTGTCAATAAATTGATTATTATTGCAACATTCTTATAATTATTCTGTAATGATGAGTAAAATAGGAGTATTAATTTTAATAAGTTTTTTGAATTATATGGTAACAGAAGCGCAAAACAAAGAAGTTGCCACATTGGGAGCCGGGTGTTTTTGGTGTGTTGAAGCTGTTTATGATCAGTTAAACGGGGTTGTTTCAGTGGAATCGGGATATTCGGGTGGACATTCTGAAAATCCAGACTATAAAGAGGTTTGTACTGGAGAAACAGGTCATGCCGAAGTATGTCAGATAACCTTTGATCCTGAAGTAATTTCGTTTGGTGAAATTTTAACCGTTTTTTGGAGTGTTCATAACCCAACAACCTTAAACCGACAAGGTGCTGATGTGGGTACCCAGTATCGTTCTGTAGTGTTTTATCATAATGAGAAACAAAAAGAAATAACAGAACAACAAATAAAACTAATCAATGAACAAAAGCTTTATGCAGATCCCATTGTTACAGAAATTACACCTTATAGTAAATTTTATCAGGCCGAGGATTATCATCAGGAGTATTTTGAAAATAATCCCAATAATTCCTATTGCCGAATGGTAGTAGGACCTAAGGTGGAAAAATTTCAAAAGTTGTTTAAGGATCAGTTAAAGCCTTGATTAATATTTTGTCTGAAAGAATTTCAATGTGTTATATATGTTAGGCTAAAGGCTGTAATTTTCTAATGCATATATGTAGGGTCAAAGTATGGTATTAAATATTGAAAGCGCCAATTGCGATGCATCATTCTACTATAATACTAGTATCTAATTTTATTTATTTGCTTGTTCATTTGTATTGTTTAAGCATTACAAATATTGCTTAATAGGCATTTATAGGGTTAGTTGTTAGTGATTCAGGGCTACTGATTTATAGTTGTTTAAGTATCTTTTGGGCTCTGCTTTTAAAGCCAGCTGAGTTAAAAGGAATTTGTTCTTCCAATACTATTCTTAGTTCGGGTTTTAAATCAGGATATTTTAGAGTGAGATGAAATAAAATTTGCATGCAATGTGCCTTAACAGCAACAGATATCAATTCTGATTTTAACCATTCAAAACAGGTGTTTATAAAGATTCCGTTGGCCATATTATTGATATCTGTCAAGGATAATATTTTTGCAAAGTGTCGTTTTACACTGTTGTTTTCAATGGTATGGAATTCAGAAACTATCTCTTTTAAATAAGGTTTTATTATTTCAGGTTTGGCTATAAAAATATGTTCAAAAACCCATGCTGCATGCCATTGTATTTTAGGCTTGTCGCTATGAATCAAATGATAGAGGGGGGCGATAAGATAAGGGTTCTCAAGAACATATTCACT
>JBFHKL010000420.1:0-3100 GCA_041595375.1 Saccharicrinis sp.
GCCCACTAAAGAAGCTGTGTACAAAATAGCAGGATGAATATTTCCCTGTTTATCTGGAGGAGTACAAAGAATCACTTCCTTACATCCGGCAATCATAGCAGGCACGGCTAACATTAAAACAGTGGAGAACAATGGTGCTGTACCCCCGGGAATATACAAGCCTACCCTTTCAATAGGCACACATTTCTGCCTACAAACAACACCGGGCGTGGTTTCCATTATTCTTTCGGGTATCACCTGTCCCCTATGAAATTTTTCAATATTCAGCATGGCTTTATAAATGGCGTCCTTCAATTCTGAGGACACCTGCAGACAAGCCTGATCTATTTCTTCGCCTGACACAAGCCACTTTTCACTGACGAAACCATCAAATTTCTCAGAATAAGTCCTTAGTGCCTTATCGCCCAGCTCCTTGATATCATCCAAAATCACTTTAACCTTATCAAACAAACCACTTAAATCATTCTCTGGTCTTTTTAATAAATCTTCCCATTGATCTCTCTCCGGATATCTAAATACTTGCATATACACACAATTATAATATCATTTTTTCAATAGGGAAAGTCAATATACCTTCAGCCCCATTTTCCTTTAATTTACCTATAATCTCCCAAAATTGTTTTTCAGAGATAACAGAATGTATTGAACTCCATCCTTTTTCGGCTAAAGGCAGTACTGTAGGACTTTTCATTCCGGGAAGGATTTTTACGATCTCATCAATGTTCTGGTTAGGGGCATTCAACAATATATATTTATTTGAATTGGCTGTCATTACGGCATTGATACGAAAAAGCAACTCATCTAACAAGTCCTTTTTATCGGCAGAAAGGCCCTTAGCCTGAACCAATAATGCTTCTGAATGCATCACCACCTCAACTTCTCTTAAGCGGTTTGCTACCAAAGTACTACCCGAACTCACAATATCGAAGATACCATCTGCCAAACCAATCCCTGGAGCTATTTCAACAGACCCAGCTATTTCATGAATTTCTGCTTTGATATTATTTTCGTTAAAATACTTTCGCAAGATAACAGGATAAGAAGTAGCCACCTTTTTTCCCTGGAAATAATCTAATCCGGGATATTCATCAGCTTTAGGAATGGCTAGAGAAATTCGACATTTACTAAACCCTAAACGTTTGGTAACATCGAGTTTAAAACCCTTCTCTTCCACTTCGTTTTCGCCAACAATACCAATATCTGCCACCCCATCGGCAATGGTTTGAGGAATATCATCATCTCTTAAAAACAAAACCTCGATAGGAAAACTAGGTGATTGAGCCACAAGTCGGCCACTGCCAATATTAAACTTAATTCCAGCTTCTTTCAAAAGCTTCATTGAATCTTCATTTAATCGTCCTTTTTTCTGTAATGCAATTCTTAATTTCTCCATGTGTTATTTTAGTTTAAACAAAAAAAGAGGGCTCCCATACGGTAAGCCCTCTTTTTATTATATCATAATATACAACAATTCCGGCCCACCTATGGTAGATTAAAATGATGTCCGTAATGATGTATGAAATTTGTCATTGTTTTTATATTTACACTTACAAAAGTAGACCTATTTTTTTAAATACCAAATCTACCATTACAAATTGACATAAAATTTTCCGCATTAACCCCAAAAAGCTTTCGCAAAGAGCACTAAGAAAAATTACTTAAGGAACTTAGAGGCTCAATAGCAGGAAAAATTATTCCCGTTTCAACCGTAAAGCAGGTAAAGATAAAAACCTGTTGTACATTTTGTGAACAATAATATTAAATTCAAAAAGCCTGACTGGTTAATACCAATCAGGCTGTATATATCATTAATACTTTTATTCTAATGCTTCTTTAATGCCGAGTTCCTTTAGTTCATCGACACTAACTGCGGCCATTTTATTTTCCTTTAATTTAGACAACATCAGCGTGCCTAAAGCTTCGGCATCCTGTTTACTACTAAAAGGTTTTGCTGCATGTATAGCTGGGATCATATCCTGATGAATAAAAACTTTATCATTCATAAGAATATTATACCCCCATCCTTCATTGGTTTGAAAAACTTCCATACTCAACACCTTATCGACAGTCTTATTTCGTCTATTCTTTTTCTCAGAACAAGAAACCAAAAACACCATCAATAGCAAAAGGGCAATAAAATTAGTCTTGGTCATCATATTCTGCATCTGGCTCAAAATACCACACATCATCGTACGAACTACTACCAGTACCCCCACAAGCTACGTAAGCTACATCGTCAACTACAAAAGCAACTGCACCTCTACGGCCATAACCTTCATAATCTGTTTTGTCATCCCAACGGTCATCCGAAGGATCCCACTCCCAACATTCTTGACTAACACTACCATTATAACCGGTAGTAACATAAGCCTTACCTCCAACTACAAATGCAACTGCATCACGACGCTGAATAGTATAATCATCATCAAAGCTATAGTCATCCTGGTAGTCAGAAATATGTTCAAGCTCAGTCCAAGTATCGGAATCAGCATCATACTTATAAAAGTCATCCAGATAACCATTATTATAACCAGCTAAAATATAAGCATCTCCTTCCAACACAAAAGTAATCGCATCTGTTCTTTTGGAAGGAGCATCATTTATCTGTGACCAGCTTTCTGTATCCGGATCAAACTTATACATATCTCGTAAAATACCTACTTCATCATCATAGCCAGTACCTACATAACCATATCCATTCACATAAAAAGCAATAGCCTCTTTACGTGCAGTACCTGCAAAGTCAGCTATTTGTGTCCAAGAACCTGTTGTTGGGTCATATCTATAAAAATCTTTTAAATACTCATCATCCTCATCGCTACCCAAACCTACATAACCATAAGTACCTGTTGAAAAGGCTACAGCATGATTACGTAAAACACCAGGAAAACTAGCTATCTGAGTCCATTGGGTATTTCCACTCTCATTAATAGTTACTTTCCAAAAATCCTGTAGTTTATCGTTATCATCGGCATTATAACCTGTTCCAAAATACACGGTATCACCAATAGTAAAGGTTACGGCATTCTCTCTAACTACACCACTAAGTTCACCTATCTCAACCCAGTTTCCTTGATAATCATCATCATCATCGGAACAA
>JBFHKL010000421.1:0-3090 GCA_041595375.1 Saccharicrinis sp.
CTAAATATAATTAGCCACTGGGGGAGCGATGCAGCATTTTATATCGTTCAGTCTAAAGAAAATATTTTTTGGCTGGCATCAATTAATGGCTTATTTCGTTTAAAAATAATGGGTGATCAAATTCTTCCTGACAAAAAATATTCAATAAGAACGACACCTAATCTTTCCAAAAATAACTGTAGAGTTTTAAGCTATAACAAAAGCAAAAATGAGCTTTTGGTTGGGACTGAAGGAGGAGGCTTAAACCTAATAGCTTTAGATAAAGCGCATTATCCTATAAGTATCTCTGTGTATAAAAACAATGATGATGCATTCTCGATCAGTAACAATTACATTCGCTCAATAACGCAAGACGCTAGAGGTGATATTTGGATTGGTTCCTATGAAGGGTTAAACAAAATGATTAGAGATTCCATCACAGGAGAAATATCTTTTCAATCCTATACTGAGCGAGACGGCTTGCCTAATAATATGATTCAATTAATAACTGAAGATAATCAAGGAGATTTGTGGATTGGCACAAATGGAGGATTATGTAAATTTAATACTGAAAATAAGCACTTTACATTATTTTCCACGAATGATGGTATTCAAAGTAATGAATTTTCAGAACATGCTGTTTTCAAAAAAAGAGATGGCGAACTAATTATGGGTGGTATTAATGGCATTAATGCTTTTTACCCTAAAAAAATTACACGTAGCTTGCTGAAACCTCAAACTACTGTTACCAGCTTCTATCTTCTAAATAAAAAAGTGAAAGCAAACCAAAAAATTGGAAAACGAATACCCCTTCCCAATAGTATTACCTTTACTGATACAATACAATTATCACCCGACCAAAATAATATTGGCTTTGATTTCTCGGCCATGTTATACTCAAACCCCGAGAAGATAAAGTATGCCTATAAATTAGAAGGATTTGAAAAGGAATGGCACACTACCAATGCCTCTAATCGAAACGCGAACTACACCAACTTAAAACATGGGAAGTATCTATTCAAAGTAAAATCCACAAATGGGGATGGCATATGGGAAGACACACCACAAGAAATTTTCATTCATATCGAAACGCCCTTCGTTTATACCTGGTTGGCTTATGGACTCTATATATTTGCGGTGCTTCTTATCTTTGTCTACTTCTCGTATTTCTCGGTGATACGTTATACCACAAAGAATAAACTATTTCTTGAAAACGAACACAGTCAAAAATTGCATGAGTTGGACTTGTTAAGAACAAAATTTTTTATCAATATTTCGCATGATCTTCGAACACCTCTTACCCTAATTCGTGGGCCCCTGGAGAGTATTATGCGAAGCAGTAATTTAAGTGAAGATATTAAGGGGAAGCTGAGTTTAATAAAAAGAAATGTAAAGCGCTTAAACTACCTGATTGAACAACTTTTAGATGTTAGGAAAGCTGAAAGTGGTAAATTAATCCCAAAGCTGGTGTCAAAAGACATTGTATCTTTTACAAAGCAAGAGGTCGCTCATTTTTCTTATGCCCTCCGGCAGAAAGGCCTTGTCCTGAAAATTTCTACTAACCCGGAGAAAATCATAGCATCCTTTGATCCTATCATGATTTCAAAAGTTTATTTTAATTTAATATCAAATGCACTCAAATTTACAGATAAAGGAGGAATCGATATTAATATTGAAAAAGCTGATTGTCAAACAGATGAAAGATTAAAAGATTCTGAGTACGACTCTTTTATAAAAATTGAAATTAAAGATACGGGCCGAGGTATTTCAAAAGAAGATCAGGAAAAGATTTTTGATCGTTTTTACCAGGATGAAGTGGAAATAGGAAAAGGATACGGAATAGGCTTATCTCATTGTAAGGATCTCATTCTGGCCCATTCTGGTTTTATAGATACAAATAGTACAAAAGGTATTGGAACGATTATACGGTTTTATATTCCTGATCTTAAATTTCATCCTCAAACAGAAGATAATAATGCTATATCGGAGTCCAGTACAGAAGATCTATATGTTGAGATAGAGAAGAATAATGATGCTGCCTTGGTTGAAGCAGAAAAATATTCTGCCAAAACAATAATGGTGATTGAGGACAATGCCGATATGCGAACGTTTATTAAAACAGAGCTTGAAGGAGAATACAAAATATTAGAGGCTTGCGATGGGGCAGATGGTCTGGAGCAAGCTAAAATCACAATCCCAGACCTGATCATTAGCGATATCATGATGCCTAATATGGATGGTATTGAATTGTGTAAACAAATCAAAACCAATATCAAAACAAGTCATATACCAGTCATTCTGTTAACAGCAAAGGTGGATTTAAAAACAAAATATGAAGGAATAGAAACGGGGGCCGATGACTATATTCTTAAACCATTTGAAATAGACTACTTAAATATCAGAATTAAGAACCTTCTTCAATCCAGAGAACAATTGCGAATGCTTTTCAATAGTAATGCCGTTTTTGAACCAGCCTCAATAACCGTCACTTCGATAGATAAAAAGTTTATATCGTCGCTGATGGAAGCTATTGAAAAAGGTATCCCAGATCCTGACTTTACCGTTAACTCGTTAGAATTAAAGATGGGCATGAGCCATGCCAATTTTTATCGAAAAATTAAAAGTTTGACTGGACTATCTGGCCAAGAGATAGTTCGGGATATGAGAATGAAGAGGGCACATCAGGTCTTTACTGACAATAAAAATATTCGTGTCTCAGAAGTGGCCTATATGGTTGGTTTTACCAATCCCAAATACTTTAGTAAATGTTTTTCCGATCGGTTCGGAGCAAGTCCAAGTAGCATCAGAAGAACCTGAAAATATTACAACTTATTAAAACTAGAAACCAGAGGGTGGTAATATCTCTATAAGAAGATCCTATTGATTTTTGTAGAATAGGTTAAAGGTGTTTGAATTGTGCCGTAGGCACATGATATGTGTAGAATGTGTATGGTAAAAACAACAATTCCTCCCGGATGGGACGGGATACATTGTAGCCATTCATTCGGCTACTGATGATATTGAACCCCTGGCGGGATTTTAACCTGACAACCCCAGCTGCCGCACGAATTCTTTCGTTTGGCAGATTGTTCTCTCGACGGATTTTTGGAC
>JBFHKL010000422.1:0-3077 GCA_041595375.1 Saccharicrinis sp.
AATTGCGGCAGTAAGGAAGAGAGTGGAGTTTTAATTAAAACACATGGCATTATTAACGTAGACCTTTCTGAGAATACTTTCCTTCATAACCCTGTAAAATTGGTTGCCTTATTATGGGGTGAGAAGAATAATCATCATCATCATAATGTAATTACTCAATCCGGACAGATAAAGGTGGAAGAACAGCAAAGAATGGAGATATTATACTAATTACACGATGACACAAAAGAAGTCAGGCTAAAGGATAAAAATTTCGTTAATTAAAATAATTTAAAATGCACAAGGTCAAAACTCTTCTAAAAAATCTTGGCCCCGGTCTATTATTTGCCAGTATGGCCATTGGCACCTCACATCTTGTGCTATCCACAAAAGCCGGAGCTCAATATGGGTGGTTCATGATAATTCCAATTCTGCTAGCCAACATCTTAAAATATCCATTCTTTGAATTTGGAATAAGATATACAAATGTCACAGGAAAAAGTATTATTGAAGGCTATCGGAATCTTGGGAAAGGATACCTATGGTTTTATGCCTTTATTACGCTGGCCACTACCCTTGCCAGTCCGGCGGCTCTTGTTTCTATCACTGCGGGTCTTTTGATAAATATTTTCGGAATACAAAGTCTCTCCATAAGTACGGTAGCACTTTGTTTATTTGCATTTAATAGTATCATTTTAATAATAGGGAAATACAAGCTTTTAGAGACTACTCTAAAATTTATGATTCCTACTTTATTTATAGCCTTGCTGGTGACTACTGTATTAGTGATCAACAAAGGGCCCATAAGCCCTGTTGCTAATTTTGAGCCACCCGCGTTTTTTGATGAGCTGGGCGTTTTATTTTTGATTACCTTGATTGGCTGGATGCCAACAGCTGTTGAAGCAAGTAGCTGGCTTAGCCTATGGAGTGCTGAGAAATATAGAATTAGTAATCATAAACCACCATTAAAAGATGCCCTTAAGGAATTTAACTCAGGTTACCTAATGACGGCTATTCTGGCTCTTTTCTTTCTTACCATCGGAGGAATGACACTTTTTGGCTCTGGTACAGAGCTCAGTGGCAATGCAGTAACCTTCGCGGACCAAGTGATACAACTCTTTACTACTCACATCGGAAACTGGGCCTACGCTTTTATTGCCATATCAGCTTTTGCCACCATGTACAGTACCTGCTTAACAAACCATGACGCCATCACAAGAGTTAGTATAGACATAATAGAAAAGCTTGCCGGCGAGAATAAAAATTTAACAAGTAAAAAATATTATGCCACGGGGGTTATCATACTAGCTATCATCAGTATAATTGTACTTTATGCACTTGGAGCAAATATGGGATTAATTCTTGCTGTAGCAACTACAGTGTCTTTTATTCTGGCTCCCATTGTAGGTTATATGAATTTAAAGAATGTAATGAGTAGTGACCTTCCAGAAAAAGATCGTCCCCCAAAAAGATTGCAACTATTAACCTATGCTGGAATCATTTTCTTATCGTGCTTAGCCATTTACTATGGATGGATTGTTTTTTTTTAACATAGATCAATAAAAATATGACAAAGATGAAAAGTAATCTACTAATAAGCTTAACCACACTGCTGCTATTTTCCTGCAATATCATTTCAAAACACGAAGGTGTATATGTAAAAAATATTTTTGAATTAAATAATGCTATTAAAGCGGCAAATCCTGGAGACCAAATCATTATGACCAATGGCATTTGGACGGATGTACAAATCTCATTTTTTGGCATTGGTTCTCAGGAAAAACCCATTACGCTTCGTGCAGAAACTCCTGGTAAAGTTTATATTGAAGGGCAGTCATTGCTACACATAGGAGGTGAAAATCTAATCGTTAGCGGACTCTATTTCCGAAACGGATATACCCCCTCGAGTGGTATTATCAGATATAAAATCGGAACAGACAGTGTGGCCAATAACTGCCGGGTAACAAACTGTGTAATAGAGAATTTTACACAACCAAATCGTTTAATAAGCGACAGGTGGATTGAATTCTATGGCAAACACAATAAAATAGACCATTGCTATATTACCGGAAAATCAAACGATGGCAATACATTAATGGTTTATCATGATGGCAATGAGAATACAAACAATCACCACCAAATAACATATAACTATTTTGGCCCCCGACCTCGAAAAGGAGGTCCCAGAGCAGAAACCATCCGTATTGGAAATCCACAGATGACACCTGGTTATGTGGAAGTATCCAATAACTATTTTGAGGCATGTAACGGCGAAGTTGAAATAATCTCTGACAAAGCCGATTTTAATATTTTTAAGAACAATATCTTTTATAAATGCGAAGGCTCAGTGGTGCTAAGACATGCCAATTATGGAACTGTTGATGGTAATATTTTTATTGGTGGAGATGAATCTGATTTCTATGGAGGTGTGCGAATTGTAAATACAGGACACTGGATTACTAATAACTATTTCTACAAAATAAAAGGAAATGAATTCAGGAGCCCTCTAGCTATCATGAACGGAATTCCGTATTCCATATTAAACAGGTATAAACAAGTAACCGATGCTGTTATTGCCTACAACACCTGGGTAAACTGCAAATCACCGTGGCAAATAGGAATTGGACAAAACAGAGAAAGCGCCCTAGTGCTCCCCGCATCAGAAATTCGTTCTTTAAAACCTATTCGTACAACCATTGCCAATAACATCATTTATAATACAAAAATAGATAACACTCCAATCATTGATCATGATAGCATTAACGGTATACTCTTTAAGAATAATATCATTGACAATAACGGTAACGAATACACAAAGTTTGGCGTACTAAGAAACGAGCGCATAAAAATGAAACAGCTTAATGAATGGTTGTTTGCTCCGGAAGAAACGCAAAACGATTTTCTAAACGAGGTATATGCAGGTTATGATTTTAACAGAATTCAAGAGGACATATTTAGTGTTTCAAGGGCTCGCAAAAACAGAGTAGGTGCCATCACAGAACTATCTGCAGCTGAAAAATTTGTAATTGACAAGAAAAAATACGGACCCCAATGGTTCTCTCCAGATAAAGTAGCTAGCAAACCAAACATAATTACTG
>JBFHKL010000423.1:0-3042 GCA_041595375.1 Saccharicrinis sp.
ACCTGTATAAATTAAATCTCCAATTTTCAAGGTAAAAAAACGCGACACATAAGCAATGATTTCATCCACTTTAAATAACATATCCCCGGTATAACCATGCTGACGTTCTTCGCCATTGATCAACAACTTGAAATCCAGATTTTGTATGTCCTTAAATGCAGCGGTAGGCATCCATATTTTAGAGATGGCAGCAGAGCTATCAAAAGCCTTGGCTCTCTCCCAGGGCAGTCCCTTTGATTTTAAGTCGGCTTGCAAATCTCTGGCGGTAAAGTCAATACCCATACCCACCTCATTATAATAACGATGAGCAAACTGCTTACCCACATTTTTACCCAAACGATTTATTTTAACAACCAACTCTGTTTCATAATGAAATTCACTGGCAAAATCAGGCACAAAAAAGGGCTGATTATTACGCAATAAGGCCGTATCAGGCTTTAAAAAGATAACAGGTTCTTCAGGAACAGCATTATTCAGTTCCTGCGCATGCTTAGCGTAGTTTCTTCCTATACAAATAATTTTCATGCGATTATAATTTTCATTTGCAGCATGGAACTCCAAAGAAAATTTATTATTCACCAGATTTTACATTCAAAGGCGTTCATGAATACTATGTATTTCATTCTCCAGTGTAAAAAATTGAATAATTAAATTTCACAAGGTCGTTTCATATTTTAAAAAATAGCTTCAAAACAAAAGCATCAAGACCAAAAGCATACCCCAAGCCTTGTGCTTTACATTTTGAACCGTATTAACTTCTATCTACTTATTAAAATTCCTAAGCTTAATACTTGTAAAAATCTTTTTGGTATAAAGAGGAAAATCACCCTGCATAATCCAACCGTAATAACCTGGATCAGTAACCAGAACATCTTTCACCTTACGTCCTTTATGTTTCCCAAAATTAACACACTCATCACCTTCTTCATCAAAAACCAAACGACCAGCAAAATCGGCATGCTTATTATGTGTTGAAAATTCGGCCAGATAATCAATATCATTTTTTAAATCATCATAACGATCAAGCTGAGCCATCAAAACCTCATAGGTTGCTCTGGTATCAGCCTCGGCACTATGGGCATCTATTAATTCTTTATCGCAGTAAAATTTATAAGCAGCCTCCAACGTTCTTTTTTCTTTTTTATGAAAAATAGTCTGTACATCAACAAACTTTCTCTTTTTCATATCAATCTCCACGCCTGCGCGCATAAACTCCTCTGCCAATAAAGGAATGTCAAAATTATTAGAGTTAAAGCCTCCCAAATCGCAACCTTCAATAAATCTGGCTACTTTTTTAGCAATCACTTTAAAGGTAGGACAGTCTTTTACATCTTCATCGTAAATACCATGTATCTCAGATGTTTTTTTAGGAATATGCATCTCCGGATTAACTTTATAACGTTGAGTTTCCTCCGAGCCATCTATATTGATTTTTATGGCTGCTAATTCCACAATTCTGTCTGTTGCAACATTAATACCGGTAGTTTCCAGATCGAAAAAAACTATTGGATTCTTTAAATTAAGTTTCATATACATTTAAAAATAAGCAAAACCCCAATTCCCATGCCAATAAATCTCCCCCTAGGGTTCAACGAAGACTACGCTCATTTATTGGCTTCAGCAATAAAGGTTTATACAGTAATATTCAAATTAAAGAATGCAAAGGTAAAACACTTACTAATCTTTTCATTCTTGTAAATACTAAAAAACACAAACATAACAGGAAATTACCAAACTACATGAAGTATGGGCCTTTTTTATGTCAGATGAAAATTTTTAGAATGGAAGAACGCAGCGCTGAAGTGTTTATGAAAAAGGTTTATTTCGCAAACATATTATACTATATGAATATCTAAAATAGTTTTTACACACAGAGGATGAAGATGGCTAATACAAGGATTAAATTTAATGTATTGTTCTCTAATCCCAGAAATGATTGTTACCTTGCAGTTAGGAAAATACTAATAGATTACAAACAGATCCATGATCCTTTAAAATCAATTGAACATTTTAATTATGATGAGTGTTTTCTAAACCAAACAACAAAACCATGGAAAGAAGAAATTTTTTAAAAATTGCAGGAACCGGAGCTTTAACAGCCATTGTTAGTCCCGGAATCATAACCGCATGTAGCACACAAAACCAAAAGAAGCCCTTTGCAGGTCATATTTTTGAAAAACTCCCCTATGCTTACAATGCCCTTGAACCATCTATTGATGCCCAAACCATGGAGCTGCATTATAGTAAACATCATAAAGGATATTTCAACAAATTTATCAGTGCCGCTGAAAAAGTTGCGCTGATGCAAACACCCATGCACGAGATATTTGCAAACATTGCTCAATACGACGAAAGCATCAGGAATAACGGCGGTGGTTACTACAATCATACTCTTTTCTGGAATAACCTAAGCCCAGAAGGAGGAGAGCCTAGTTCAGAATTGCTTTCTGCAATTAATGCATCCTTTGGAGATATAGATAGTTTTAAGGAAGCTTTTTCTAAAGAAGCCAAAACTCAATTTGGCAGTGGTTGGGCCTGGTTAGTGTTAAATAAAAACGGCAAATTAGCTGTTGGCAATACAGCCAATCAGGATAACCCTTTAATGCCGGATACCGATATTAGTGGTGTTCCATTAATTGCCTTTGATGTATGGGAACATGCCTACTACCTGCACTACCAAAACCGCAGAGGTGATTATATCGATGCTTTTTGGAATATAATCAACTGGAAAGAAGTAAACAAGAGATTCAAAGGCGCTGTAGACGGAGAATGGCTTGGGTAATCAATGATCGTTTTTTTCTGATGGTTGATACTGCCATGTATATGGCATACTAATGCCCATATCAATAAAGACAGAGATTGCGTATCACTAAAAACCAATCTCTTTCTGTCTTCACGCGCAATTACACTATAAATTACATTTCTATTTTGTAAATTCGCACCCAAAGGACAAAGATATAATGAGTAATTTTAAAGAAGACCTGATGAAAGTAAAGGCTTTTGCCTTTGATGTGGATGGTGTTTTATCGGCACAAATCATAC
>JBFHKL010000424.1:0-3026 GCA_041595375.1 Saccharicrinis sp.
AATTTCTAAATCTTCAAAAACTTATTTACGACACATGTAATTATTTGGATGTAGCATAATCGTAATACAAGTGTTTTTGAATCCGTTTTATATCTCAGTCTTTATCTAGCTACTCTTCCTGATGCATCACCACCCATCAGTTTTTCAACTTCTTTAACGGTAACCAGGTTATAGTCTCCGTGGATAGTGTGTTTTAAGCAGGAAGCAGCGGTTGCAAAATTTAAAGCACTCTGATCATCTCCGGCATAAGCCAAAAAACCATAAATCAACCCACCCATAAAAGAATCGCTGTCTCCAACATGATCAACAATATGTGTGATTTTATAGGATGGTGCACGAAATAATGTTTTTCCATCGTAAAGAACTCCAGACCAGGTTGTTTGATTGGCATTGATCACATCTTTTAATGTGATAATTACTTTTTTTACCCGTGCGTATTTTACCATTATCTGTTTAGCTACGCTGATATGAACTTCTGTTTCTTCGGGGTTTTGACTAATCTTTAGTCCCTCAGAGCTGATCCCTAATATATTAAAAATATCTTCTTCGTTCCCTAATACAATATCGCAACCCGCAATTAATTCAGGCATTACTTCAATTGCTTTTTTACCATAATTCCAAAGATCCTGACGATAGTTCAGGTCGGTTGAAACGGTAAGGCCTAAACGATTAGCCACCTGTATGGCTTCTAAACAAGCGTTAGCAGCGCCCTGAGAAATAGCAGGTGTAATTCCTGTCCAGTGAAAGAAATCAGCATCTTTCAGTACCTCTTCCCAGTTAATCATTCCCGGTTTAATTTGCGAAAAAGCAGAATGTGCCCTGTCGTATATTACCTTGCTGGTTCGCGCTACGGCTCCTGTTTCGAGGTAGTAAGTACCTAAACGATCACCTCCATAAACAATATGATCAATCCCAACAGAATATTTTTGCAATTCCATTTTACATGCTTTTGCTATATCGTTTTGGGGTATGCGGGTTACAAATGAAACGTCAACACCAAAATTAGCTAATGAAACAGCTACGTTAGCTTCTGCACCACCATAGGAGGCTTTATATTCTGTTGCTTGCAGAAAGCGTTGATATTGAGGCGTTACAAAACGGAGCATAATCTCTCCAAATGTTACTACTTTTTTAGCCATCATTTTGCTTAATTAAAAATTGAAATAGGATTTAGCATTATGATATGATAAACCTTCAACTACTGTCTTTAAAATTTCTTCATCGTTTGGTATCAGCCCTTTCTCAACCTGATCACCAATATAATTACAGGCAATTCTCCTGAAGTACTCATGACGGGGATATGAAAGGAAACTACGTGAATCAGTTACCATGCCCACAAAACGACTCAGTAAACTCAATACAGAAAAGTCTTGTAGGTGTTTTTCCATCCCTGTTTTCTGATCTAAAAACCACCACGCAGCTCCGTAGCTTACTTTGCCTGCGGTAGATCCATCGCTAAAATTACCACACATAGTAAGCATTTGCTCATTATCAGCGGGATTTAAATTATATAAAATTGTTTTTGTTAATTGATCTGTGCTGTCCAGTGCATCCAGAAATTGCGACATTTTAAGGGCTGGTCTTGGATCGTTAATTGAATCAAAACCCGTATCCGCACCTATTAAATTAAACATGCGACTGTTGTTATTACGCAATGCACCTACATGAAATTGCTGTACCCATCCTCTTTTATGGTGCATCTTACTTAATTCAACCATAATAGCAGTACAGTATTTTTCCTTTTCGGTATCGTCTATGGTCTGATTGTTTAACAGTTTCTTAAAGATAATATCTACCTCATGATCGGAATAAGGGGCAAAAAAGAATCGCTCAGGTCCACTATCTGAAACACGACAACCTACCTCATGAAAAAAAGCATGACGTTTATCTAATGCTTCAATTAAATGAGCATATGTGGCTATGGAAACATCTGCTGCTTTTTCTAATTTTTCAATGTAAGCTTTAAATGCTGATGTGTTGTTGGTTTGAAGAACGTTGTCAGCTCTGAAGGAAGGAAGTACTTTAATTTCAAAGCCTTCGTTTTTTAATTGAATATGATATTCCAATGAGTCAGCAGGATCATCTGTTGTACCTACCATCTCCACATTCATTTTTTTCATCAAATTACGAGTGCTATAGGCTGGTGTGCGAAGCATCTCCTGCGTTTGATTATATATTTTATCTGCATTTTTTGCAGAAAATAAATCGTAAATATCAAAATACCTAGCCAACTCAAGGTGTGTCCAATGGTATAGAGGATTGGCAACGGTGTAAGGAACTGTTGCAGCCCATTTCATAAATTTTTCTTTGTCGCTGGCATTGCCGGTGCAAAATTTCTCCTCTACACCGTTAATACGCATAGCACGCCATTTATAGTGGTCTCCGCCAAGCCACATATCTCCCAAATTATCGAAATTCTTGTTTTGAGCAATAATCTTGGGGTCAAGATGGCAATGGAAATCCAGAATCGCTTTATCCTCTGCGTATTTGTGGTAGATCTCCTGTGCAGTTTTATTTTGTAATATAAAATGCTCGTTTATAAATTGTTTTGATTGCATATTTTTAATAAGTCGTGATTCTCCGTTAACGAACACGAAGGTACACAACATTTTTAATTCACCAAATTTTTTAACATTTAACTAAGCAATAAATGAGGCGCAGATTTTAGGCTTATTGCCTTGTAAGTTATTGTTTGTATTGTTATTGGTGTGTATTTTTGTGGGGTGGTGAAAAAAATATACGTTTAAAGTAAGGTCAAATGTTAAAAAAAACCAGGAGGGGGATATTAAGGTAATTGTTTGTGTTTTCGTTAATGTTAACGAGATAGGTTCGCTTTTTTAATTTAAGGTAAATTTAACTTCATATAATGAGTAGGGGGGTAAAAAAAAGAGGGAGGTGTTTTTGTTTTATTCTTAAAAACTAAGAACTAAAAAAGCCGGCTTAATTGGCCGGCTTTTTTAAAGTCTTATTATAAGTATTCACTTTCGTGCTTAAGCATACATATTGTCTCTTTTGGCAATTAATGT
>JBFHKL010000425.1:0-3025 GCA_041595375.1 Saccharicrinis sp.
AATTCTAAAAACTCATACACGCTTAAATCCATAACAAAGTTCATATTTTGAGAAATTTGGGCAACAAGTTTATCGCTCGTTGAAAATCGCCATTTTGTGTCAGGAGTGTCATTATTTATCAAAATACGGCGAGATGTAGGCGTATCAGCTTGAGCAACCCATTCAATATCACCGAGTAATCGACTTTTACCAGAGCCTGTTGGGCCGACAATGCATATAATTTCTCCCTGATTAATAACAAGGCTTTCGAATCCTTCTTTATTGCCCGATTTATCAGTTCCAGGAAGAATTGTTACCGATTGTACCTTGTTAGTTTCTCTGCCAAGAAAGGCGTTCATCTGTTTGATGAATTCAGACATCTGTTGGTAGTGAAGTTCAATGTCTATAGCCTTGTCTTCAAGTTCTTCATCGTCAAATCGGTCAAAATATTCTTCTAAAGTAAGGGGAAAATCCTTAGTCTGTTCGGTCGTATCGAGTGGTAAATTATTATCGTTAAAATAGGAAGTAATAAAAGGAAATTCGGTTATTAGTTCGCCTATTTTCTTTTTACGTATTTCTGTTGGATTTTGTGTCATTCTGTCTCCTCTATGTAGTCTTCATGTCCATTTTTCTGACATTACCCATTTGGAATTCATCTCCAATTCTTGTTTCACCAAGGCAGTATGAACATAGAGCGCTTGGCATAGGAAAGCGAAGTTCCTTTCCAACTAATGTATTAATGTCTTCTGCTTCGTTGAAGAGTAGTGTGGAAAGTTCGTAACTTCCTTGCCCTGTAAGACCATTTACATTGAGTATTGTTGCTCGTGGATTTACCGTGTTTACGCGACTGGCAAAAACTTCTCGTTCTGCTTGAGAGACGATATCACCTTTGGTAATTACAACGATGTCTGCACTTTTAAGCATTGGACCAATTTTTTTTGGAGTATTTATTCCGCTCAAGTTATCGATAACACAAACAGCTTTTATTCCTTTTATATACGGCGAACAACGGTTACAAAGGCCTGCAGATTCACTTATTAGTAAATCAAAGCCGTTTTCAACACCCCATTTTGTTACTTCCTCGATATTACTAATAAAGTAGTGATCTGGGCAGAGAGCCCCAGAAAGACCTTTTTTAACAGGGATACCAGCTTTTTCGTAAAGCTTATCGTCATCTGTGTAAAGACAGTCAAATTTGGCTACAGCTGTTTTAATCTTTTGTTTATTTAAAGCCTCTATGGTTTTTAATATAACAGCTGTCTTACCCGAAGATGGAGGCCCGGATATGGTTACTAGGTTCATACTATTTCCTTTAGACCAATGGTCTGAGGTTATTGTTAAATACTGATTCGCAATGTGCAATCAGGCCACTAATATCATTGTTGTAGATGTAATCCCACCCAAGCCACATAAACTTGTTTTCTTTGGGAATTTGGTTATCTACCAGAGGATTAACACTTGGGAATAAGCCAGAATGTGAAAGAATTTCACCGACTTTTTTAGAAGCAAAAAAATCGATTACTGGTTGCAGTTTTTCTTGTTTGTCTTTTTTTGACAGCATAAAAATTGGACTGAGTATAGCACCGTCTTTTGGCCAAACAGCTTTCATTGTTCCGCCTTCTTTAACCATTTTGGTAAAAAAATAGGGCATAATGGTAATAATGGGTTTATTATTTTTTTTACGATCACTTTTTACCATTTGGGAAGGATGCATAGATTCGAGCAAGTTTTTACCCATTTTTGCAATACCTTCGTCACCATACATTTTGTGAATATTTAATAGAATAGCGTTAAAAAGGTCGAAATCACCAACAGGTAGTGAAATGCGGTTTTCAAAGACAGGATCTAGTATGTCTAGCCAGCTTTGAGGAAGAGGAATATCTCCTAGTTCTTTAAGGTTAATGAGGAAAACAGCCGGTACAACTCCAATCATAGAATAATGGCCGGCAGGATCTTTTAATGTAATGCCATCAAAAGAGGTGTTGTATTTCTCAATTTCGGTAGTGTCCTTAAATAGGTCTTGTTTTTTGAATTGACCTATCATTTTCTCGTCAAAAAACATATCAAACCCAGCTGAGATAAATAAATCAGGAAGCTTTGTGGAATCTTTTATGCCTTTTAGATGTTCTTGCACCCAATCGAGCCCCATAGAAGCGGCCTTTAATTCATAATTAATAGGCGTTTGTTCTTCTTTTTTGTATGATTCGATAAAGCTATTAAATTGTTCTAAGAGAGGAATTCGAACCGGACAGGGTAAAAGACCTACTACGTTAAGAGCTTTTGAGTCAGCGTCAGAGTCTGTCCCTGTATTTGTTAGGCTTATGTCTGCGTTGTCTTGATTGGATTCAATTGCGTCGACTAGGAATTTAGCAAAACTGTCATAATTTATTTGTTTTAACATTAAAGCATTTTGCAAACTAACCGATTTAGCAAATTTTTCTCTTTGAGCAGCATCTTCCATATTTTGAAAGCCGTTTGAGGAAAAGACTGATAAGGTTTGCGGATATTTTTCTGTGATATCCCAAAGGGTTGTGTCTTTTGTAAAGTATTCCATTTTTAGTTAAACTCCTAATATGGTACCAAAATACCAGAATATAATATAATAAAAAATCAGCTCTATTGTGGTTAAAAATCAGCTAAAGTAATTTTTTTGTACGTGTCATAAATTTCATTAGATATTTTGTGTAAATCGCTAGAGAAAATGCAGCGTTCAAAGGCACATTTGTCTTTGCCAAGCGGGCAGTTGCCTAAAGAAATATCACCTTCCATTGTTTGGTAGATGTCCAGAAAACTAATCTCTTCTGCGGGTTTATTTAGAATAAAGCCACCAGAAGGACCTCTAACAGATTTTACGTAGCCAGCTTTACTTAATTTTTGAAAGACTTTTGCAAGGTGTGCTTGTGATGCGTCTAGTTTTTCGGCCAAATGTTTGACGGTTAGTCTTTGTGGCTGATTTTTAGCTATTAACGCCAAGCTGTGCATGGCTAAATAAGCACCTTCTGAAACATTTATCAGATTCATAAAACCTCTTTGATTTTCTTAGTTC
>JBFHKL010000426.1:0-3016 GCA_041595375.1 Saccharicrinis sp.
GGTATCTTATCCCGTAACTACGACGGACTTCAAAATGATTTAGATAAAATGGAAGGTGTATTCTTAAAAAGAGGAGATTATACCGACCCATTGGATAGAGAAAAAAAATGGAGCTGGACACCCATTGCAAAAGCTGGTGATCAGGTTGTTGCTGGTACTTGGTTAGGAGAAGTGCCGGAGAACGGTATGCCTCACCGCATTATGGTTCCTTTTAAATTTAAGGGGAAGTATACTGTTAAAAGTGTTGTTGCTGCTGGAGAATATACCGTGGATGATATGGTAGCCGTAGTAACAGATGCTGATGGAAATGATATTAAGTTGACAATGGTTCAAAAATGGCCGGTTAAAGTGGCTATTAAGGCTTATAAAGAAAAACCACGCCCATTTAAATTACTCGAAACAGGTACTCGTACCATTGATACGCTGAATCCAATTGTAGAGGGGGGAACAGGTTTTATACCAGGACCTTTTGGAACAGGGAAAACAGTATTGCAGCATGCATTATCAAAATTTGCTGAGGCCGATATTGTGATTATGGCAGCTTGTGGCGAACGTGCAAACGAGGTGGTAGAGGTATTTACCGAATTTCCGGAACTCGAAGATCCTCGTACCGGACGTAAGTTATTTGAGCGAACTACCATTATTGCTAATACCTCAAATATGCCTGTGGCAGCACGTGAAGCTTCGGTATATACCGCAATGACCCTTGGTGAATACTATCGTTCTATGGGACTGAGGGTATTACTTATGGCCGATTCTACATCCCGTTGGGCACAGGCGCTTCGTGAAATGAGTAATCGACTAGAAGAATTACCTGGTCAGGATGCGTTCCCTATGGATTTAACAGCTATTATTACTAGCTTTTATGCCCGTGCTGGTTACGTATATTTAAATAACGGTGAGTCCGGTTCTATTACTTTTATTGGTACCGTTTCGCCGGCAGGGGGTAACCTCAAAGAGCCCGTTACAGAATCTACACGTAAGGCGGCTCGTTGTTTTTACGGATTAAATCAAAGCAGGGCAGATAGTAAACGTTATCCTGCCATTGATCCTATAGATAGTTATTCTAAATATTTGGAATATCCCGAAATGATTGAATATCTGAGTGAAAAAGTAGGAGAGGATTGGTTAGGTAATGTGCATAAAACCAAGACTTTACTTTTGAGAGGACGCGAAGCACAGGAGCAAATTAATATCCTGGGAGATGATGGTGTGCCATTGGAATTTCATGAGCGTTTCTGGAACTCAGAATTGATTGATGCTGTGATCCTTCAGCAAGATTCTTTTGATAAGATTGATGCAAACTGTCCTATGTATCGCCAAAAGTATATGTTAGATAAGGTGCTGAATATCACAAATAAAAAATTCAATTTTGATAATTTCGATGATGTAAATACCTTCTTTAAACGTTTAATAAATCAGCTAAAGCAGATGAATTACGCTGAGTGGGAATCAGAGAAGTTTAAATCTTACGAAAGAGAGTTGAATGACATGATGAAAGAACGCTTAAACTAATAAAAAATAGATGCATGGAGACGCAAGCATTTCAAAAAGTATATACTAAATTAACCAACCTTACTAAAGCAACGGTTACTCTTAAAGCAACAAACGTTGGATACGACGAGATGGCGATAGTAGATGGTCGTATGGCTCAGGTGGTTAAGATTATGGGCGAAGATGTTATTCTTCAGGTTTTTGGAGGTACCGAAGGGGTCCCTACTAACTCTGAAGTGGTATTTTTAGGCCGCCCTCCTCAATTGAAAGTGGGAGATCAACTGGCTGGCCGTTTTTTTAACGCTTTCGGAGATCCTATCGATGGAGGTCCTGAAGTAGAAGGTAAAGTAGTTGATACTGGTGGTCCTTCGGTTAATCCGGTTCGTAGGAAGCAACCTTCGCAATTGATTGCAACGGGTATTGCTGGTATTGACCTGAATAATTCATTAGTAACTGGTCAAAAGATCCCTTTCTTTGCCGATCCCGATCAACCCTATAATCAGGTAATGGCTAATGTGGCTTTAAGAGCAGAGGCCGATAAGATTATTCTGGGAGGTATGGGCTTATCCAATGATGATTATCTGTATTTTAAAAATGTATTTGATAATGCAGGTGCCTTAGATCGTATTGTGAGCTTTGTTAATACCACTGAAGATGCTCCGGTAGAACGTTTGTTAATACCTGATATGGCGCTAACAGCAGCGGAATATTTTGCAGCGGAGAAACAGCAAAAAGTGTTGGTTCTTCTTACAGATATGACCCTGTACGCAGATGCCTTATCTATCGTATCAAACCGTATGGACCAGATTCCTTCAAAGGATAGTATGCCGGGTTCATTATATTCTGATTTGGCTCGTATTTATGAAAAGGCAGTGCAATTTCCTGATGGAGGTTCTATAACCATTATAGCTGTAACTACCTTGAATGGAGGTGATATTACTCACGCTATTCCTGATAATACAGGGTATATTACTGAAGGTCAGTTGTTTTTACGTATGGATTCAGATGTGGGTAAGGTAATTGTTGACCCATTCCGAAGCTTATCTCGCTTAAAGCAGCTGGTAATTGGTAAGCAAACTCGCGAAGATCATCCTCAGGTGATGAATGCCGCTATTCGTTTGTATGCTGATGCTGCCAATGCAAAAACAAAACAGGAAAATGGTTTTGACTTAACAGATTATGATGAACGTACGCTTAAATTCGCTAAAGAATATTCTGTACAGATCTTAGCAGTGGATATAAATATTGATACAGAAAAAATGTTGGATATCACCTGGGATCTGTTTAAAGATAACTTTAATAGAGAAGAGGTAGTGGTTCGTCAGGAATTTGTAGATAAATACTGGAAATAGTAGACAGAATGCAGATTGCAATAATCAGTATTCTGTTAATAATTTGTTGTAGAAGATACTAAGTGCTTACCTTAGCTTGTAAGTAAACAAAGGTAAGGAAGCTTAATACATAGATTAGACAAATGAACTAAATAAAGATAAATAGATAGTTTAGATAAATAGATTTAGAA
>JBFHKL010000427.1:0-3009 GCA_041595375.1 Saccharicrinis sp.
CAGGAGTGATGGTTACTTTTAATATGTTTAAAAGAAAAACCGAATGTAATAGTGGATATTAAAAAAGGCAAAGACAAAAATAATATGTCAGTAAAAGAAAAACTGATAAAAGAGCGGTTGCCACAACATGTTGCCATTATTATGGATGGAAACGGACGTTGGGCTAAAAAACGTGGAAATTCGAGAGTTTTCGGACACAAAAACGGTGTAACAGCTGTAAGATCAGTCACAGAAGCTGCTGCTGAACTTGGCATTGGGTATTTAACCTTGTATGCATTTTCAACTGAAAACTGGAATCGTCCTAAACTTGAGGTGGATGCCTTAATGTCATTATTGGTTTCTACGATCAGCTCTGAAACCAAAACATTAATGAAAAACAATGTTAAGCTTGGGGTGATAGGCAGTATTGACACCTTACCTGGTGATGTGAGAAGAAAACTGATGGATTGCATGAATAAAACTTCTGAAAACACAGGCTTAATATTAAATCTGGCTCTAAGTTATAGTTCGAGATGGGAAATCACCGAAGCAGTTCGCCAAATTGCTATGGCCATTCAGAACAAAGAACTTGAACCTGAAGAAATAAAACCTGAGTTAATTTCTCAACACCTGACAACCTCTGGCATTCCTGATCCCGAACTAATGATCAGAACAAGCGGAGAATTGCGTATTAGTAATTTCCTGCTTTGGCAGTTGGCATACGCCGAACTATATTTTTGTGATACGCTTTGGCCTGATTTTAGCAAAGAAGATTTATATAATGCCCTTTTTGACTATCAGAACAGAGAACGAAGATTTGGAAAAACGAGTGAACAAATAAAAAAATAGAACAATATATATTTAATATAACATGCTTAAGAAAATTACCCTTTTATATATTATCCTTACCCTTATCCCTTCCTATATTTTTGCTCAAGAAGCAACTATTCCAAACATCAACTATTCCGGAAGCCCTAAAAGCTACGAGATAGCGGAAATTAATGTGGTTGGAATACAAAACTACGATCCAAAAATATTAGTGAACTTATCAGGACTAAGGGTTGGGCAACATCTTAATATTCCCGGAGAAGAAATATCAGAAGCCATACGAAAATATTGGGAACACGGTCTTTTTTCAGATGTGAAAATTAAAGCATCAAAAATAGAAAAGGGTAAAATATGGCTTACCATTGAACTACTTGAGCGCCCAAGACTTTCTGACATCAACTACTATGGATTGAAGAAATCGGAAATTGAAACCGTAGTCGAAAAGGTGGCCATGATGAAAGGAAGTCAGGTTACTCCCTATTTTATTTCCCGAGCAGAAAAATATATAACCGATTACTTTGTAGGTAAGGGTTTCTATAATACTGAAGTACGTGTAGTACAAAAAGATGATACCACAAAAATCAATCATGTTTACTTAGATATTACGGTTGACAAAAAAGAAAAAGTAAAGGTTAAATCTCTTGATATAGAAGGCAATACTGTTTTCTCTGACAACAGAGTAAACAGTATTATGAAAAAAACCAATGCAAAGGGTAGTGTCAGAAACTTCTTCCGCACCAAAAAATTCATCGACGAAACCTATCAAGAAGATTTAGTATCCTTAATTGATAAATACAACGAAAAAGGTTATCGTGATATGATCATTGATTATGATTCCATCTCTAAAAACGATAATAATACCGTTGATATAAAAATCAAAATTGATGAAGGACAAAAATATTACTTTGGTAATATCACCTGGATCGGTAACAGTATTTACCCTTCAGAATACCTCAGTGCCATTTTAAGAATTAAAAAGGGTGATGTCTTTAATCAAAAATTATTGGACGAACGTTTAATGACCGAGGAAGATGCGGTACAGAATATATGCTACTTAAATAAAGGGTATTTATTCTCCAATATTACCCCTGTTGAAATAAACATCAACGGAGATACTATTGATCTGGAGATGCGTATTTACGAGGGTAAACAAGCCACCATCAACAACATCATCATCAAAGGAAACACAAAAACACACGAACATGTGGTTCGTCGTGAGATCAGAACAAAGCCAGGACAATTATTTGACCGTTCAGAGTTGGTACGTACTATCAGAGAGCTTTCGCAACTGGGTCACTTCGATCCGGAAACTATCACTCCGGATGTAAATCCAAACCCTGAAGACGGAACCGTAGATCTAGTATATAATTTAACAGAAAAGGCAAACGACCAGATTGAACTTTCTGGTGGTTGGGGAGCAGGTATGTTTGTGGGTTCTCTGGGTCTGAAATTTACTAATTTCTCGGTACGTAATATCTTCAATAAAGAAGCATGGCGTCCCCTACCCACTGGTGATGGACAAACATTATCGTTAAGAGCACAAGCGAACGGTAAATACTACCAATCATATAGTTTATCGTTCACAGAACCATGGTTAGGTGGTAAAAAACCAAATTCATTTACTTTTTCTCTTTACCGCTCAATTCAAACAGGTGTTTCAAGTAACTATGGATACAACCCTTACAGTAGTGGTTACGGAAGTTATGGATACAATTATTCCAGTGCAAACACAGAGCAATTCATGAAAATATCAGGCGCCTCTGTTGGGTTTGGAAAAAGGTTATCATGGCCTGATGACTTCTTCTCATTCTACTCTGAGGTGAGCTATCAGCATTATCACTTAAGTGACTGGAACTATTTTATCATGCAGGACGGTGTTTCGCAAAACTTAAACTTTAAGTTTATATTTTCACGTAACTCTATTAACAATCCCTTATATCCAAGAAGAGGATCTAACTTCTCTTTAGGCTTACAAATCACCCCTCCTTACTCCTTATTTAGCGATGAGAGTTGGGAAGATTTGTATGAAGAATCTATCGATTCTAGTTCTGATAGCCAGGATGAGGCTCAGGAAGATTTATATTCACTAATAGAGTTTCACAAGTGGACAACACAAGGAACCATGTATTCACCATTGGATAAAGCTGAGAAATTAATCTTTATGGGTAAATACGAAATGGGATTTCTTGGATATTACAACAA
>JBFHKL010000428.1:0-3003 GCA_041595375.1 Saccharicrinis sp.
AGGGTATCTTAATGAACACACCATAGAATCTCAATTTACGCCCTTGTTTTCCAATGGATTGAGTGGTCTTTTTACCACAGTGGGTTTTGTTTTTGTTTCTTATCTGGGACTCACCCAAATAGCCAGTGTTGCAGAAGAGATTAAAGATCCGGAAAGAAATATACCCTTAGGAATGATTCTTTCATTAGTAGTTACTGGCCTTATTTATGGTCTTGGTGTTTTTATTATGGTGGCTATTATGGAACCTACAGCATTTGCCAGCGATTTGGCTCCAGCAGCTACCACGGCCAAACAAATATTTAAATGGTTGCCCGATAATGCAGGGGTTTGGTTAATGTCTATAGCAGCTCTTGCGGCCTTTGCATCCACAGGTAATGCTGGTCTTTTGTCGGCTTCGCGATATCCATTCGCCATGGGACGTGATAAATTGTTTCCTGTTGTCATGTCAAAAATTAGCAAAAAAGGAACTCCAATAACCGCTATATTATTAACAACGGTTTTAATTATTTTCTTCATACTAATCTTATCTGAAGAGGGTATTGTTAAACTAGCCAGTACCTTCCAATTGCTTATTTTTATATTTATCAATTTATCGGTTATCGTGTTCCGAAATAGTAAAATAGAATCGTACGATCCCGGTTATTTGTCTCCTTTATATCCCTTTATGCAAATTATAGGGATCATTATTTCACTCATTCTAATTATCTATTTAGGATGGATGCCTGTTTTGTTTACAAGTGGAATAGTAATAATGGGATTGCTTTGGTATCATTTCCATTCGCGTGGAAAAGTAAAACGCGAAGGTGCCATATTTCATTGGTTTGCACTATTGGGCAGAAATCAGTACGATGAGTTGGAAGATGAATTAATGACTATCCTCAAAGAAAAAGGACTGCGTGAAGGTGATCCCTTTGATGAAACAGTTATTAAATCAAAAATAAAAATACTAAAAGACTCAACTGATTTTAAACAGATATTGAATAAAGTTTCCGATAATTTTTGTGCCGAATTGCAAATTTCAAAGGAGGGTATTATGCAGAAATTTATTCAGGCTTTGCCTGATGATTCGCTTATCGCTTTGCCTGGGGTATTGGTCTTTCACGCTAAGTTCAAGGATCTATTACATCCTTCATTGCAACTGTTTGTGTCCCAAGCACCCATTCATGGAGCTTTACCATTTAAAGATGAAGAATTAAAAACACCAATACATATCTGTGCCTTTCTAATTAATTCCGATGAAAATCCCAAACAACAGTTGCGCATGTTATCAAGGCTTGTTGATATTTTAGAAAGGGAATATATGGTGAAAACACTTCTGAGTATGGATAGTCACAGGGAGATTAAGGAATATATGTTGCAAAATGAGCGTTTTGTGAGCATAAAACTACTGAAGGGTACTGCACAAGAAACCATGATTGGTCGTCAATTAAAAGATATACAATTACCTAAAGATGTGTTGGTTGCCTTAATTGAGCGAGATAATAAAACTTTTGCACCAAATGGTTCCACTGTCTTATTAGCTAATGATGTGCTAACTATTCTGGGTGAGATTAAATCTATTTCAAAATTATTCAAAGGCTATATTAGTGTTGAAATAGAAAAATTGAAGGATACAGAATGATAATTGAAAGGACTCTTGATTTTTATTAGATATCTTATAATGAATAGCTATTAACCATAAAATTAAGAAGTGCTTTTGCTGTAATTTGTTTCGGATTCGTTAGTTTTAAATGTTAATTTTAGTTCTTTAATGTATTATATTCTAGACTTTTGGTTCTTGGTTTTTGGAGGATGTGGAGTGTATAAAATATTTGTACAAGGTTTAATAAAGGGCTTTGGTGTTTCTTTTTAATTATTACTTTAGCGCAAATATTTGGAGAGGCCAGTAGGGCTTTGTTTTATACGGTAATGTATTGATAATGATTGAATAATAATTTTTTGATTAAGAATAAATAATGTCAAGTAACGATAAAATAGTAATTGGAAGTGAAGAATGGTGTGGATTGCCACAGATTGGTATTCCTGCGTTAAAAGCAAGAGTTGATTCAGGAGCTAAAACTTCTGCATTACATGCTGTTAACATACATTCTTTTAAAAAGGGCGATGTACCCTGGGTAAGTTTTCAGGTCCACCCTTTACAAAATGATGGGAAAACAACCATTCATTGTGAAGCTCCTGTTCATGATAAACGTAATGTAAAAAGCTCCAGTGGAAACTCAGAAATAAGATTTGTGATTAAAACAACCTTATCTATTGCTGAAGATACCTGGGAAATAGAGATTACTCTTACCAACAGAGACAGTATGGGGTATCGAATGCTTTTGGGCAGGCAGGCTATGTCGGGTAAAATGTTAGTCGACCCGGAGTCTTCTTGTTTGCTAGGTGAGATATCTGATGATATACTTTCGCAATATTATAATAGCCATATTACACAGCGTACCGGGCTTAGAATTGGTTTGTTAGCCAGTAATCCGGACTTGTATAGTAATAGAAGAATTATTGAAGCAGGTCAGGAGCGAGGTCATGATGTTGAGTTTTTAAATGTGAAGGATTGCTATATTAAACTGGATGGTACATGCCCTGAAATGCATTATCGTGGTGGGCGCATTTTAAATGACTTTAACGCAATTATTCCAAGAATAAGACCCAGTGCTACTTTTTATGGTTGTGCCTTAACGCGTCATTTTGAAGCGATGGGTGTTTATACCCTTAATTCGGCTTCTGCCATCACCCAATCACGAGATAAGTTATACTCCTTGCAGTTATTAATTAATAATGGCTTGCCTATACCAACTACTGGATTTGCCAATTCACCGCTCGATACTAATGAGCTTATTAAAATGGTTGGAGGTGCTCCTTTGATTGTTAAGCTTTTAGAAGGAACTCAGGGTAAAGGTGTTGTTTTGGCAGAAACTAAAAAAGCAGCGGAAAGTTTGATTAATGCCTTTAAAAGCCTTCGTGCTAATATATTAGTGCAGGAATTTATTAGGGAAGCCAATGGTA
>JBFHKL010000429.1:0-2973 GCA_041595375.1 Saccharicrinis sp.
CGCAAACTTAAGTTTTATGAAGGTATATCAAGCAAATCAAATTAAGAACATAGCCCTTCTCGGAAGTTCAGGCTCGGGTAAAACCACCCTCGCCGAGGCTATGTTATTTGAGGGTGGTGTTATTGACCGCAGGGGCAATATCGAAAGTAAAAATACCGTTTCTGATTATCACCGGGTAGAAAATGAATATGGATACTCAGTTTTTTCATCGGTTATGTATACCGAATGGCTCGATAAAAAAATAAATTTTATCGATTGTCCTGGTTCTGATGATTTTATAACAGGAGCTATCACTTCATTAAATGTAACCGACACCGCTTTAATGCTCCTAAATACTACACAGGGAGTTGAGGTAGGCACACAAAACCTTTTTAGATATACCGAACAATATAAAAAACCAGTCATTTTTATTGCCAATCAACTTGATCATGAAAAGTCAAATTTTGAACAAACAATAGATCAGGCCAAAGCCAGCTTTGGTCATAAGGTGGTTATTGTTCAATATCCCGTTAATGTGGGTGATGGATTTAACGCACTGGTGGATGTATTAAAAATGAAAATGTACAAGTGGGGTCCCGATGGTGGGAAACCAGAAATTTTAGATATCCCTGCTGACCAAAAAGAAAAAGCAGATGAATTACATAATGCTTTAATTGAGGCTGCTGCTGAAAATGATGAAAATTTAATGGAGCTTTTCTTTGATAAGGGAACGCTTAATGAAGATCAAATGCGCGAAGGAATTCACAAGGGTTTAATAGCAAGAGACCTTTTCCCTGTGTTTTGCGTCTCTGCAAAAAAAGATATGGGGGTGAGAAGGATGATGGAATTCCTTGGAAATATAGTGCCCTTTGTATCTGAAATGCCAAAACCACTAACAAAAGACGCTGAAGAAGTAACCTGCAGTTCTGATGGCCCTGCCTCTATCTTTGTGTTTAAAACAAGTATCGAACCTCATTTAGGCGAAGTATCATTCTTTAAGGTGATGTCGGGAAAAGTAGCAGAAGGAACGGATCTGATTAATATGACCAAAGGAGCCAAGGAAAGACTCTCTCAGCTATATTGCGTTGCTGGTAGCAACCGCACCAAAATTAACGAACTGGTAGCAGGAGACATAGGCGCAACTGTTAAACTGAAAGAAACCAAAACAGGCGATACTCTAAATGACAAAGGGTGTAATTTTGTATTTGAGCCTATTCGTTATCCCGACTACAAGTTCAGAACAGCCATCAGGCCTGTAAATGAGCACGATGACGAAAAATTAGGCGAAGTTCTTCAACGCATACATGAAGAAGACCCAACATTAGTAGTGGAATATTCAAAGGAACTGAAACAAATTATTGTATACGGACAGGGCGAATTTCACTTAAACACCATGAAATGGCGCATTGAAAACAATGACAAGATTAATATTGAATTCGACCGACCCAAAATACCTTATCGAGAAACAATAACCAAAGCTGCCAAAGCAGATTACAGACATAAAAAGCAGTCGGGTGGATCTGGTCAGTTTGGAGAAGTACATATGGTTATCGAGCCTTATGAAGAAGGAATGCCACAGCCAACCAGCTATCGTTTTAATGGTCAGGAATTTAAAATGAATATACGCGGAACCGAAGAGGTAAAATTGCCATGGGGTGGAAAATTAATATTTCACAATTGTATCGTAGGAGGTGCTATTGATGGACGTTTTCTTCCTGCCATATTAAAAGGCATCATGGAAAAAATGGAAGAAGGTCCGCTTACCGGTTCCTATGCTCGTGACATACGTGTTTGTGTATACGATGGTAAGATGCATGCCGTAGACTCCAACGAAATATCCTTTAAATTAGCAGGCCGTAATGCATTTAGTCAGGCTTTTAAAGAGGCTGGACCTAAAATTCTTGAACCTGTTTATAATGTAGAAGTAAAAGTTCCCAGCGACAGGATGGGTGATGTGATGAGTGATTTACAAAGCCGCCGTGCACTAATAGAAGGAATGAGCAGCGAAAAAGGTTTTGAAGTAATAAAGGCAAAAGTACCCTTGAAAGAGATGAATAAATACTCCACTTCGCTGAGTTCAATTACTGGTGGTAGAGCTATGTTCACGCTTAAATTTGCCAAGTATGAAATTGTTCCGCACGATGTTCAAGTTCAGTTATTAGCAGATTACGAAAAAGAACTCGAAGAAGTTCACTGATAAAAATTAGGTAATTATTCCAACAGCTTTTGGCCTTTAGTCATTAGCTGTTGGTAAATTGAACAACAATCAATTATTTAAAAATACATTTCATGCTTATCCAAAGCTTAAAATTTCAGCAACCTAAACTACCGCAAGGCATTGATCGTTACTGGTTTATTAAATTCCACTACAATTCATTTATATAATCAAGTGCCCTATTAAATACAACATCAATATCTTTTAAAATTTCATTGATTGTTGGTTCTAATTCAAGATCTGGTTTGATAAAATCAAATTTGCTATTATTATAATAAATCTGTTGGGTCGCTATTTTTGCATATGCACCTAGTTGTAACTTAACTATTAAAGGAAATGTAGCACTACCCTCAGAGGGTTTTCCGATAATATAGCATTTTGTTGTTGACATGAAACAGATAACAAAAGTTTCTGCTGCCGAGATAGTGTTTTCATCTACTAAAATAACTATCGGCATCTTTAAAGTTTCTTTTGTTTTTTTTATATATACAGCTGTATCCCTTTTAAAAGCACTATAATTAGCGTACGCTTTGTATTGACTCATTGTATAACCTGCGGCTCTTTTATAAGCATTGTTAATTCTAATATCAACGGAATATGGATGCAACACGCTATCTGCTGAAAAATAGGTACAAATATCACTTACTACAGAATTCCCCTCCCTGTTACCTCGTTAATCAAATATGATTCCTTTTGTGTGCTTTATGCTATCTATCTTTGACTCGAATTCTGCTAAAAATTGGCCTTTCATATGAGTACCAAAGTTTACATATGAAATA
>JBFHKL010000430.1:0-2972 GCA_041595375.1 Saccharicrinis sp.
AATCAATTTGGAGAATGGCAGCGTAAAACAATTATCCTTAATCAATAGAGAAGAAGCTCATTACTTTACATTGGAAAATATTAATCAACAAGCAGGAGAGGAGCTGATCATAGTCACAAAAGAGGCCATTAACGTATTTTCCTCTTCAGGTAAAAGACTTTTCAAAACAAAAATTGATGGCAACATCTTACCCATAGCAGATATTTATCAATTCTCGGCTAACAACAAGAAAATAGGGGTTTATGATCAGGAGAACAATAAAATATACCTGATAAATAATGATGGAAGCATTTATAAAAACTTCCCACTAAAAGGTCAATCCAGGTTTAGTATTGGATTTTTAGACACCAATAGTAGCCACTTTAATTTAATTGTGGGAGGCGACAATAATTTCTTATATAATTATCGCGTAGAATAATATATTATGGATAAAATTAAATTTGGTGTACTTGGCGTATCCAATCACCTATTAAAACGCATTATATTACCACTGCAGAACACACAACATAGCAGTATTTATGGCATTGCATCTCGAGATAAAACAAAAGCACAAAAATTTGCTGAAGACTTTGGTATTGACAAATGTTTTGACTCATACGAGGCGATGTTGGCTGACAAGAATATAAATGCAGTTTACATTCCCTTACCCAACCATATGCATAAAGAATGGGTTATAAAGGCTGCCCGGGCAGGAAAACATGTATTGTGTGAGAAACCATTAACTTTAAATGCCTCCGAAGCAGAGGAGGTTCTTAAGGTAGAACAGGAAATGGGAGTAAATATCATGGAAGCATTTATGTACCCGTTTCACCCACAGTGGATACACACCCTTAATATGATCCGTACCAACCAAATTGGCAAAATACAGTATATACATACTTCGTTTTCCTATAACAACCCGGCTTCGGGAAATATCAGAAACATTAAAGAGTATGGTGGAGGCGGACTTATGGATATTGGATGTTATGCCATCTCGGCTTCGCGATTCCTGTTTCAGCAAGAACCACAGCGTGTTATTTCGCTATGCAAAAACCACCCTTCATTTCAAACAGATATAATAAGCTCGGCAATATTAGACTTTAATGGGGCCCATGCCACATTCACCGTATCAACTCTTAGCTATGCCAACCAGTCTGTAGAAATAGTGGGAACGGGAGGAAAGATAAGCATTCATATCCCTTTTAACACCTATGTAGATACCAAAGCAACAATAACAGTATCAACTCCTCAAGGAGACAGAGATATTGAATTTGATGCCTGCGATCAATATGGACTCATGTTTGAGGCTTTCTCCAAAGCAATTCTTAAGCAGGAAAAAGCGCCCCATGCAATGACCAACACCATCAACAATATGAAAGTAATAGATGCCATTTTTAAGTCGAATACAACGCAAATGTGGGAAACGGTGTAAGCACTAATGCAGAACTCTAAAATAAAAAAAGCGTTGCTAAATAAGTAGCAACGCTTTTTTTATATCCTATTATCTACTACAGGGCATTAATTTCTGCAGCAGAATATTGTTTTACCAATGACATTACAGCCTTTGCGCACCCTTCAGCACCTCCCTTAAAGGAGAAAACTAGGCTATATACCTTACTTTTACGACAAAGAAACTGAGGAGCATCTATAATTTTACCCCCTTCAAAGTTACTTATCAACATACGGTCCCCGTCATACAATTGTAAAATTACCTTTTCCGGATTACCACTTCCATTAACCGTATTAAATTTATACAAGCTATTACTACGTAAAATAACGCTAAACTTTATATACCCAGTTTTGGTATCCTTATTTTCCTGATTTAGGTTAATGGTATAATCTTTTATATATTGTGCATCCCCCATTTCCTTTAAGGCAGCTTTCAGTAACTCTTCACCACATTGTGCTGAACCTGAAAACGAAAATACCGAAAGAAATAAAATGGATAAAACTAAAATCTTCTTCATGTGATTAAATTTTATTAAAAATAAAACTATAGACAAAGATAATTGATTAATTCAAACTATCTATGAAACAATAAAATCTCTTAAACTTTCAATTTCCTTAATAATATTAGCAACTTGTTCAGGTGTAATATCCACATGGCTAACTTCATCCTGAACAATAATGATGGCTCCATCCTTTTCAATACGTTTCGGTTCACCAAACTCAATAGTAATTTTTACATCTGCATAAGCTTGTTTTAGCTGCTCCATACGTTGCACCAACTCATCAAAACTTGCATCTTTATTATAATTATTCAAGATAATTAAAAGAATATCGATAATATCTTTTTGTTCTCCAATACGGTTAATCAATTCAACATCCTTTGTCTCTTTAATAACATTACTTGTTATATATAATCCTTCAACCCAGGCACCAGTAACAATTAAAGAACTGATATGATTTCTGTTTTGGTCTCTCAGATAGGAATCCATTTTATTAAAGCTATTTACAGAAGTTTCTCGCAAAGAATCAAGATTATTACTGTTAGTAGCCATTTCCTTCAAGGCATTAAAATCGAAGAACTGACCAACTTTGATACCTTCTGCCAACTCTTTAATACCCAATAAATAAGATACTACAATTGTATTTTTATCAAAAGTATTAATATAACCCAAATCAGCACTAAAAGCACCCAGGTTTAAAGCTCTTTTAAAACTTGTATTATAATCCTGAATCTTTTCTGGTTTATTTAATACTTTCTGAGAAAATTCAACTCCTGATTTTTTAATCAACTCAGCCATTTCAACCGGAGAAGAAATGTTTTGAATAACATCACCCATAATTTCTTCTGATAGCTCTAAAGGGGCATCAGCATTTAAAGTATCATCAGAAATAGAAAAATCATCACTCTCTGATTTTTTATTATCGGAATTACCTCCACAGGCAGAAAACAAAAGTATTCCACCAAATATAGCCATTGTGTAAAATAGTTTCTTTAACATGATAATTTTTTTAAAATTTTCAAAACGTTTAGGTTATACTTAAAA
>JBFHKL010000431.1:0-2952 GCA_041595375.1 Saccharicrinis sp.
ACTGTATGTAAAAGAAGAGAAAACAGCTCGCTTTATTGAATTTATTGCTTTGTGGTGTATTCTGTTAGCCATTACTGGTATACTTGGTTTAATGGTGTTTGTAGCTCGTGATAAAAATAAAGAAATAGGTATCCGCAAAGTAAACGGAGCCAAAATATCCGAAGTGCTCATTATGCTCAACAAAGACTTTATTAAATGGGTAGCCATTGCCTTTGTGATTGCCTGCCCCATTGCTTATTATGCAATGAGTAAATGGCTCGAGAACTTTGCCTATAAAACAGAACTCAGCTGGTGGATATTTGCACTGGCGGGAGTATTGGCACTAGCCATTGCACTAATAACAGTAAGTTGGCAGAGTTGGAAGGCAGCAACAAGGAATCCGGTGGAAGCCTTAAGGTATGAGTGAAAATGTCGGAATCAGGATTTGCGGGATGAATAATCATAAACTATGAGGATATTGATTAATTGATAACTATTATGATGAACAGCAATACAAATATCAAAGTCCTCAAACAATCAAATAAATCATGGTTAAGACAGTAAACTGGCAAAGTCTCAAAGCGGCAACAAGGAATCCTGTGGAGGCCTTAAGGTATGAGTAATGAGCAATTAATACTATGAGAGAAAATCATCATCCAATTAAGATAATATGTTGAAGATAAAACAAATATTAAAGGCAATTATTAAAAATAAGACACTTGCTAGCTTAAACGTATTAAGTTTAGTTATTGCATTTACAGGTATTATAACCCTAACACTTTATGTGTCATTTGAGCGAAGCTTTGATAGTTTTCATAGAAATAAGGATTGTGTTTACAGGTTAGATTCTCCTAAATTTGGGTGTCACCTACCTCTTCCTGTTTCTAAAGCCATAGAAAATAAGTTTCCTGAAATAAAGGCAGTATGTCCACTTTGGTTTTATCAGCCAGCTATTAGCACTCAAGAACTTACAAGCCAAAATATAGAATTCAGTACAAAAGCTATTATAGTTGACAGTACATTCTTTAGTTTATTAAGTTTTCCTGTTGTATTGGGAAATCCCAATGGCATATTATCTAAGCCTAAAACAGCAGTGCTTAGTCAAAGTTTAGCACACAAATTATTTGCTAAGGCAAATCCTATAGGTAAGGATATTTTAGTGTCAGGTAAAAGTTATAGTGTGGTGGGTGTGATAAATGATTTTCCTGAGAATTCATCTATTCAAGCTGATATATTAACATCATCTGTAACACAGTTAGCTTATTACCCGGATATGGAAAATGATTGGAGCGATTGGAAATTTCACATATGGATAAAAACTAGTCAAGATGCTGATTTACAATTATTACTTAATAAAATTGCTAAAATAGAGAGCCTTAAAGGATTCGCAGAAAATATGGCAAGGGACTTTCCCGATCAGGATATGTTTAAGTTTATAGCTTTGTCAGAACTTCATTTTATGAAAGGTGATGAGAATTATTCACACATCGATAAGCAAATTTTAAATGTATTAACATTGCTTATTGTCATATTAGTTGCGATGGGAAGTTTTAATTTTATAAACTTTTCAACATCCCAAGCCCCTTTAAAAGCAAAAACGCTATCTCTATTCAGGATATTAGGAGGTAAACGATTCTCCTCTATATGCAATGTAATTTTTGAGTCCATTATATTATCGTTGCTGGCTTTAGTTATAGCTCTGTTGATCTATTTTACAACATATACCAGTATTGAAAACTTATTTGATATTCAAGGTTTGGCAATAAGCGGAAGATATCATTACATAGTTTGGTTTATGGCAGCTACCATTGTTTTTGCGATAATTGCTTCATTATATCCATCACTTTATGTCACATCTCCTGCTTTATCACAATCGGTTAAAGGAAACGCATATTTTAAAAATAAAGGAAAAAATCTAAGAAATGGAATTATTCTCCTTCAGTTTGCATTTACTATTATTCTGGTTGCTTCTTCGTTTACGATCGAAAAGCAACTTCGTTTTTGGAGTAATTTTGATATAGGTATAAACAAAGAACAAGTTGTTTATTTTCCTTTAAATAAGAAAATAAAAGATAAGCATGAAACCCTGACAAACGAAATAACAAAACTTAATAATGTTAGTGAATATACTTATACACAATTTATTCCAGGCCATGTTGCAATGGGCTGGGGCAGGATGATTGATAATAAGTTGATCAGTTTAAAATCGTGGCCGGTAGATGATCAGTTTATAGATTTCTTTGGTATTAAAATTTTAGAAGGAAGAAAATTTAAACAGAACTCAGAAGCAGATATTAATACATTAATAATAAATAAAAAGGCTGTAGATAAACTTGAATGGGAAAAACCATTAGGGAAAACATTTTTTACTATTAATGAAGATGGACTAGTTATTGGAGTAGCAGAGAACTTTAATTTTTCATCACTTAAAGAGGAAATATTACCTATGGTTTTGTGGCGTACAGATACACGTAAGAACAATCTATTACTAAGAATTAATACTGACAATTACCAATCAACATTTGCAAAAATAAAACAAATCATATCTAATATTGACCCTTCCTACAATGTGGAAATCAATTTTTTAGATGATGAATTAAATCACCTTTATAAAAGAGAACAAAACACAGCCCGATTTATAGAATTTGTTGCTCTGTGGTGTATTTTATTAGCCTTAACCGGACTTACTGGTTTAGCTATGTTTATGGCTCGCGACAAGATAAAAGAAATAGGAATCCGACGTGTTAATGGAGCTAGCCTAGGTGATATAATTTTATTTTTCAATAAAATGTTCATCAAATGGGTAGCCATTGCCTTTGTGATAGCTTGCCCCATTGCTTATTATGCAATGAGTAAATGGCTCGAGAACTTTGCCTATAAAACAGAACTCAGCTGGTGGATATTTGCTTTGGCAGGTATATCAGCATTATCCATAGCATTAATAACAGTGAGTTGGCAGAGTTGGAAAGCAGC
>JBFHKL010000432.1:0-2926 GCA_041595375.1 Saccharicrinis sp.
AACCGAATCCGGCAACAATGCTCGATGCGGTTCTTTAAAGAGTATAAGGTCAAGAATAGCAGGACTCATCAACGAAATAGGTTGATTTTCCCAGGAACACTGATTGTTCTTCTTGCAAAGATTGCCTTTTGCCCAGATTCCATAAAAATGCCTAGACTTAGATATAGCCTTCTTTGATGCTGAAATATCTATTTCACAATATTTATTCTTCGCTAATTCAATATCTTCCTTCTTAAGATCCGAATCCAAAAAACCATATGAAAACGTTCTACTACGAGTGATGAAGTAACTGGACACCGTATGCGAAAGGATAATTTGGTCTTGAATTCGACAAGAGAATAGACGGCTAAACTCACTTTTTTTACTATTCAAAGCATAATCTATCGTTTGTTTGTTCGCATCATAACTGGCAAGCCAGAAATACCGCCAAAATATATCTGTTGCGTGGTAGTTAGTTTTACAGCTATCCAAAAACTTGCTTCTATTACTCAGCGAGATGCCTTCTAGGGGGATTAATTGTTCTCTAAACCTCCCTTTGTCGTTTATTGATACTTTATCTTTCCAAAATTGCTTAATCTTAGAAACAACGCCACTTTGCTCAATAGCCTTTTCAATTTGATCACCAATAGTCTTCCATAGAATCGATTCATCTGGAGCTATTTCTTCGCAAAATCGAATCTCAAGTATTTGCTTCAAATAATATTTAAACCCACATAAATATGATTTCTCAGCATCGCCCATTTCTGAGTTGCCATATTCAGTAATATAAATAATGGCCCTTCCCCTTAAATAGGTAAACATATCGGAGTTGCGCGGCATTAAATTCTTAAGAAGCTCATTTACGTCAATTCCGTCTTCTAGTAATTGTTGAATTTCCAAATATCCATATTCATTTGCTATACAGTTTGGTTCGTAGTCACCAGCTAGGGTTTCGATGAACCAAGCATGTAAAAAACCGAAGCGAAACTGTGCAAGCGCTAATATATCAGCAACCAATTCAACATCTGGTCTTTCTGAACCGGTATATCCTATCCAACTGTCAAATATGATTGCGATTTTCCTAGCAAGCTTGCCTAATAAGCCAGTTTTGTCACTGCTCAGATTAAGAGGGTTTAAATTGCCTGATACATCATCAATGAGCATATGAGCTAATTCGTGAGCTAAAGCTGGGTTTAATTCAGGAAAGTCGATATTCCAAAATGACATTCGAACAACATTAAAAGCCAAATCGTTGTCATCAGCCTGCTCATCAACATTGTCTTGAATCGTACGCTCAGCAAAACGCTGCGCATCTCTACCTCGGAAGGTATCTCCTTCATAACCTTCGGCATATGTCCAATATTGTAATGAAACGGGCAATTGCTTATAGGGTACATTGCACCCAAGATACTCCGTGAGAAATTGACACATATCCTGAAAAGTACACTGTGTTAGTCGTTGGAGATATTCATTGGTAAAGCCTTGCTCTAAGGCACGACGTGTTGTTGGGGCTGGATCTTCTAAAATATGAGTATCAAGATTTTGGCCTAATTTATTATTGAGATATCCTAATAACTTCTTATAGCGATGAATTTGTTTTCGAAAAACCGATTGGTATATTATTTTCTGCCTCAAAATATTTTGAATTACAGCTTCATCTTGTTTCTTTCCTTTAGAAATCTCTAGGTTGAGCTTGCCATTTAGTTGGCCTATGTACAAAAAGAACGCTTCCCTCGAATCTTGAATAGACAGCAGTAACTCATGAGCCATGTCATATATTTCATCGTTGCGATTAACACTTGAAGCAATTGGTAAACCAGTAGGAGATTTTTCAGAGCCGTAAAACTTGGCTACTTGTACTACATGAGATAGTTCTAGATTTAGGGTGAGTATTCTGTGATAAAGATCTTCATCTGCACAAAATATCAGTCGAATCAAACACTTGCTATCTTCTTTTTGCACAATCATTAAGCTCCAGAAAATGCGATACTCACAAAAGACCACATAAAAGGTAGCAAGGCGGTTGTTAATATCGTAAATATTTTTAGGCCACCGCGTTTAAATGTATTTTCCGTTAACCGTTCCCATTCAGTTTGCTCGATCAGAGGCATTCCAACAAAGTAAAACTGAAACTGGGATTTCCCTTTATTCACTCTTGCGCCACCGCTTAGTTGATTATAGCTAATGGTGTAATAGGCAAATGAAAACATTGCCCACAGAAGTGAACACAGCGCGATTGGCTCAGCCATTGCTTTCCCATGCCCGCATATATTATAAGCAGCAGCCACAACCAGCATTAAACAGTAAGGTACAGAAACAGGGGCAAGAAATATAGCAATAAACCTTAACGGGATTGCCTTTACACTTCTTGAGCCATGGTGAGTTGAGCGAAAAAACACTGTCCCTATTGCTGTCCGATAAAGCTGCTTAGCAAAATCATCTTTGTTACGCCATGTCATAGAGTGTCGGCAAGGAGGAGTCTTTATTGTATTGGAAAGCATTTTTTTTGCATGTCGTGGCATTACACTATTGGACAGAGCACGCTTAATCCAAGGCAGGTGAAAGGTTGTTCTTGTGTAACAAAATATTGATATCAAAAAAACAGAGACAGCCACGCCCCCATAAATAACGCTTAGATACCAAATTTGATCACTAAGCGGTGGTAAGGCGGGCAATTTTATTTTCCCGTCACGAAGATAGATGTATAAATACACGCATCCGCCAATGATAAAATACGGGTAATAAATTGCTACTTGTTCGATAGCGAGAGCTATTGGAGACTGACGCCAATATTTCGAGGTTCGCAAACCAGCCATTTGATCCATTTTACGCCTGCAATAGGAGTATAGGTATAGTGCAATAGCACAATATAAAATTGTCATTGTCAGTGCAAACCAAGCTCCTAAAGGACCTTGAAACAAAATGACAAGCAGAGGGACAAAACAGG
>JBFHKL010000433.1:0-2913 GCA_041595375.1 Saccharicrinis sp.
AGTTCCCTCAGGTGATTAATTTGGTATCTATCCATAGTTTTATTTGATGTTTATCCTAAAAAAGGATTTTTAAAAACGCTCGCAAAGTTAATGATTTTATACTTATGAACACCTTTTAAATGAAAAAATCCCACTTTATACAAGTAGGATTTAGTAGGCATCATAAAATATGCCAAAATATTAGTTTTTAATCTAGTGAATCAATATCATCGATATCGAAACTCTTGTTATACTGAGTCATGGCTCTTAAACTCATTCCCACATTGGAGAAGCCTCCATCGTGAAACAGATTTTGCATGGTCACCTTTTTTGTTAGATCAGAAAACATAGTCACGCAATAGTTAGCACAGTCATCAGAAGTAGCATTACCCAGAGGAGACATTCTTTCTGAGAAATCCATTAAGCCATCAAAACCTTTCACACCACTACCAGCAGTAGTCAGTGTTGGAGACTGGGAAATGGTATTCACACGCACTTTCTTTTCCCGGCCATAAATATAACCAAAGCTACGAGCTATAGACTCTAACAATGCCTTAGCATCCGACATATCATTATACCCATAAAAGGTACGCTGTGCAGCTACATAAGATAAACCTAAAACGGAACCCCACTCACTTATAGCATCCATTTTAAAACCAACCTGGAGCATTTTATGAAATGAGATAGCAGAAATATCTAATGTTTTATTAAGATAATTATAATCTAAGTCGTGATATACTCTTTTTTTACGAACATTCAACGACATTCCAATGGAGTGAAGAACAAAGTCAATTTTACCCCCCAGTACTTCCATCGATTTAGAAAACACATTTTCAATATCCTCTACACTTGTAGCATCAGCAGGAATAACCACTGCATTACACTTCTCTGAAAGTTCAGTAAGTGTACCCATTCTACAAGCTACCGGGGTATTTGACAAGGTAAAAGAAGCACCTTCAGCATGAGCCAATTCTGCGACTTTCCAAGCAATAGACATATCGTTTAATGCCCCAAAAATAATTCCCCTTTTTCCTTTTAATAAATTATATGCCATTTTAATATTTATTTTGAGCGTACAAATATATACGAATATCACTGTAAGAGAAACAGTAAAGTTTAAATATTTATCAAATTAACGTAATTTAATAAGAAATTACTGATAAATATTCATCAATCCCCAGTCTTTATTTAATGATTATTCGCCTTTTAATTCAAGGTACTAAGGCATGCCAGCCCTTTGTTTGTTTTAACTATAAAAATAACTCACTCTATTTTCCTGAAATACTAATATAAATGCCCACCAAGCAACTTACAACAAACCTAAAAAGTTCAATTCAGCCCTTTTAGCACCGAATAGTGCATAAAAAATCAACTCACTCCCAGCAGATCCTTTGCATTAGTAAGGGCAGCTTGGGTAAGATTACTACCACTAAGCATTTTTGCTATTTCAGTTACCCTATCGTTCTGATTTAATTGTTCAATACCGGTTTTTGTATCGGTTTTACTATCGGTTTTAAACACTTTATAATGATGTTTTCCTTTCACAGCAATCTGTGGTAAATGCGTGATACTCACCACCTGTATATGTTTGGCAATATCCTGCATAATACGGCCCATTTTATCTGCCACCTCACCAGATACTCCGGTATCTATTTCATCAAAAATAATAGTTGGCAAGCCTTTGGAAATAGACAACAATGATTTTATACACAACATTACTCGCGACATTTCACCACCTGATGCTACCTTAGGTATAGCAGCCAATTCTCCATTTTTATTGGCCGAGAAAAGAAATTTTATATCATCGATACCCGTTTCACCAAAGTCACTCATCGCTTGACAATCCAACACCAAAGTAACATTTGGCATTCCCAGTTCCAGCAACTGGGAAACTATTGTTTTCTCAATGTTTTTCAGTACTTTTTTTCGTGAAGCCGATAGTTTTTCGCCAGCAGCTCTAAGTCCTTTTAGGGCAACCTCAATTTGTTTTTGTTTCTCTTGTACATCCTCTTCAAAGGAAGACACTTTACGCAATTGCTCTTCCAGTCCTTTTTGAATCTCAATAAGAGCAACAACTGAATCAACACGGTGTTTCTTCTGTAAAGAATATATTTGATCCAATCGGTTATTAATATAATCCATTCGTTCCGGATCGTACTCAACACCTTCCATCGCACTCTCTATCTCGCGCACCAAATCGTCCAACTCAATATAAGCCGAATCAGTTCTTTGTTGCCATTTTTCCCCTTCAGGTAAATAGACACTTACTTTTTCCAGATTCTTAATCACCTCTTTTAAACTACCTAATACCGGAGATACCTCTCCATTAAGCAAATCAACAACAGCAAATAGACCTGTTTTTATTTCTTCGGCATGCGACAACAGCTCATTTTCCTTCTCCAAGCCTTCCTGTTCTTCCGGGCTTAGCTTTAACTGCACTAACTGCTCATATTGAAATTGCATGTAATCCACATCCTGTTGTAATTTTGCATTATGCTCTTCCAATTCTTTTAGCTCTTTTAAAAGCTGCTTATAGCTTTTATAACAAGCCTTATAATCCTTGTATAAAACACTGTTTTGAGCAACTGTATCAACTACATTCAGCTGAAACTGCATATCACCTAACAACAGATTTTGATGTTGTGAATGGATATCAATTAAACGATTCGCCATATTTTTCAGCAAACCAAGATTTACAGGTGTGTCATTAACAAAGGCTCTGGATTTACCTGTTGTTAAAATTTCGCGACGAATGATCATATGATCATCGTAATCAATATCTTCCTCTTTAAAAAGAGATTGAAAACCATAGTCCGAGATATTAAACTCTGCCTCGATAACACTTTTCTTCTCTTTATTTTTAAGCACCGAAGTATCACTCCGTTGTCCTAACACCAGAGATAAAGCTCCTAATATAATAGACTTACCGGCACC
>JBFHKL010000434.1:0-2912 GCA_041595375.1 Saccharicrinis sp.
AATCAGGTGGTCCAGAGCCAGGTGTAGGATGTGCCGGTCGTGGTATTATTACTTCAATTAACTTATTAGAACAATTAGGTGCTTGGGATGAAAAATACAAAACTGACTACACTTTTTATGATGTACTTGGGGATGTTGTATGTGGAGGTTTCGCCATGCCTATTCGTGATGGTAAAGCAGAAGAAATTTACATTGTAGTATCAGGTGAGATGATGGCAATGTATGCTGCCAACAATATATGTAAAGGTATTAAGAAGTATGCTCAAGCAGGAACTGTACGTTTAGGAGGGCTAATTTGCAACTCTCGTAAAGTAGATAATGAAAGAGAGATGATTGAAGAGTTAGCCAGACAATTAGGCTCTCAAATGATTCACTTTGTACCTCGTGATAACATGGTTCAACAAGCTGAGATTCACAGAAAAACAGTAATTGAATTTGCTCCAGAACACCCTCAAGCTGATGAATACAGAACTTTATCTAAGGCTATTGATGCAAATACCATGTTTGTTATTCCAAACCCTCTTGAAATTGAAGTACTTGAAAAACTTCTAATTGATTTTGGAATTGCAAACTAACCCCCTTAGTAATAAGTTGAAAGTTTTATAGTAAAAAAGAAAACTGATTTTGAGTTATCAGGTAAGAAAATCTGATAACTCAAAATCAATTAAATCTAAAAAAATAGGAGACCCAGAAAATGTTAATGATCAAAGCAATTATACGACCAGAGAAATCAAGTGAGGTACTTAAAGCATTATTCGAAGCAGGTTATATAGCCGTTACTAAATCACCTGTAGTAGGTAGAGGTAAGCAACGAGGAATCAAGATTGGTGATGTAACTTACGATGAATTGCCTAAAGAGCAGTTAATCATGGTAATTAAGGATGAAGACAAGGACTTTGCTGTGAAGACTATAATGGAAACTGCACGTACAGGTGAAAAAGGAGCCTTTGGTGATGGTAAAATTTTTATCACTCCGGTTGAAGAGGCTTATACTATTTCAAGAGGTGTAAAAGAGCTTTAATTTATTCATCTAAAAAGGTAATACGATTATGAAAAAAGTAATGGCAATAATCAACATCGACAAGATGAATGCAACAAAAAAGGCCCTTTTGGATGCTAAAATTACTTCGATGACTGCATCAGGTAAAGTGTTTGGAAGAGGAAAAGGGCTTTGGGAAGCGAAAGTACTTGATGGGGTAAAAAACAATACCCCAGAAGCCTTAGAACACCTTGGTAAAGAACCTCGTTTACGCCCTCAAAGAGTTTTAGAAATTGTTGTAAACGACTCTTTTGTGCAACCTTGTGTAGAAGCTATTATTGAGGCAAACCAAGGCGAACCTCATGGCTGTGGAAAAATATTTGTCATGCCTATTATGGATGTAATCCAGGTAAGAACAGGCATCTCAGGTAGCAAGGCAGTAGACTAATTAAGTTCCGTTTTTATTACTTAAGAACAAGAAAACATGGTTAAAAAGAAAGATTATTCAGCAGGATTACCAGATCCTACTCCAGTGATACAAGATATCATCAGTAAATACCCTAACAAAGTAGCCAAAAAGCGTGCCAAGTCAATGGTTGCTAACGATCCTGAAGCAACACAAGAAATTCAGGCTAATGTACGTACTATTCCAGGTATTATTACCCAAAGGGGATGTACCTATGCCGGGTGTAAAGGGGTGGTTTTAGGACCAACCAGAGACATTATCAACTTGGTACACGGCCCTATCGGATGTAGTTTCTATGCCTGGTTAACACGTCGTAACCAAACTCGTCCCGCAGAAGGAGAAGCTAACTACATGATGTATTCTTTCTCTACAGATATGCAAGATGAAAATATTGTATTTGGTGGAGAGATAAAACTTAAAGAAGCTATCCGAGAAGCATATGCATTATTCAACCCCAAAGCTATTGGAGTATTCTCCACCTGCCCGGTTGGTTTAATTGGAGATGACGTTCACTCAGTATCTCGCGATATGAAAGAGGAATTAGGCATTAACATTTTCGGTTTCTCTTGCGAAGGTTACCGCGGCGTATCGCAGTCGGCTGGTCACCATATTGCCAACAACGCCATATTTAAGCATGTTGTAGGAAACGATGACAGACCTCGGGCTGGCAAATTCCAAATTAACCTTTTAGGAGAGTATAATATTGGAGGGGATGCTTTTGAATTAGAAAGACTTTTTGAAGAAGCAGGCATTACATTAGTTTCAACCTACTCAGGTAACTCTACTGTAGAAAGCTTTGCTTACTCTCATACTGTTGATTTAAACGTAGTAATGTGTCACCGTTCTATCAACTACATTGCAGAGATGATGGAAGAAAAATATGGTATTCCTTGGATTAAAGGAAACTTTATTGGTGGCGGATCTACATCTAAAACGCTTAAAAAAATTGCTGAGTTCTTTGATGATGCAGAATTAACTAAAAAAGTTGAAGAAATTATTGCACGCGAAGAAGCAAAAGTGGAAGCCGTTAAAGCTGCTATCAAGCCGAAAGTAGAAGGCAAACTAGCGATGATGTTTGTGGGTGGATCTCGTGCTCACCATTACCAAGATCTTTTTGAAGAGTTAGGTATGTTAACTGTTTCGGCAGGATATGAATTTGCTCACCGTGATGATTATGAAGGACGTGAAGTAATTCCTAACATCAAAATTGATGCAGACACACGTAACATCGAAGAAATTAAGGTAGTAAAAACAGACAATCCTGAATTATACCGAGATGACCTAGTAGCTAAAAAAGCTGAGTTAGAGAAAAAAGGTTACGAGTTCAGTCACTATGCCGGTATGATGCCGCAAATGAAAAAGAATTCTTTGGTTATTGACGATGTTTCACATCATGAAACTGAAAAATTAATTGAATTCTACAAGCCAGACTTATTTTGTGCAGGTATCAAAGAAAAATATGTGGTA
>JBFHKL010000435.1:0-2904 GCA_041595375.1 Saccharicrinis sp.
AATTAATATTGTACAAGATGGATCCAGTGCTCCCATCACTATACCTGCTGGAAGTCGGATTGTATTTAATGGTCATGACAGAAACAGCTTCTCTATTGGAAGAAATGACTACTTTATTTCAGGGTCAATACCTAATAACAAAGAAATTAATATTAGAGAAATAGCAAATTCTTTACTCCACACTCCTTATTTATGGGGTGGTAGATCTTACTTTGGCATTGACTGTTCCGGTCTTTCTCAAATTGTTTACAAAATAAATGGAGCATGGCTTCCCCGGGATGCCTACCAACAAATTGAGCTTGGTAACAATGTCAGCTTTGTTGAAGAAGCGATTGTTGGAGACCTGGCTTTCTTCGATGATGAAGAAGGAAATATTGTTCATGTGGGTATCTGTTTAGGTAAAGGACAAATTATTCATGCTTACGGAGAAGTAAGAATTGATCAGTTAGATCATCAGGGAATATTTATTCGCGAGCAGAACAAATACAGTCATAAACTAAGAGTAATAAAAAGAATTTTACCATAATCTGGATAAAATCCCAAAGACTTGATTGAGATTGCATAAAGGTTAAAACAGAAGAATTAAATTGATTCATTCCTTTCAATCTCATCAATCTTAAATAAAAGAGATTTCCTGCTCCTAAAACAAGGACACCTGTAGCCTAGCACTAAGCTACCGATATCTAACGTACAGCAACTAAACTCAAATACAAGCCCAATGACCTATTCATACAAATATCCCCGTCCTGCAGTCACCGTAGATGTTATTTTAATTACCCGAGATGAAGTACCCAAAATTCTGTTGATTCAACGTAAAAACGAGCCTTTTATCAACAAGTGGGCATTTCCTGGTGGCTTTTTAGATATGGACGAAGATCTGAAAACTGCTGCTTTGCGCGAATTACAGGAAGAAACCAACATACAGCACATTAAACTAAAGCAATTTAAAAGCTATGGAGCTGTTAATCGTGATCCCAGAGGAAGAACAGTATCCGTGGTTTTTTATGCCATTATTGATCAGGAAATTCCTCCTACAGCAATGGATGATGCCAAGGATGCAAGGTGGTTTCCCTTAGACCAAATGCCAGCATTAGCCTTTGATCACCAAAACATATTAGATGAGTTTAAAATACGAAAACAACAGGCCAATCTGCCTCTATAGATAAACCTTGAAAATAATTTGCAACAGAAACTTTCTGAATTACTTTTGGGGAAAGCTAATTGATTTTAGAAACGTAAATTTAAAGAGATATAATACTGAAGCATAGGGTTTTAAAAACCTTAACTCTTGCCAGTATTTAGTAGCCTCATCGACTAACTATCACTTAATAAACAATACATTAGACACTGCCTATCATCAACAATAGAAAATCAATATAATTGATATTTTCTTACTGACCACTCATCACACAATCCTCTAACCAATCTATAGCTTCAGGACCTTTATTAAAAATTAAGTCAATAATACTCAGATTGGGGACAAAAGAAAACCGATCCTGAAATACCTGACGATACTCCTTCGGTATAAATACCTTATCCAGCTTGCTAAAATCCTTTTTAGGATGAATCAATTGTCGATAATCCTTACTTCCACACAATTCATCTTCATCTGTATAATCCTCACTTAAGCACATATTTGCGTCCACATCCAAAGCTTCAAGCAAAACATGCATGAGTTTCATATTATAATCGTATAAAAAGCGATGTTTTTTTTCGTAAAATGGCATAAGATCATCCATGTAATACTCAAAAAAAGGAGAGGAACGATAGGCAGAAACAATAGATCGCCAATGTAAATCCTGCCAACGGGTATCATACGAAATTTCTATATCTTTTGTTTTCACCTTTAAGCGCCTGCCTTTTGCAACAGGTATAGTTAGTTGTATTACGCCATTGGCTGCCATAATATCACACCTATTTCGGTAGGTTTGTTTTACGTAATTGCAATGACGTTCAAGTATAGGATGCTCATCATTTATCCAATGTGCAAAATACTGCACTGGCGGCAAATAATTGATTGTAAAAAGAGAGCTTGTTTCACTCATATATATATGATCACTAATATAATTCCTGCTAAATATTTCATCTATCATGACTTAAGAGATAAACCATGATTGGCATTATACTATACCAAAAACTGAATACTACGGGCTTATAGGCATATTAAAACAGCTATAAAACATTGGTATTTAAAACTTTTCAGACTCAGCTATGTCCGACTCTTCTCTGGATGTATCAAAGGCAATATCACCAGCCACATTCTCGTTACCAGCCTTCTTTTTTTGCCGGGCATTTAAAGCCGAATACAGGGCTCCGGTTATTAAGCCAACTAAAAAAGTTAAAATCAGCAATATAGCCAGAGATACTTCTCCTTTCCAAACTACAAATTCAATAGATACCACATTTGCATTCTGCACTGAAAAGATAACTACCAAAACGGCCAATAAAATAAGAACCCAAAACGATTTTTTCATAACAATATTTATCAGTTTAAAATATTAATGTCCTTTTACCTAAAAAATGGATTGAACGCAGCCACAAACCTATTATACACGATTACACTTTTCACTTAAACAAAGCCCTTAGGTTATAGCTACAGAATAACAAATTTAATACAAAGTACTCAATCCTGCGCATAGATAAGGTAATATAACAAATCATTCCACTTTCTTCCAAAACCTATTGGGTTTAAACCAGCCTTTTTCCCGTAGACTTCTGGATACCAAAACCCTATCCACCTTACCTATGATATGATTATCGGGCACATAGCCCCAAAACCTGCTATCAAATGAATGTGGTCGATTATCTCCCATCACCCAATAATAATCCATTTTGAACTTATAGGTCTGAGCTATCTTTCCATTTATAAAAACGGCATCCTCCTTCTGCTCCACTTTATTCTCC
>JBFHKL010000436.1:0-2902 GCA_041595375.1 Saccharicrinis sp.
ACGACCGTAAGCCGCTGGGTAGACATTTTTTTCTATGCTGTAATAGCTTATTTTATTGTTAGTTTGTTAAGTCATATTCCTTTGTTTACAAGGGCTTTTAGTTGGTGGAATAAAACTTTTGGGTCTTTGGCATGTTGGCAAAAATTGACCTTAGGGTTTAGTTGCGGCGTGCTGTTGATGTGGATGCTGCGGTATTTCAAAATTTGGCATGCGGAACGTTCGTGCTTTTGGAATTGGACTTACCCGCCTTTGGTTATTTCGCCAATCTTAGTTTTTATATTTCTAATCATATCTAATTTTTCCTCCTTTCTCTCAATGGTTTCAATAGCAGGGGTAGCTCCAGTTTTCTTTTTTCTTTGTGGCGTTTTTACTGCATTATGTTATATGACTTGGACAAAAAAGAACACTCAACCTCATCTTGTTTCACCTACGTCGGTGTCGCCTTCTTCTGTATATGATTGGGAATATGAGCACTTTCAAAATTGGTTTACATCGGATTCACCAATTGAGTCAGTTGAGGATTTGCAGCCAGAGCTGCAGCCATATGTCGCTAGATTGGTTGATAAGCTTAACGGAGTGACTAAACCAGATGAAAAGAGGAGCTTACAGATCGCGCTTTGCGGTAAGTTTGGTGTTGGAAAGAGTAGTGTGGTGAAGTGCGTTCAAGCTCAGTTGAACTCTGAGCAATGGGTGATGGCGAACATAAATATTTGGGGGCGGGACAGATCTAATGTTAATGGCCAGATATTAGGTGTCGTCATTGAGAAGCTTGCAAAGCATATTGATGTTGTAGGGTTAAAGCAATTGCCTGCGCAATATTATGAAGCCCTTAAGGCTGGTAATACGACCAGTAAAGTTTTTGCCGCCCTTACCACTTCTTTTGAGCAACCGGAAAGACTGCTCAAAAGGCTTGATCAGATACTCATCTGCACAAACAAGCACTTGCTAATTAGCATTGAAGATGTAGACCGTGGGCCGAACTTTGAAGAGTTGTGTCATGACCTCGCTTCCCTACTTGATAGATTAAAAGGGAGAAGAAACATCCATTTCATCGTTTCCTTGGAATACAGTAAAACCAGTGCCGAAATGATTCGTAAAGTATGTACGTATCGCGAGGATATCGCTGTATCTCAGCCGAGGGATATTTTATGTGCGTGGTTACTGAATTGCTATGTTAGGGCTGAAAAGACAGGTATGAAGATGCTTATTGCAAAACCTAAAATAGTAATTGGCAAGTTCTCATATGACCATGTACACGATTCTATTGAGAAAATTTCAAGTTTGATTCGTTCATTGAGAACATATAAGCACATCATTAGGCGGCTAGATTTTATTTGGCAAAAAAACCGACTAATGGGGGAAGTTGATTTGTATTCCCTATTTTTGCTTATTGTTTTACGTGAGGAGGAACCGGCTATATTCAATTTCATCGCTGAGAACAGTGGTGCGTTTGTTAATTGGAATGAGAAAAACAGAATTTTCTATGAAGAAAAGGAATTGAAGTTTCCAAATAGTAATACGGGCAACAAGGCTTGGGGATTTTCTGAAAAGCTTGTTCAGACTTTCCCTGAACATCTTGATGTTGGCGTTATGACTTCATTGCTGGAAACACTCTTTTCAAGAGCTGGCTTTCAAGCTCAAAAGCTCATTAATTCAGTTGAAACAGCGCAATATTTTAATCGTATTGTTAATGAGGCCGTTGTTGGCGAGTTAAAAGATCAAGAACTATTCAATGCGTTGGCTGTGCAAAAGCCTGACTGGTGGGCAGATAAAATATCAACAGATCTTCGATACTTGCATGGGTTTGAACGTTTCTATAAAGAGAATGCGCGTTGGAAAAGTGAGTCTCTTGAATCGTTAGAAAGTAGTCAAACTTTGATCATTATGCTGCTTAAAAAATACCAAGATGAATTTGATAAGCAAAAGAGTGACGGAGAAACCTATTTTCCATACATTAGTGATAGGCAGAAGTTTTATAAAAAACTTTATCAACATTGCTTTGATTTAGCAGCGAAAATAAACACTCAAGAAGCCGCAAGTATAATCATAAAACTGCTTGCAGCTTCGCTAAATTACCAATCTTTGCTTCTTGAAAGGATTATAAGTTATGGAGAGCTTATGATAGTCATCAGAGATCTATCCAAAACTGATAAAAAGCTTCAAGGCAGGATAGAATCTTGGTGGTTTGAGTTACTTAGAGGGGGAGTTGCTGACGTTGAATTACCAAGTCAGCAGATGTTTCGGGCAATAACTGGGGCGCTTATCTCGGCAAAAGGAGCAGAGCGACCAACCTTGGGTTCTTATGAATGCTACTACTTGGCGTTATTGAATAGAACAAACACAGAGAGTTCGCGTTATAAAGCACGAGTTAAGTTGCTAGTGATAGTGCTTGAACCTTGGGTGAAATGGGAAATTCGAGACAGTAACTTGCTAGAATCATTATTATCAACAGAGTTATTGTTCGATAGGGAGTTCTTACTAGGCTTCTTAGAGCCGAAGCAAGTTGAAAGATTTGTTACTCAACTTGAAAACCTTAAGAGTTAAATCAAAAGATATTTGTTGTTGAGTGGAGTAGGCCGAATTTCGCGGCCTACCAAAAATCAATCCTCACCCTTACTCGGCATAGCACCGCATGAGCTGCGTTCAACCAGCACGGTTTTCATTTGCACCGAGTCGTGTTTTTCGCCGCGAATAAGGCCAAGCAGTTTTTCGACCAGCAGTTCACCGGCTTTTACGGTGTCTTGTTTCATGGTGGTTAGCGGTGGGCTGACCGATGAGGCGGCGGCAATATTGTCAAAACCGGCAACAGATACGTCTTTGGGCACCCGTAGGTAGTTCTCTTTAAGCGCTTTTATCGCACCGATGGCTATCAGGTCACTGGCGGCAAAAATCGCGTCAAAGG
>JBFHKL010000437.1:0-2896 GCA_041595375.1 Saccharicrinis sp.
AGCAGCCTCTCCACTGCTTATCTCCCAATGAACCGAATCATTTAGCATCGTCCGCGAAGAAAGTTCAGAACTATCATATTCTGGATCGAGACTTACTCCCGGAGGTCCCTTCTTACTTGTTGCATATTCTTCTGAATCACTTGCATCTTCTCCAAAAATATAAAAGCTACAATCACCAAGCCACTTATCAGTATTGATTGTAAACTGAATATAGGCATTTGATATTTCACGTCCCTGACCTATATTAATATTCTCGAACCGGAATCCACATAACTGAGGGGTCACTCCATCATCGTCTTTGTATCCCAACTCAATATAGTTACTATCAAAATCAAGTTCCCCTACAATACTATCCTGCGTTTCATCCTCTTTTGCCTCACGATACTCTTCCATGTCGTTATACTCACTACTAATAGGCACCTCAACAAGGTACTGAGCATGTAGAATGGTTGAAAAAAATAACATTAAATAAAGTAAATAGTTTCGTCTCATTTCTTAATTTTTATTGAACATTTAATGGCACAAAACTATTGGCTAATAATAGCTTTCGCATGATCAAAAAATTAAGTCATTATAAAACTTATGTACAAATGAAGCTCATGTTACACAAAAGAAACAATATCAAAATACTATCATAATGTAACATATAACTCAAAGGCAAAATATTAACCTTCTCATTTTTAAGAAAGTGACTTTTAAATCACAAACTAAATCCTTTTGATATAGACATCAAAACACAAGCTTTATATATAAGGTAGAATGATGGAATTCTTTAGGATAGAAGAGATACTTTACTACAAAAAAAAGGAGACCAAAATTGATCTCCTATGCAATGTTGAACAAAATTAATTTGTTTACTCGCTTAATATTTTCTTCACCAAATCGGCTATTTCTTTACCATCGGCTTTACCTCCCAATTCTTTTGAAGCCATACCCATAACCTTCCCCATCTCTTTCATTGACTGGGCACCTGACTTCTCAACAATTGCTTTCACAAGAGCCTCCAATTTTTCTCCTGTAATTTGTTCCGGCAGATAGCAGGCAATCACTTCGGCTTCTTCCATTTCTTTCTGGGCTAAATCTTCACGATCCTGTTCTACAAAAATAGCAGCAGCATCCTTACGTTGCTTCACCATTTTCTGGAGGATTTTCATCCCTGCTTCTTCTGATAATTCACTACCTGCACCCTGAGCGGTATTGGCTTCAATTATTTCTTTTTTTATGCCCCTTAAGGCCTCTAACTTAACTTTTTGTTTGGCCTTCATGGCCTCTTTGATATCCTGATTAATTTGTTCTGTTAAACTCATTTTTTATATATACTTTAAATTTTCAATCCACATTATCATGCAAATAAGGGTTATCCCTTATTATTTTTGTCTTTCCATCCCTACCTTCCGAAATAGTAAAGCGCGACACTTGGTAATCGTCCTGATCGTCCTGAACATCATTAATCTTAACCTTTTTACGCTTATACGCAGGAACACTCTCCAAACGTTCAATAAATCGATCATCCTCCATATCCTCAGGCGATATAGAAAAACGCTCTCCAACACCCGTAGCAATTAAATTACGTTGAAGTTGGGCACCCGAGGCAGCTTCCTGATCTTCCACCTCGGCCTTTTTAGGAGTTGTTTTATAAAACATTTTAATACGTTCTTCCTTTGCCTTTTCTAACTCCTCAAAGTCAATAACCCGACTACTTACCTCTGACTTATCTTCTATATCCAACTCAAAAGGTTCTTCATCATCAACATCCTGCACATCCTTTTCTTTCTCGATAGTACCATCGAGGGAGAAACGTTGAATTTTAGGTTCATTGCGTTGCGAAAACTCCGCAATATTGCGTGTATTAAAACCCGTAGCAATAATGGTTACATTTACCTGATCGTTGAGTTCTGTATCGGCCCCTGTTCCCCATATAATAGAAGCACTTAAGCCAACGGTATCCTGAACAAAATCGGTCACCTCTCCTACTTCATCCATGGTGATTTCATCTACCCCAGAAGTAATATTCAACAGGATATTTTTCGCACCTCTTATATCATTACTATTCAACAGAGGAGACTCTAAAGCCTGCTTAATGGCCTGGATAGCTCTATCTTCACCTGAAGCAGATGAACTACCCATGATAGCCACTCCACTATCTTTCATTACTGTTTCCACATCAGCAAAGTCAACGTTTATATAACCATGTACGGTAATAATTTCAGCAATACCCTTTGCTGCGGTCGACAGTACATCATCGGCTTTTGAAAACGCATTAGACAGCTTCAAATCGCCATACATATCGCGTAGTTTCTCATTGTTGATCACCAACAGGGAGTCTACATTTTTTTCCATCTCTGCAATACCATCCAGAGCCTGGTTAATTCTGAGTTTCCCTTCAAATTTAAATGGAATAGTAACTATACCTACGGTTAGTATACCCATATCTCTGGCAGCCTTAGCTATAATAGGAGCAGCTCCGGTTCCGGTTCCCCCACCCATACCTGCGGTGATAAACACCATGCGGGTATCGTCGCGCAACACATTTTCAATATCGCTAATATTTTCTATGGCTGCCTGTTTTCCCTTTTCAGGCTTATTTCCTGCGCCACGACCTTCGGTTAAAGATTCACCTAACTGTATTTTTATAGGCACAGGACTATTCTCTAATGCCTGGGCATCTGTATTACAGACCAGAAAATTCACATCCTTAATCCCCTGACTAAACGTGTGATTAACTGCATTGCTTCCACCACCACCAACTCCAATTACTTTAATAATGCAATTTTGGTTCTGAGGCATCTCAAAATTTATCAAATCCTCGCTCATGTCTTATCAAAATTAGATAAAAGACGAAAGGCAAAAGACAAAAGACTTTTAACTTTCAACTTTTAGTTTTATCCTAAATTCC
>JBFHKL010000438.1:0-2893 GCA_041595375.1 Saccharicrinis sp.
TAAAGCTGGGAGATCCTCCACGGCTTCGAAAGAAATCGGGAGATCGGGAGTTCCTGGTGTCGCTGCTCTCTAAAAGCGGCGTTGCCTATACCACATGCACAAAGCAAAGGCCCTGCAAAATTACGATCTATATTTCGGAGCACGACTTCGAGCACTATGGCCATATTATCTCGAAAAAGAGCGCCAACCGTTTTGGCAAACACTATGAGAGACAGATAAAGTTCGAGATGTACCGATTTATATCTATAAGAGAGGCCTTTGGCGTAAGCCTAAAGGACGCTATTTTTTCTTTTCAGCAGCACTTTGGCTTTGGAGAGGATGTTTGGAATTATGAGGCGATAAAAAAAGATTACTATCGCAACGCATGCCGCAAGCAAATTGATTTTAAAGCGATAGAAAACGCACTACTCCGCATGGTTAAAGATAACCCGAAAAATAAAGGTGTATAACAAGGGCTACATCCTTCTTTGTTGTATTACAAAATAACTATGCCCAAACAAAACATGAAATATACAGTATACACTATTAAAGATTCTTAATGTTGTGTCGCGTTAAATAAAAATATGTATTTTTATTATACATTTGCAAACCACAAAGAACCCTGATAAAACAATATAGCGATGGAATGTGCTACTAAAAATAAGATTGTTCACACTGTTGAAGAAGTACGAAAAATTTCTTTCGAGGAAAAAATGAATTCTTCCGAGGAAAAAATGAATATTCTTCTCGATGCTATATTAGAGTTTAAAAGCAAACTTTCTGAGAAAACTAAAAAAATTACAGAGCTTGCAGATACACTCGAAGAAATCACATGGTTTCAAATCGAAAAAGGAGATAACGATTGTTTGATGCTTTTAAACGACCTAATAGCTCAAGCAGAAGACCTACATTCATCGTTAATAAAAAACTATGTAATTTTTACCCCCTTAAAAAAAGGAGTTGCTAAAGCAGAAATTAAGAGCTACAAATCAGCTATTGACGATTTCAAAGAATCTTATTCTGATCTTGAGTCTGTGTTTTTTTACCTTCCTGAAATAAAAGATTTTAAAGAAACAACTAAAGAACTCTCACTGATCTAATACCTCCCACCCAACCAAAATCAAAGGGGTAGAGGAATGCAAGATGTGTTTTTGTGGTACAAAAAACTCTCCTGTATTAATCGGGTAGATAAAAAAATATAGCAGGTTATTTTCTTTTCAAACACCCTCCTTTTTTTGTTGTTTACGAGGGATATTTGAAAAGAAAAAACCAATACTCGGTTAGGTGTTTTTAGGAAACTTTCGATTTATCCTTTGCATTGTATTCCATTTTCGTTGGTGCACCAGCAGAAACTGTTCAACCTTCTCGCTGCTTACGTCCATAAACTCGCCCCAGTACCGGGACAACCGCTCAGCAACAAGGCCCTGTTCACCTTCTACGATAGCTGTAACATTATGATCGCACTGATAAAGAATTTCCAGTAACTCAAATTCACTCAATACGCCTTCTTTTCTAGTTTCTTCAACAGTATCTTTAATGAACTGTTTTTCAAGCACTAGCTGCTTTTTATACGCATCAACATTTTCGCTGCTTTTGAAATTCTGTAAAGCTGCATACAATTCTGAAACCACCGAAAGCATTTCTGTAAACTCGTATTCTTTTTGCTTCGTATAATACTCTTTGTATTTCGATTTAAAATAATCGATCAGATCTTCTCTGTCGGCCAACTCTTTTTCAAGCTTTTTAACCTGGGCTTCCAAAATTTCAATAGCATCTAACAGCTCGTTCCGTCTACTGGCCCCAGACTCTACTTCGAATAATTCAGTAAATGAAACCTCCAATGTTTCTGCTATGGCTTTTGCAACACCAATAGGAATTAAGTCGGTTTCGCCTTTTTCATATTTTATAAGCGAAGGTTGAGACACTCCGATCAAACCAGCAAAATCCTTTTGATTGTACCGCTTTTCTTTTCTACCCTGAACTATCTTTTTTGATATCGAATTCATATTTCAAATCTAATACAATACTGATTTACTATGAAATATTGTGCAAATAAAAAAGAATATTACCTATTTTGATAAATAATTTTTCTTTTTTAGAAAATATTATTTACTATTGTGGTAAATAATTTTAACTAAAATAAGATTTAATCATGGAAAAAATCAAAAGTGTCATCAAAAGCAAGGAGCAAAAATGCTTCCGCTTCCACCCCAATCAAAATTTCTATAGTGCCGTTGGCATCAACCAGAAACGCTGGGGTCAGATTTATCGCGGCGAAATAGAACCTACCATCTCCGAGGCCAAAGCCATAGCCAGTTATTTTGAAGTTGAAATCACCGAACTATTTTGAGATGAAAAAGGAAGAAATGTTTCCTCAAACCGAGGAGTTTTTTAGTGCCATTGGTATAACCCAAACACGCTGGAACCAGATTTACAACGGAGAGGTTCAGCCTACATACATTGAGGCCGAAGCCATTGGCGAGTATTGTCATAACAGGATATTTAATCTAATTAGAAAGAAACAAAATGAGAAAAAGCAATCTGGAATACAACCCAAATAGGCCGATAATCATTACCGGGACCGCTAGCGAGATAGTCGATGCACTAAAGAAGTTTGTAAACGAAGCCACACCTCCGAAGCCCGAAGGCCACGAGTTTAAGACCCAGAAAATGACCGTTAGCGAGGCCAGCCAGTTTATCGAAGTAAGCTATGTAACCATTAACAAATGGATAAAAGAAGGCAAGATCCCTATCCATGGCAAAGGCCGTAAACGGTTTGTACTAAAATCGGAGTTAATAGAAGCGTATAAAAACATGTAACTATTTAAATATTAAACAATGAAAATTTCAAAAAATACCAACGAAGTGATGGAAGTAGAAGTAATTATTAACCAAATGCGAGAATACAGGGACA
>JBFHKL010000439.1:0-2889 GCA_041595375.1 Saccharicrinis sp.
CTCCATCATTTATTTCATCATAAGTTCTATTTGTTTTAGATAATGTATAGGACAAATTCCACTTCCACAAATCCCCTTTTTTCTTTATAAAAAATTCCAAACCAGAAGAGCTACCCTTTCCCGAATCTATTTCTTCATCCCACGTTGCCGATGTTACCCCAAATAAATTATTCGTATTTTTATAGCTCACAAGATTATCCATTTGTTTAACATACCCACCAATGTTAAAATGAAAATTGCCCATTAACCAATACCCCCCAAGGTAGAACTGATGACATTCTTCTGGCAAAATATTTTTTGATGCCGGTACGGTAATATTTAAAGACCAACCGGTTGGCAAACCCTCCAACACATGGTAAAACTGCGAAAAATGATCATATGATGTACTCAAGCCAATATTATTAGTGAACTTATATTCTATATTTATGCGAGGATCAACAAACACGTCCTTATAAGTATTACATGAATAAAAATACCCTCTAGTCCCTATTTTTAAAAATAATTTTTTCGATAAACTATATTTAGCCTGAACAAATAAACTTGTTTTTAGCGATGTATCTTCCTGCTCAAACTGTTCAGTACTATTTGAGGCAATTATGATTTTTTCTGAAGCAGGACTAAATTTTGAATATTGAAACTCCCCACCCAAAGAATATGAAATAACTGGATTATTAAACTTTAGCATATACTTTCCTGTATACTCTTCAATAGCAGAACTTAACATCAATCCATTACTAAACTCCCCATCTTCATAACTATCCTGTTTTTGAATATTATAACTCTGATTAAAAGAAAACTGTGTTTTAGCTATCAATTTATCCGATAATTGACAATCCCATTTAATTAACGCAATTGTATTATACCAATTTTGCACTAACTCAGTTGAATTTAAATATTTAAAATAATCGTTAGTAGCAAGAGCTTCTACATCCAGTGTGTTTTTTTTATTTATCTTATACGATAATTTCACAAATCCATCTATCACCTGCGTATTTAAATCACCCTCCACATCAAACACATTCTTAATTACTTTATACTCCTGATTAATAGGAGAATACCTTACCCCACTCAACAAACTTAATTTATTTGAAATAATAGGAGTTGATACAGATGCCCCCAATATAAATGGGGATATACTAAATGATTTCTGAGGTTTTGAAAAAGCATCTTTCGTATTAATACTCGTGACAGATGAAAGAAAATTACCACTCTCAGATGAAATCCCTCCCATATAAAATCCAACATCATTTACAATTTCCGGTTGAAATACCGAAAGTAAGCCAAACAAATGAGTATTTGAATAAATCGGTACACCATCAAGTTCTATACGATTATTTCCATTATTACCTCCCCTTATAAACATTCCAAGAGCACCTTCCATACCCGTTGACACACCAGGATATTTTTGCAAATTTCTCACTATATCTTTTTCACCAATTACATTTACACTAAGAGAAATATCATTAGGCGTAAAATAGTGCAAATTCATACCATCATGAATTGCTGTTTCTGACCAAACATCAACATCTTTTATCTTTACAACTTCTGGGTATAAGTACAAATAAACTATGGTATCATTATATAGTTGAACTTCCTTTTCTAGTGTAAAATACCCAATATATGATACCCTAATATTTATATCTGCATCATTATTTTCAAAATCATATCTTACAATTCCTGCAGAATCTGCTGATAACACATATTTTTTATCGTTATGTTTAATTGAAACGTGACAAGAACTCAATGCCTTACCAGAATTAGCATCTTTAACAACCCCTGTAAACATTGTCTGAGCATAAAAAGAAACACAAATCAAATACATGAAAAGAACCAAACCTAACCTTCTTTTCATATTTAGTTGATTATTTCTAACGGTGAGAAGAAAAATTCCTGATCATAATATGCACCAAAAACACCTACTCCATTATTAATATTGGAATAAATTTCATTTTCATCGAACCATTGAACTGGATCATCTTCATCTGAATACAAAAACATCTTTTGTAAACTAGTTTTTAAATATTGGTCATATTCATCAGAAGAATTTCTAAACACAACAAAATGATAAGAATTAAATGCCGCTTCAACGCCAAACGTAATATCTGATGTTGTATCACTTAATAAACGGATATAATATTTATATGCAGGGTATAAGGCATTATCGCCTAAAATATCACTTAATGTTCCTTCCTGATTAAACAAATCTGTATTAGGATGATTTGTCGCAATTTCCTCAATTAACTCATCATACGAACTAACAGATGGAGTATCTAAAGGATCTTCTAAAAAAGAACTATAATCGTAAGCATTTAAACAAAAAACCCATTGATTATAATATTGTTTTCTTTGCTCAAAGGAATTAACATTTCCCTCATCAGACACAACTGTGATTCCTGAACCTAAAGGCATTGTTGTACTCGCAGTTATTTCTTCTTCTCCAGGAATATCAATATTCAAATTATAATTTCCACCTAAAACAGGAGAATAAATTAATTCCCAGGTCGTACTTCCACTTTTTGTAAAACGTCCAACTTCTTCCTCCTCATAATAAAGCATTATTATTGCGCTATCAATACCACTAAAATAAATACCTTCATCCAACGACTTACTATAGCTAAGGCTTAATTCCTGAACACTATCTGTTGTAAGAAGACAGTTAACAACAACCTCATCATCGCTTTCAATATCCAAAGGAATCTCTTCTGTACAGCCATTCATAAATATTATTAATAATATAGCTATAAAAACATAATAACAATGTAACATATTAGCTCTTTAATATTTAATTGCTTTTTATTTTTCTAAAGCAATAGGTTGCGTTGTTATAGAAAGAGAAAGATCATCGGTAGTTTCAACCTTAAAACTAAACTCAACAGAATCTATTACCTC
>JBFHKL010000440.1:0-2860 GCA_041595375.1 Saccharicrinis sp.
ATTTTAAGAGTCTCCTGTTTTTGTTACTTTCGTAACATAACTCAGGAGATTTTTTTTATCTATATATCAACAAAAAAAGAACACAGATATAATGCTTACGCTCAAATTTATACAGGAAAACAAAGAGGAACTTATTAAGCGACTCAAAGTAAAGCGCTTTGATGCTACTCAAGTGGTGGAAAACATCATTGATCTGGACAACAAACGAAAAGCAACACAGAGTGCTGCCGATCAGAAACAAGCTGAGATGAACAACCTATCCAAAGAGATTGGGATGTTGTTTAAGCAGGGAAAAGTTCAGGAAGCCAATGAGGCTAAAACTAAAACTGCCGAACTCAAAGAAACCATTAAGGAGTTGAACACACAACTTAATGACATCACAAGCCAACTAAATAGCGAAGTTGTTAAATTACCAAACATTCCCCACTCTTCTGTTCCTGAAGGCAATAGCGATCAAGACAACCAGATTGAGAAACTGTGCGACAAAAACATCCCACAACTAAACGAAGATAAGTTACCTCACTGGGAATTAATTGAAAAATACGACATCATTGACTTTAAATTAGGAACTAAAATAACCGGAGCAGGATTCCCCGTTTACAAAGGAAAGGGTGCAAGATTGCAACGTGCTTTGATCAGTTTCTTTTTAGATGAAGGCGAGAAGGCTGGATATAATGAAGTTCTTCCTCCTATTGTTGTTAATGAAGATTCAGGTTTTGGAACAGGTCAGCTACCTGATAAAGAAGGTATGATGTATCACGCTACTGCAGACAATCTTTATTTGATACCCACTGCCGAAGTACCTGTTACCAATATGTATCGCGACGAGGTCATTAAAGAAGAAGATCTACCGTTAAAGAATATGGCGTATACACCTTGTTTTCGACGTGAAGCAGGATCCTGGGGAGCAGACGTACGCGGTCTTAACAGACTACACCAGTTCGACAAAGTAGAGATTGTTCAAATAGCACATCCCGAGAAGTCCTATGAAGCATTAAAAGGTATGGTTGCTCATGTAGAGAGTCTGGTGAACAAATTAGGTTTGCCATACCGTATCCTAAGGCTTTGTGGTGGAGATATTAGTTTCACTTCGGCCCTTACCTTTGACTTTGAAGTATATTCTGCGGCACAAGAAAGATGGCTGGAAGTTAGCTCCGTTTCTAACTTTGAAAGTTACCAGGCCAATAGATTGAAATGCCGTTACAAAGGAAAAGAAATGAAAAAACCTGAACTGGCTCATACTTTAAATGGAAGTGCCCTGGCTTTACCACGAATTGTAGCTGCTATTTTAGAAAACAATCAGACCGCAGAAGGAATTAAAATACCTGAAGTATTGGTACCGTATTGTGGTTTTGACATGATAAAATAAACAAAAAAACATTTTGTATATCAAACCCTGCATTAATAGCAGGGTTTCTTTTTAATTATATCACACATACTCAACTATAACAACCATGTTTATATTTAACACTACTTTTGTTGTTACATCACCCAAATTTTCTGCCTGGGAACATTGGTTAAAAAACACCTATACTCCCCTAATTAAGAATATTGTACCTGGAATACAGATACATGCCTTTGAGGTAATGACAGCAGAAAAAAGCGATGAAAGAACCATCTCCGTTCAAAGCAAAATAGTTACTCCTTCCGATTTGGAGACGGTAAACCACCATTCCACCAAGGTACTTTCTCAAATGCGTTCAGAATTTGGACAGGATGCACTTTTTTTTAGCTCTATTTTAAGAGAATTATAATTTACGATTTGGTTAAAGACAGAATCATATTAGGCATTGACCCTGGAACAACAGTCATGGGTTATGGTATTTTAAAGATTACCAATAATAAACCCGTGTTGCTTTCAATGGGAGTTCTTGAACTACAAAAATATAAAGACCACTATATAAAACTAAAAAAAATTTTTGAGACAGTAGTTCGCTTATGTGATCATTACTATCCCGATGAACTGGCTATTGAAGCGCCTTTTTTTGGCAAGAACGTACAATCGATGTTAAAACTTGGGCGTGCACAAGGGGTTGCTATGGCTGCCGCTTTATCGCGAGATTTACCAGTTTTTGAATATGCTCCTTTAAAAATAAAGAAGGCCATAACAGGCAATGGCGCATCGAGCAAAGAGCAAGTAGCCAGCTTTTTATCGCGCTATTTAAAAATTGAAACAGAACTAAAATACCTGGATGCCACAGACGGAGTAGCTGCTGCACTATGCCATTTCTTCCAAAACCAACAGATAAACCAAGAAAAGACAGTAAAAAGCTGGAAAGAATTCATACATAAAAATCCGGGCAGGATAAAAAAATAGTGCTCTTTACTCCCTAATAACAACAAAATTATCCCATTAAGGATCAAGTGTTGAATGCATGTAATAAATAACGGTATTTTTATTAAAGAAAGAAAAAAAGGAGCTTAAAGCTCCTTTCTAATTTTTTCGGCAATGGAAGAAAACTCTTCGGGTGTGAATTTTAGCTTTGGATTCGAGAAGTTTATATCTCCTTCACTTTGAAGAGGTATTAAGTGAATATGAGCATGTGGCACTTCCAGCCCCAGCACTGCTACGCCAACCCGTTTTGAAGGAATAGCCTTATCTAAGGCTACGGCAATTTTCTTTGCAAAAACCATCATGCCAGCCAACACCTCATCATCGATATCAAATAGATAATCCACTTCTACCTTAGGTATAACAAGGGTATGTCCTTCTTGTAAAGGATTAATATCTAAAAACGCAAAATACTTTTCGTCTTCAGCAATTTTATAACAAGGAATCTCTCCTTTTACAATTTTCGAAAAAATGCTAGCCATAATCTAAACAGATTAAATCGATATTTCAATAATTTCAAATGTCATC
>JBFHKL010000441.1:0-2830 GCA_041595375.1 Saccharicrinis sp.
CAGGAAAGTGTTGACGCACCTCCCTGCCTACTTTAATCTGAACTGTAAATTCAGAAAAATAATCTTAGTAATAATTTAAGACCATGTAAATCTATGAAAAAGAATTTAAATTGGTGGAAAATCCTATATCGAGTTCTACCACTTAAACTAATGTTAATTATGAAACTAATAGTTTTTATAATTTGTTTTTCAGCTTTTGAAGTATTAGCCTCCAGTTCCTATTCTCAGGGAACAAAACTCACACTTGATTTGAACAATACATCCATTAAAAAAGTATTGTTGGAAATAGAAAAAAAAAGTGAGTTTTACTTCCTGTATAATAATGACTTAGTAGACGTTGAAAAGTTGGTGGATGTTGAAGCCAAAGAGAAAAATATAACAGTAATTCTCGATATGCTTTTTGAGGGACAAGAAGTTGATTTTTCGATCATGGACAGGCAAATAGTTATTTCTCCTAAGGATATCAATAATACAAGTCCTTCTCAACAGGCTAAGGTGACTGGTACGGTTACCGATGAATATGGAGAACCAATGCCCGGTGTAACAGTTTTAATAAAAGGCACGACAACGGGGACAGTAACCGATGTTGACGGGAATTATACCGTGCCTGCTTCTTCCGGCGATATGTTAACTTTTTCTTTTATTGGAATGGGAACACAGGAAATAGCAGTTGGTAACCAAACCAAGCTCGATGTAACAATGCAGGTTGATACAATTGGTATTGAGGAGGTTGTTGCAATTGGATATGGAACAATGAAAAAGAGCGATTTAACCGGTTCTGTAGTCCGAGCAGATATTACCAAATTACAGGAATCGCCAAACATTAGCATTGGACAGTCATTGCAAGGAACTGTCCCTGGATTGAATGTAGGTGCTGTGAATACAGCAGGTAGCGATCCTTCCATAACAATTCGTGGTCGCACTTCGATATCGGGAGGCCAATCGCCTCTGATTGTGATAGATGGTATAATCTATCGCGGTAGTCTCGTTGACATTAACCCTAATGATATTGAGTCAATAGACGTTTTGAAAGATGCCAGTGCAGCGGCTATCTATGGTTCGCAGGCAAGCAATGGGGTAATGTTAATTACTTCCAAAACGGTCAAAACGATGAGTAAGCCCATTATTGAATATTCCGGATCGTATACTTTCCAAAAGTCCTCGAACGATAATATGCAACCAATGGATAAGGAAGGCTTCCTGCAACTGATAGCCGACAGGTTCTTTGATGAGAGCCGCTCTGGGGCTGATTTACTACAAACCAATCCATCGTGGGATGTAACCAAACACCTAATGGACGCCAATGCAGTTAATGGTTATCTTAACGGCGTGGAAACCGATTGGTGGGATATGGGCACAAATGATCATCCCTATATCCAGATGCACAATTTAAGTGTCAGGGGGCGAAGCGAATTGAGCAATTATTTTATGTCTGTGGGGATGACCGACCAGAACAATTTGGTAATTAACGATACATATAAACGTTACAACATCCGACTAAATCTGGACACAAAAGTCACAGACTGGCTGAGAGTAGGTACTCAGACATTCTTCACTTTAAGTGACTGGTCAGGCATTTCATCTATTAGTAGTGGCTTGCCACCAGTAGTCCCTTCAATTGATGCGGAAACCGGCGAATATATCATCTACCCATACAAGGGAACTCTAAATCCGGCACTGGCACGTCAGCAGGATAATCTGAACAAGCGTTATAATTTCTTCGGAAATTTCTATGTAGATGTGGATATCCCATTTATCAAAGGGCTGAACTATCGCCTGAATTTTTCCCAAAACATGATTATGGATAAGGATTTCACATTCAATCCCTGGGGTGCAGAACTGCTTGGTTCGGGAAATAAACAAAACGCCAGCCAGTACAGTTGGACGACGGACCATATTTTGACCTATAAAAAGGAGTTCGGCAAACACAATGTAAATTCCACATTCGTTTACGGTGTAGAAGAACGGGAATGGGAGCAAACAATCGCAGAGGGCTCAGACTTTTCCAATGATGTTCTGGGATACAACTATCTGGGAGCAGCTGACGCCGCAAGACAATCCGTCTCTTCCGACGCATGGAAAGAATCGAGCCTCTACACAATGTTGCGTCTTAGTTATACGTACAACAGTCGCTACAGCTTTACCGGGACGATTCGCCGCGATGGATTCTCCGGATTCGGGAAAAACAACAAGTTTGCAGTATTTCCTTCAGCAGCTATTGCATGGCGTATAAGTGAAGAAAACTTCATAAAGGACAATTTGGAATGGGTAGACAACCTTAAACTGCGTCTTTCATATGGTTCTAACGGGAACCGTACCGTAGGGCGATACCAGACCTTGGCCAAGATAAGTTCTACAGATGCTTATTTGTACGGCGATGGCGGTTCGGCAGAGAAAGGGGTTTACCTCAACGCTATGGCAAATGACAATCTAAAATGGGAAACAACAAATGCATTCAATATTGGAATGGATATCAACGTTTTGGACAATAGACTTTTCGGCAATTTAGAATATTACAATTCGAACACATTTGATTTGCTTTATAATGTCAGTATCCCTGTAATGAATAACAATATCAGTTCGATACCGACCAATATCGGGAAACTGGCAAACAAGGGTATAGAACTAACGATTACTGGTATTCCTGTACAAACGAATGATTTTAGCTGGGATGTCACGTTCAACTTCTCACTCAACCGAAATAAGGTTGTCAGCATCTTGGGCATTGACAATGATGGAGACGGCAAGGAAGATGACCTCGTAGCGAGTAAAATATTTATGGATCATCCATATGGAGTTGCATATGATTTTGAGCAGATCGGTATGTGGC
>JBFHKL010000442.1:0-2827 GCA_041595375.1 Saccharicrinis sp.
AAAGGCGTATGATACCTTCTACAATATTTCAATTTTTACATGAGTTATCTATTCACAATAATAAGGAGTGGTTTCAGGATAACAAAGATATGTATCAGCAGGCAAAAGGTGATTTTGAAGCCTATGTGGATCATTTAATTGAGATGATTAATTCCATTGATCCTAAAGTAGGGCATCCTCATGCCAAGGATTGTATTTTCAGGATTTTTAGAGATGTGCGTTTCTCAAAGGATAAATCGCCCTATAAAAATAATTTTGGTGCTTATATTGCTCATGGAGGACGGAAAAGTCCTTATGCAGGGTACTATTTACATATTGAACCTGACAATAGCTTTTTGGGAGGAGGAATTTATTGTCCTGAACCTTCTGTTTTAAAGACGGTGAGAGAGCATATTTTAGTGTGCAGTGAGGAGTACAAAAAAATTATGGAGGAACCATCTTTTAAAAAAATATTTCCTGAGATATGGGGGGAACGACTAAAATCGGCCCCTAAAGGATTTTCTAAAGATGATCCGAATATTAATTTAATCAAGCCTAAATCGTATACTTTGTTATTGAATTTAAAAGATAATGAAATTCAGTCATCCAGGATCGATGCAAAGATTAAAAAGGTATTTGGATTAATAAAACCATATAACGACTTTTTAAATACCGCCATTAAACATAGCCTTTCTAAATAGAAAGGCTTTTGTCTGTCTGGCGGTTAAAAACTCATTGTCTTGCATTTATTACTTGCTGCCAATATTTGTTCAAATGCCTTTGAATGATTACTTTTTTATTATGAACCTCAGGCTGTTAAGATGTTGTTAATTGATAGATCAGAAGGGAAAATCTTCCTCCACTGTTTTATAGGTGTTTTCTTCAGTGGCGGGCTTTTTAGCCTTCTGATGAATGGCATTACCTTCCACATAAATCGCTTTGTAAGGATACTCTACAGGACAAGGGTGTTCGCAAGCTCCACATCCTATACAAATATCCTGATTAACCTGCGGAATGACTAGTCCATCTCGATAAGGGACCATGTTAACTGCTTTAGTAGGACAGTGTTCCGAACATGCTCCACAATCTGTACCATCTCTATGAACCACACAGTTCTCCTTTACAAAAACGGCTTTGCCTAACTGGGTGAGCTGTTTCTCTTCGATAGGCAGGGTAAGCAAGGCACCTGTAGGGCAAATTTCACTGCAACGGTTGCAATCGAAATTACAAAAACCTGCATGTGCGTAGTCCATATGGGGCTGCATAAAACCTATTAGTCCATACTCTTTAATGGATGGTTGCAATACTTGTGTAGGACATGCAGAGATACATAATCCACAGGCAGTACATAAGTTGTTAAAGCGTTCTATGCTTTTGGCTCCTGGTGGAGCAACAGGATTTTTACGTAACGAAAGCTGGTATTCTCTGTTGTGCCCAGAGTTTAAGTGTTTTCCATGTCTCTGATGGTGACCATTTTGAGAGAGTATAGATGTACTTGCAGTTAGGGTTAATAGGGTTGATATGGCTGACCTTCTGCTGAATTTCTTCTGCTGTGTTGATGAAGTGTCTGGTTTATGTGCTGATTTAGTTTTGTTTGTATAATCAATAGCACTGTATTCGCAAACAGGTAAGCAATCAAAACAAAGCACACAGCGTGAATAATCGATCTCTTTGTTTTTTATATCGATGCATTCGCTCTTACAAACGGAAGCGCATTTGCCACATTGAGTGCAGTTGGTGGCGTTTAACCCTATTTTAAGAACCGACCTTTTAGAGATTAGTCCAAGCAGGGTACCTACCGGGCAAATTAAATTGCAGAACAAACGCCCGCGTTTATAAGAAAGGTAGGCAATAACTATGAAAAATATGAAGCTATAAATAGCAATGACTATGGGTGTTTGGCTAAAGTCAATAATATGCAATGAGTAAATTCTTTGATTTTGAAGTATGTTGGCAATCAAGTTGTTACCCCAAATGATGGCAGGCTTAATGTTGTAGGTGAAAATTCTGCCGGCATTACTATAAGGGTCCAACAAAGACAGCACGATAGAAAAGCCCACCAATAGGCTGATGATGCTAATGATTAACAGGCTATATCTTGTTTTGGTGGATGCTTTTTTGAATTTAAAGAATCGCTTTTTTTTACTTTTTAGTTTAGCGAAAAAAGTAAATATATCCTGAAGAATACCTAAAGGACAAATTGTAGAACAGTATATTCTGCCAAAAATAACGGTAAGTACAATAACGATGAGAAAGCCAACTGCCGTAAGGCTGGTTATCTGAATAAATTTGAGGAGTGAAGGTAAGAATTGAAGAAAAATAATGTTAGATATAATATGTTCGGGTATGATTTCATAAATATCTACAAATGATAGTAAGGTTAAAGAAAAAAACAAGAGAGCTAATGCAACTCTTGTTTTTTTTAGTAAGGTATAGTTCATGCTAAGCAATTTTAATTCTGCTGATGTTTAACTCATTGAGATTCATATTACCTAAACCCATTTCGTGAGCTATTTTAATATGATCCACTTCATTGGGTTCCAATCCAAACATTTTGGCTGCTGCTGCATCGGTTGCTACAATGTCGGTTGATGCGATGAGTGCTTTTAGGTTAACTACATCCGCAGTCGATACCCCTCGAGGACCATTTTTACTCATCATATTATATCCATCAATAATGGTTAAATCAGGTTTTTTGAAGCTAATAAAGTCGGCAATACATTGATGCAGATCATTGCTGTGATAGAATTTTCTGTCCCAGACAACACCCATTAGGTTTTTCATACCCAAAGAAAGTTTGGTTGAAGAGTGGTGTTTAAGAACCGGTACATTAATAAATACATCTGAT
>JBFHKL010000443.1:0-2809 GCA_041595375.1 Saccharicrinis sp.
CGCCTAATCAGGCCAAAGCACCTTCTTCAAGTACATATTTATTTAAAAGATAATCGGCAGGTACGATAATCGGCAAAACGAATACCACTGCCAAACCAAGTCCTAACGATGTTTTTACGGTTTTTGATACAGCCAGATATGAACACATACCCAAGAAATAAGCAAACACCATGTTATCGATAAAGATAGACCTGATGAATATATTGATTAAATTTTCCATTGAAATCAATTTTTCAGGTTAATAATTAAGATTCTATGAGGTCTTTGTTACGAGAACGTTGAACCCAAATAATGATGCCTACAGTTACCAATGCCATTGGAGGCAAAATCATGAATCCGTTGTTTTGATAACCCATATCATAAAAGGCCTGAGGGATTATTTTTAACTCGCCCAAACCAGGGAGTGTTAAAGTACCTGAACCTAACAGTTCACGGAAGAAAGCCACAATAATCAGTATCACCCCATATCCGGCAGCATTTCCTACGCCATCGAGGGCTGACTGCCAGGGTTTATTACCGAGGGCAAAAGCCTCAAGACGACCCATAATAATACAGTTGGTGATAATTAAACCAACAAATACAGATAACTGCTTACTCACCTCATAGGCATAGGCCTTAAGAATCTGATCGACCAGAATTACCAGTGCAGCAACAATAACCAACTGAACGATAATACGAATACGAGCTGGAATAGTGTTACGCAGCAGAGAGATTATTACATTGGCGAAAACCAATACAAACATAACCGAAATAGACATTACAATTGCCGGCTCCAATTTAGCCGTAACAGCTAAAGCGGAACAGATACCCAATACCTGAACGGTAATTGGATTTTGCGACCCTAATGGGTTTGATATCAATTTTCGGTTTTTCGCTGAAAACAAAGGTTCTTTGTTACTCATTTTTTAACCGTTTAATTTTTTAAATATTTTTCGTACCCTTTCAGACACTCTTTTAACATGGCATCAACACCGTTACTGGTGATTGTACCTCCCGATATAGCATCCACAGCATGTGGATTACCGGCAGCAATACCTCCTTTTAAAACAGCAATGGAAGTAAATGTACCTGACCCATCAAAAATAGTTTTCCCTTTAAAAGGTATTTGAAATGGCTCTTTAGATATTTCGGCACCCAGACCCGGTGTTTCACCTTTATGATCGAAGGTAGCACCATACACTGTTTTCTTATCTGAATTCAACGAGATATAACCCCAGATAGGTCCCCAAAGACCAGTTCCACGAAGAGGAATAATAATTTTCTCTTCCCCATTCTCTAATTGGCAAATATAAAGCGGATAGTTACGATCGGCAGGTTCTTTACGAACCTCCTTACTCATATCTATAATAAAGGCTTCACCATCTACTTCTTCTCCGTTCATATTGATAACTTTTGTATGATCACCAATATGTTTTTTGTATAAATCTTCTGCTGTACTTGCATCGCTTTGAATGCCTACCGATTTAAGCAAATCGATTTTTTTGGCTACCTCAACGTTTTTAGCTTGCGTATCCTTAAGTCCTGTAGATACCAAGGCCAAAACCGCCGCAACAACAATAACCATGACAGATGCATACAAAAACGTATATAAATTTCCTTGTTTGTCCATTTTAATACTTTATTATGCGTTTACCTTAGCCCTTTTTAAACGGCGTTTAATATTTTGTTGAACAATACCATGATCGATCAAAGGTGCAAATGTGTTCATTAACAGAATAGCCAACATCACACCTTCGGGATAGGCCGGATTAAATACGCGAATCATAATGGCAAATACACCAATTAAGAAACCGTAAATATATTTTCCTTTTTCTGTACGAGCACCCGATACTGGATCAGTAGCCATAAAAACAGCACCAAAAGCAAAACCACCTAAGCAAAGTTGCTGAACGGCATCTACATTCATAGCATCTGTTGTACCAATGGCATTAAAACCTAAAGCCATTAAATAGCCACCAGCAAATGCACTCAACATAATTTTCCAACTACCAATACCTGTAGCTAATAAAATAACTGCACCGATTAAAATAGCTAAAGTACTTGTTTCACCGATAGATCCGGGGATAGTACCTATAAAACTCTGAAGCGTTGTAGGCAACAAATCAAGCTTTCCGGCAATTACATTACCCAATGGAGTAGCTCCTGAAAAACCATCAACAATACCAGTACCCTTAGACATTCCAGAGACCCATATTACATCGCCCGACATTTTTGATGGGTAAGCAAAAAACAAAAATGCTCTGGCTACCAGTGCCGGGTTCCATATATTCATTCCTGTACCACCAAATACCTCTTTGCCAATAATTACAGCAAAGGCCGTTGCCACAGCAACCATCCATAGAGGAATATCAGCAGGCAATACCAAAGGAATCAAAAAACCTGATACTAAGAATCCTTCTGCCACCTCATGACCTCTCATTTGAGCAAACATAAACTCAATGCCAAGACCTACCACATAAGATACCACAACAATAGGCAATACTTTTAAAGCACCATAACCTATCATTTGCCAAAAGTCAGCATTACCCTGACCTAAAGCTAAAAAGTGTTGGTATCCTGTATTCCATATACCAAACAACAAAGCAGGCAACAGCGCAAATACCACAACTGACATTGTTCTTTTTGAATCAATGGCATCATGAATATGCACACCCTTTTTAGATGTTGTTTTAGGCGTATACAAGAAGGTCTCAAAAGCATCAAATGTTGAGTGTAATTTCTCAAACTTCCCACCTTTTTCAAAGTTGGGTTTGATTTTATCCAAATAATTTCTTAATGCTTTCAATTTATTATGATTTAAATATTTACA
>JBFHKL010000444.1:0-2805 GCA_041595375.1 Saccharicrinis sp.
GAAAAAGTATTGGGATACAAAAGTGAGATTGCATCACACCTTAAATCTTTGCACGAAAAAACAGGCAAGGGAAGCGATTTCCTTGGTTGGGTTAATCTGCCTTCGAGCATTGACGATGCGCAGCTATCCGACATTGAAGCCACTGCTGCCACTTTAAAAGATAAAGCAGATGTAGTAGTTGTTATCGGTATCGGCGGAAGCTACCTAGGAGCCAGAGCTGTGATAGATGCTCTGTCAAACAGCTTTGATCACTTGATTACTGAAAGAAAAAATCCAGTGGTTATTTATGCCGGTCAAAATATCGGTGAAGATTACACATCTGAATTACTGGATCTTTTAAAAGATAAATCTTTTGCATTAGTTGTTATTTCCAAATCAGGAACCACTACAGAACCAGCCTTAGCCTTTCGTTTATTAAAAGAATTATTAGAAAGTAAATATTCCAAGAACGAAGCCAAAGAGCGCATTGTAGCCATTACTGACGCTAAAAAAGGAGCCCTAAGAACACTTGCTAACCAAGAAGGTTATAAAACTTATGTGATTCCTGATGATGTAGGCGGTCGTTTTTCAGTACTTACTCCAGTAGGTCTATTGCCTATTGCCGTGGCCGGAGTGGATGTACGCGCTCTTGTAAAAGGAGCTCAGGACATGGAAAAAATATCGGCTAAAGAGGGTGAAAATAGTGCTGCAGCAACCTACGCAGCAGTACGTAACGAGCTGTATAAGAACGGAAAAGCAACCGAGATTTTAGTAAACTATCAGCCTAAACTACATTTTGTAGCAGAATGGTGGAAACAATTATATGGAGAAAGCGAAGGAAAAGACAACAAGGGAATTTTTCCTGCTGCTGTAGATTTCTCTACCGACCTTCACTCCATGGGTCAATGGATTCAGGAAGGTGTTCGTAATATCTTTGAAACGATTATCACCATTTCTAAAGCCAACAAAACTGTTAAAATTCCAACTGACAAGGCCAACCTTGACGGACTTAACTTTTTAGCAGGTAAAAGAGTGGACGAAGTTAACAAAATGGCTGAATTGGGAACCCAAATCGCTCATGTTGACGGTGGTGTACCAAACATTAAGGTAGAGATACCTGAATTGAATGCCTACTACTTAGGTCAATTATTATATTTCTTTGAGATAGCATGTGGTATCAGCGGTTATATCTTAGGGGTGAATCCATTTGACCAACCAGGTGTTGAAGCTTACAAAAAGAATATGTTTGCTCTATTGGAAAAACCAGGATTTGAGGCAGAAACAGCTGCGATTAAAGCAAAATTATAAATAACAATAATATTGGAATTAGCGCCTTGAAATATCGATAGACACTAAAGATAGTTATTTTACTTATTGTTAATAGGGTAACAAACACCTTTTAAGTATATAAAAACAATAGGTAAAACCGCTATTCTGAATTATCTGATAAAAAACAAAGCCCGGAGAATTACTTCTCCGGGCTTTTATTTTTTCTTATGATTCTATCATTTAATTAGCTCGCTTTCAAACGTGCTAAACTCTCTTTATCAATTTTCGATTTGGCATACTCAAGGGTAATAACCAATTCTTTATCATCTTTTGACGGTGACTCAAACATCATATCCATCATTATTGTTTCGCATATAGACCTTAGTCCCCTTGCTCCAAGCTTAAACTCTACGGCCTTATCTACAATATAATTTAACACATCATCGGTGAATGTCAAAGTAATATTATCGATACCAAAAAGCTTTTCGTATTGCTTAATAATGGAATTTTTAGGTTCCTGAAGTATCCTGCGAAGAATATCCTTATCCAGCGGATTTAAATAGGTAAGAACAGGCAAACGACCAATTATTTCAGGAATTAAACCAAAGGACTTTAGATCCTGTGGTGCAACATATTGCAACAGGTTACTCTGATCGACCTTATCCTTGGCTTTACTGGCATTATAACCAACCACCTTGGTGTTTAAACGTTGACCTATTTTACGCTCTATACCATCAAAAGCACCCCCACAAACAAAAAGAATATTTTTAGTATCAACAGGAATCATTTTTTGCTCAGGATGTTTACGTCCCCCCTGAGGTGGAACATTAACAATAGAGCCCTCCAAAAGCTTTAAAAGCCCCTGTTGAACACCTTCACCAGACACATCTCTGGTAATGCTTGGATTGTCGCCTTTACGGGCTATTTTATCTATCTCATCAATAAATACAATTCCTTTTTCAGCAGCCTCTACATTGTAATCAGCAGCCTGCAATAAGCGCGTTAAAATACTTTCTATATCCTCACCAACATAACCGGCCTCTGTAAGAACAGTGGCATCAACAATAGTAAAAGGCACATGCAACATGCGTGCAATGGTTCTTGCCAATAATGTTTTACCGGTACCTGTTTCACCCACCAAGATAATATTTGATTTTTCAATCTCAACATCATCAGAGCTGTTACGTTGCTGTAATCTTTTATAGTGGTTATAAACTGCTACAGAAAGAAAACGCTTAGCCTCATCCTGACCAATTACATATTGATCTAAAAAAAGCTTGATTTCCTTAGGCTTGAGCAATGTTATTTCTTCCACATTAAATCCACCCTTCTTCTTAAACTCTTCTTCAAGAATACCATGTGCCTGCTCAATACAGCTATCGCAAATATGACCAGAAACACCTGCAATCAACAGGTTAGTATCTTTTCTTTCCCTACCACAAAATGAACACTTATCCATAAAATAATTGTTGAATATATATTACAACAATGCAGAATACCACAACAAAGAGGTATTCTGCACGATTGTATATTAATTTGTTCTTCCTTATTTCTCTC
>JBFHKL010000445.1:0-2785 GCA_041595375.1 Saccharicrinis sp.
ATCCCCGTATCTGAACTCATATTTTATAATATATTTAAAATTCAGATAAAATTATCTCATAAGTTATTTAAAAAGAGATTTTTTACAATTAATTATGGATTACAATTCTAATAGGAAGAAATTACTTCTACCTGAATATGGACGTCATATTCAAAAAATGGTTGACCACTGCGTTACCATTCAGGATATAGAAGAAAGAACGAAATGTGCGCATTCTATAATCGGAAACATGGGAAATATGTTCCCTCACCTTCGCGATGTAAACGATTTCAAACACAAACTCTGGGATCATTTGGCCATTATGTCTGATTTCAAGTTAGATATCGAAACTCCATTTGATTTACCCGAAAAACAAACATTAAACCAACGACCAGAAAAGCTTGCCTACAATAACCAGAACATGAGGTACCGTCATTACGGTCGCACCATTGAACGATTGATTGAAAAGGCTGTTGAAATGGAAGAAGGCGAACACAAGAAGCATCTTATTATGCTTATTGCCAACAACATGAAGAAATCGTTACTGCTTTGGAATAATGATTTTCCAGGTGACGAAAGAGTATTTTCTGACATTAAAGAACTTTCAGGAAACAGACTGGAAATAAGTGATGACATAAAAATTCCCGATCAAAAAGAACGTGATTATCAAAATCAAAACAGGAATAAAAAAAGAAAACCGTACAAGAAACACGACGACCGTAAATAAACTAATCTTTCGTATACATATTCACAATGCACTGTTTCGAAATTGAAGGGGGACATAAACTTTCTGGCGAAATAACCCCACAAGGAGCAAAAAACGAGGCTCTACAGGTAATATGCGCAACACTTCTTTCTAAAGAAGAAATTACCATAAGCAATATCCCTGATATAGTAGATATCAATAACCTCATCAGCCTGTTGGGTGATATAGGAGTTGCTATCAACAGAATTAGCAGAGATACATGCTCATTTAAAGCAGAGAACATAAACCTCGAATATCTGCAATCCAAAGAATTCCGTTTTCAAGCCTCTTCACTAAGAGGTTCCATTATGATCATGGGTCCCTTATTAGCTCGCTATGGAAAAGCATACTTTCCTAAACCCGGGGGTGACAAAATAGGCAGAAGAAGACTGGACACTCACTTTATTGGCTTTGAAAAACTGGGCGCTCATTTTCATTTTAATCCCAATGAAATTTTTTATAGCGTAGAAGCCAGCGAACTCAAAGGCTGCTACATGCTACTCGATGAAGCATCAGTTACAGGAACTGCCAATATTCTGATGGCTGCTGTATTAACACCAGGAAAAACCACGATTTACAACGCCGCCTGCGAACCTTACATACAACAACTTTGTAGGATGCTAGTGAGCATGGGTGCTAAAATATCAGGAATAGGATCAAACCTCCTTAACATAGAAGGTACAAGCTCCTTAAAAGGCTGCAACCACCGTATTCTGCCCGACATGATTGAAATAGGCAGCTTTATAGGCATGGCCGCAATGACGGGCTCTGAAATTACCATCAAAGATACCGCTTATGATGAACTTGGAATAATACCTGAAGCTTTCAGGCGGATGGGTATAAAACTGGAACGCAAAGGCGATGACATATACATTCCCGCACAAGACTCCTATGAAATAGATACTTTTATTGATGGTTCTATTATGACCATTGCCGATGCACCATGGCCTGGCTTAACCCCGGATCTATTAAGTATATTCTTGGTAATTGCCACTCAGGCCAAAGGAAGTGTTCTTATTCATCAAAAAATGTTCGAAAGTCGTTTATTCTTTGTCGATAAACTAATTGATATGGGTGCCCGGATTATTTTATGTGATCCACACCGTGCTACAGTTATTGGTTTAAACAAGGAAACAATGCTACGTGGCACAGTCTTAACATCACCTGATATTAGAGCAGGTGTGGCTCTGTTAATAGCTGCTCTATCTGCCAACGGAAAGAGTACCATCCAGAATATCAATCAGATTGACCGCGGATACCAAAACATAGATGAACGCCTGCAAAAACTAGGTGCTAAAATAAAAAGAGTGTAATTTACCTCAAACATTAAGAAATATTAACAAACAGGCCTTTGCTCTTTTCTATTCGAGCAAAGGCCTGTTTGTTAATTCTGCTGAAAATAAGCTACATACAGTACCTCCTACCCCCATGCATTCTTTTAACATTCGAACCAAAACCCACGAAATTAACCATAATTTCTATTTTTTCAAAATACAAACACTTGTTTTTAAATGTTTTTGAGCATACTTTTGTCAGACGTTTTCCTAACATTTGTCATGAAAACAGATACGTTAATCTAATTTGAGGTTGACGTCATCGCAAAAATGATAAACTTTGCGATGTGAGTATTAACGAAAATATGTATGTATGAGAAAGCTAAAACTAATTATTTTAGTTGTTTTAGCAGGGCTGGGATTTATTTCTTTTATCAACGGCGTACCTGAACCAAAGGTAGGCTTGTCATTAGGAGATAAAGTACCTGATTTTAGTACAACTTTATTAAACGGGTCTGAATTTGATTTGGAATCATTACATGGAAACATGGTTCTTATTGATTTTTGGGCCTCATTTGATGGAGAATCACGCATTGACAATCATGAAAAGATGCGACTTCAAAAGAAATTTGCGAACAGCAAATTCTACAAAGGTGAGGGTTTTATTATTGTTTCTGTTTCCCTCGACAGATTTAAATCACCATTAGCTAAGGCTATTCAGGAAGATGGACTTGTCAACGCCCTGCACATCTGCGACTTTAAAGGAGCAGAATCGTCTATCGCAAAA
>JBFHKL010000446.1:0-2783 GCA_041595375.1 Saccharicrinis sp.
TATGCAGTTTGGTGGATTCGTCAGTCTATTCTTCAGGCTTTGGCTGAGCAGTCCAGGATTGTACGTTTGCCTTTGAATCAGGTTGGATCATTGAATAAGATTAATAAGGCTTATTCAAAGTTTGAGCAGGAGAATGAACGTAAACCATCACCGGAAGAATTAGCTGATAAGCTGGAATTACCGGTAGATAAGGTTGCGGATACCTTAAGGGTATCAGGTCGTCATATTTCGGTTGATGCGCCTTTTGTTGAGGGGGAAGATAATAGCTTATTGGATGTATTGGTGAACGGAGATTCGCCAAATGCGGATAAAGTTTTGATTAATGAGTCTTTAGCACGTGAGATTGAACGAGCATTGGCTACTTTAACTGAGAGAGAATCCGATATCATTAAGTTATTTTTTGGTATTCAAACGCAGGAGATGACTCTGGAAGAGATTGGAGAGCGTTTTGGTTTAACACGCGAAAGGGTACGCCAAATAAAGGAAAAAGCCATTCGTAGATTACGCCATACCTCCAGAAGTAAACTATTGAAATCATATTTAGGATAGTAATTCCTAATGAAAATATAGAAAGGCTGCCCATCGGGTGGCCTTTTTTAGTTTATTATTGTATCAAGTTATTAACTTTTAAAGTATTTAGATTCATGAAGTATAAAATTTGGTTAGTTTCTTTGCTGTTACTTTCTGCTGTAGTGGCAAAGGCTCAGGCAGATAGTCAATTTTTAACCCGCTTATCGGATTCGGCTCAACTTGAAATTACTAAGATAAATACCATGCCGGGGTATCAGTCCTCTTACCTCATTATGATGACTCAACCTGTTGACCATGATGATGAACAAGCAGGTTATTTTAAACAGAGAATATGGCTTAATCACCTGGATGAAAAAGCGCCCGTGGTAATGGTTACAGAAGGCTATTCGGCACCTAGTAATTATTTAACTGAGATAGCAAAAGAATTAAAAGCAAATCAGATTATTGTTGAACACCGTTATTTTTTGGCATCGACACCTGTAAATAAAGATTGGAAATACCTAACGGTTAAAAATGCTGCTGCTGATCATCATGCTATTATTTCTTTGTTTAAGAAGGTTTATAGAGCAAAGTGGTTAACAACAGGAATTAGTAAAGGAGGGCAGACAACAATATTTCACAGGGCATTATACCCTAAAGATGTAGATGTTTCTGTTCCTTATGTGGCTCCTATTAATCAGGATAGAGAAGATCCTCGATTGTTGGCTTTCTTTGAACAGGTTGGATCTGATGCTGACAGACAAAAGGTAAAGGATTTTCAACGTTTAGTATTGACCCGAAAAGAGCGCTTGCTACCTCTTTTTATAGAAAGAGCTAAGTTCTATCATTGGGATTTTTCAATGGGATATGAACGAGCTTTTGAATTAGCTGTATTGGAATATCCATTTGCTTTTTGGCAATGGGGAATTGCTGTGGATGAAATTCCCGGAGAAATGTCTTCGGATGAAGAAATCATGAATCATTATATCACTGCTGCCAGCCCCAACTATTTCTCCGATCAGGATAGACAAAAGTATGAGCCTTTCTTTTACCAGGCTTATAAAGAGTTAGGTTATTATAACTATGTGCCGGGTGATTTAAAACCGCTAATGAATAGTGTAAAACAGGATACTATTTCCAGCTCCTTTTTTGCTCCGGGAGGAGATACCTTAGCCTTTAATACTAATACCATCCCTTTGGTTGTTAATAGGTTAAGGAGATATAATCCTAAAATGATATTGATTTATGGCGAGTATGACCCATGGGGTGCAACATCTTTAGATATTACGGGGATGAAGCATGCAATGAAGGTGGTTAAACCGCAGGGTTCACATAGGGCTAGAATAAATAATTTATCTGAAGCTAAAAAAGAAGAAGTGTGGTCTTTACTTAAAAAGTGGATGAAAGTTAAATGATGAGATAGATATTTTAGACAAAAAAAATGAGACTACCCTTTAGCAGGGAGTCTCATTTTTTTGTTTTAGAATGCTTGTTGGTTAAAAATTGATATTAAATCCAGCTAAATAAATTCCGCCAATTTTATCCATGTAAATGTATTCCTGAGCATCATTGTCCAGTATATTTCTACCATTTAAATAAATATTGATGTGATCAGTTAAATGGTAATTAATCTTCGCGTTAAGAGTGAATTTACCATCCATCTCTCCGGTATATTGCAGTGAAGATAAAGCAAGCCTGTCTGTATCGTTATCGTATTGCGTATAAATATTATAATCGCCATAATAATAACCCTGTGCGTTTATTTCCAGTTTATCAATTGGTTTGTAGGTTAATGATAAGCTAGCCCAAAAAGAAGGAATGGCCTCATTGTCGTAATCATCTTTGTACTCTTCGCTTGAAGGTTGATAGTCTGAACTATAACTGGCATCAGGAGGAGTACCTGTGGTGTAATAGCTTGTAATAGCATCTGTAATCGACGAAGTGATTTCAGTACCTTGAAGAGTGGCAATCTGATCTCTACTATAATCCATAAAATGATCTACTGTGGTTTTTTGAAAGGTAGCATGTGCTTTCATAAAGAGTTTCTCTGATAGAATGACGTCTGCACTTATGCTTATTCCTAACTGTGTACCTTCTATATCTAAAGTTTGATACGAAGTATACAGGGTTGATGTAGGATCTATGGCATAGCTTTCGTTGTAAACGTTGGTTACCATACTGTCTGGCATTAAAGCACTATAATCCTTGGATTTATTGAAAAAAGCTTCCACATCAATCAACAACCTTTTCGAAGGACGGGTTCTGAAACCTAA
>JBFHKL010000447.1:0-2773 GCA_041595375.1 Saccharicrinis sp.
GAGCAGGCTTGTACTGATGCACAGACGGCCAATAGTACTTATTTGTCGTATCAGGAGCAATTGGAATCAGAACAGGAGTCTTATAAACTGGCTAAGGAAATGTTTTCGCAGGGAATGTTGAGCTCTGTAGATTTTTTGAGCTCCAAAAATAATTTGTATGAAGCAGAAACGAATTTCATTAGTGCTAAATACGAAGTGATTTTACAGAATGAAATCATTGAATATTACATGGGTAACAATATCGAATTTTAAATTTAGTAAAATGAGAAAAAAGAGAATCATTTATATTGCTGTTTTGGGTTTAGTGCTGGCAGCCGTATTAACATACGCATTTACTAAGAGCAGTAAATCGGGATATGTTTTTGAAACAGTAAAGGTAGAACGAGGTTCTATTAATAATACCGTTACCGCAACAGGAACCTTGGAGGCAACCAATACCGTTGAAGTGGGTTGTCAGGTGTCAGGGGTCATTGAAAAACTGTATGTTGACTTTAATTCGGTAGTAAAAAAGGGTCAGCTAATCGCTGAATTAGATAAATCCAGCTTATTATCTACGCTCAAAACTTCCGAAGCAGATCTGGAAGAAGCAGAGGCAGAGTTAGAATACAAGGAAAAGAATCTCAAACGAATGAAAATGTTGTTTGAAAATGATGTTTTGGCAGAAAGTGATTATGATGAAGCGGTGTACGATTATAAATTAAGTAAAGCTGCTGTAAAGTCAGCCAAAGCGAGTGTGGAAAAAGCAGAGCGTAATTTGGGTTACACCAATATTTACTCCCCAATAGATGGAATTGTTTGTAATCGTGAGGTGGAAGAAGGAGAAACGGTAGCTGCTAGTTATAGTACGCCGGAGTTGTTTACCATTGTTAATGACTTATTGGAAATGCAGGTTGAAGCTGATATAGATGAGGCAGATATAGGCCAGGTTAAACTTGGTCAGAATGTAGGCTTTACTGTGGATGCCTTTCCTGATGATATATTTAAAGGTAAGGTGTCGGAGATTAGATTGGAGCCTACCGAAGAATCTAATGTAATTACTTATACCGTAATTATCTTGGTAGCTAATCCGGAAAAGAAGTTGAAACCGGGTATGACAGCTAGTATTTCGGTTTATGTTGAAGAAGCCAGTGATGTATTATTGGTTGCTGGTAAAACCATTCGTTTTACTCCGGATCGGGATATGATGGAAGACCTGATGAGTTCTCTTCCTGAAGGACAAAAAATGGGACCTCCTCCGGGAATGGGTAATAAAATGAGTACAGGTGGAAGTATGCAGGCATCATCTGGAGAAAGACAGGGGCCTCCTGCTGGAATGAGTGAACAAGATGATACTCATAAAATATTATGGTTAAAAGATGGCGAGACAATTAAACCTGTACCCGTGGAGATTGGGATCAATGACGGAACCCAGATACAAATTCTCTCAGGCCTTGAAGAAGGACAGGATGTTGTTGTTTCCATGGAAGTAGGGACTGAGGAAAACATTATTGAAAAGGACGCAGATAAGGAGACCGAATCCAATCCCTTTGCTCCATCCCGCCCTAAAGGAGGTGGTGGCCCTCCAAGATAGTTTACCTCAGGGTATCTATTTATTATTTCAAAGTTTAAGGTTGAACATTTTACTATTTAACAATGAAGAGCGACAATAAAATAATAGAGATTAAAAATCTGCATAAAAATTATCAAGTGGGCGAAGAGACCGTAAGGGCACTCAGAGGCGTTGATTTGAATATTACTCAAGGTGAGTTTGTTGCTATAATGGGAACAAGTGGTTCTGGTAAATCTACCTTGTTGAATATACTGGGCTGTTTGGATAAAGCCTCGGAAGGAGATTACTTGTTAGATGGTGTAAATGTGAAATCGTTAAAGAAAAATCAGTTGGCCGAGATTAGAAGTAAAAAGTTGGGGTTTGTTTTTCAGTCTTATAATCTTTTGCCACGAACAACGGCATTAGAAAATGTAGAACTTCCCTTGCTTTACAACCCATCTGTGGGAAATAAGTTACGCCGCGAAAAAGCAGAAGCCGCTTTAATTGCTGTAGGCTTAAAAGACAGGATGAAACATTTATCCAATCAAATGTCCGGAGGTCAGCAGCAACGTGTTGCCATTGCCCGTTCTATCGTTAATGATCCGGTCATTATTCTGGCCGATGAGGCTACGGGTAACCTCGATACGCGTACTTCCTTCGAAATTATGGCCCTGTTTCAGGAACTCAATGAAAAAGGAATTACTATTGGTTTTGTAACCCATGAACCGGATATCGCCAAGTTTACTAAAAGAAATATCTTGTTTAGAGATGGGCGCTTGATTAAGGATATGATGACGGAGAATAGAAGCGATGCCAATCAAGCGCTTTTACAACTGCAAGATGATGATTATATTTTAGACTAATCTTAATTTTTAACAGATGAATTGAACATGAATTTTGGTATTCTACATTATTTATAATAGAATAGCTTGTTCCGCTTTGTGGAAATTACAATTCATAGGGAGATACATCTGACCAATAAAGAGATAAATTTTAACAGATGAAATTATTAAATCTTTTTAAGATAGCCATAGCAGCTATTAAAAGAAATAAATTACGATCTTTCCTAACTATGTTAGGGATTGTTATTGGTGTGGGGGCTGTAATAACTATGCTCGCTATTGGTCAGGGCTCTAACGAAAGTATAAAAAGCAGTATCGCTTCAATGGGGACCAACCTGATTAATGTAATGCCTGCAAGTAGGAGCAGTGGAGGGGTACAGCAAGGTAGAACTGCATCTCAAAC
>JBFHKL010000448.1:0-2759 GCA_041595375.1 Saccharicrinis sp.
CGCCGACCTCATGATTATGAATCATGCGCTCTAACCAGCTGAGCTACCTCGCCATAATCTTTGCAAATCAGAAGCTTTTTTAAAGACTTTTATTTCTTTTTTGCGGATGCAAATGTATGTCTTTTGATCCGATAAACCAACACTATTGATATATTTTTTTAAAATAAATTAAACTTAAAATCACATCAGCCTAATGTTCAAACCATTAACTTTACATGGATTGCTTTTTTTTATTACATCATGTAACTTACACACACTTATGAGCGTCAAAACTAAAAGATGGCTAATTCGGATTTTAAAATAATTAACCTGGTTAAGCAAGGTGACGTATCGGCATATGCTACTCTGGTAAATAAATACCAGCATATGGTATATACGCTGGCATTGAGCATTACTAAGAACCGGGAAGATGCTGAAGAAGTAGCTCAGGATGCTTTTGTTAAAGCATATACAAAAATTGAAAGCTTTAAAGGAAAATCGAAATTTAGCACCTGGTTGTATCAAATCGTTTATCGCACAGCATTAAGTAAAACCAGATTAAAAAAGCACACCATGCAATCTCTGGATGAAGGACCAGAGGACAGGGTGATGCAACTAAGCTCCTTTGAAGTAGATAGACTAGAAAGACTGGATAAAAAGAAGCTTTTAAAAATGGCAATAAATCAGCTTAAGGAAGATGAAGGATTTTTATTAATATTGTATTACTATCAGGAATTAAGCATAGAGGAGATAGCCTTATTAGCCGATTACAGTGAGAGTAATGTAAAAGTGAAACTTTTCAGAGCTCGAAAAAATTTACATGATCAATTACAGAAAATAATGAATGGAGAGGCTAAAATTTTAATACAGAATTAAAGCTGGCATTGGTTAAATTCAGGCATTTAATAAGTAGAGCTAAATGTAAAAACTATGAAAAAAAAACACAATCATATACAAGAAGATGAAATAAAAACAAAGGAATTATTCTCGTTTTTTTCATTGGAAGAACCTACTGGAGACTTCACTAAAAACACCATGAACAAGGTACTTCAGGAATGGACATCAAAACCCATTATTCTAAGCTCAAGATATAGCTTAAAAAGCAAACTCTCAATTGGAGCAGGCAGCTTAATAGCCATAGTTTTAATTTATCTCTTCGACATCCGTAAAACAGGCAACGCCTCAACCATCAGCGAATCGTTAAGCCTCAACTCTACAACAGAAGCATTTTCAGATTTAGGACATTTATTTGCTGTTTCTTTTTCCCAAATACCCAACCTGGTGTATATCATATTCATTGGTGTTTCTGCACTTTTATTTCTTGATAAAATGATCAATAAATTTACAAAAACCACCTAAGCGAACATCATCTAAGAATGTTCTTTTTTCATTAAAGTCATAACCAAACGAATAACGTGATGAGGAACTTCTCTTTGTAAATGATTATAAATTTCCTGAAGTTGCCATCCAGGATATTGCTTCAACAATTCGGTCACCCTCCGTTTTTCGTATGGTAAAACATATTGTTCAATATCAACGCGCTCCCCTTTCTCAAATAATGTAGCCAGATGCGAATACACCGTCACCACACTTAAGCCCGATTGAGCAGCAATTACTTCAGGCGATAAGCCTTGCTTATAAAGCTGAAATGTTTTTACATAGGCAGGCTGGGCTTTGTTTTGTTTATTCTTTAAAAAAGCCTGTATCTCGTTTACAAAAGCCTGTCCATATTGCTCCCATTTCTTACTTCCCACACCCGAAATCTCCTTCATTTCCCATTCATTGGTTGGCTGATGGGTTACCATTTCCGCCAGGGTAGCATCTGAAAATAAAATATAAGGCGGAACACCAAGTTCAACGGCCATGGAACGCCGCAACTGTCGTAAACGTTCAAATAAACCTTTTTCCTGGGTAAAAGACGGGGCCGCCACGGGCTTTTTAACCTCAACTTTTTTCTCCCGTTTAATTTTTTGATGCAAATGATGAAGAAACACCTTCTCCCCTTCAAAAAGAACCTTATTGCTTAAGGGAGTTAATGCGAGTATCGTTCCATGCTGGTATTCAATTTTCAGATATCCCAGTCCCACCAGCTGGTTAACGATGATATCCCAATCAGCCAGACTCACATCCTTTCCGGCACCAAACGTTTTTACTTCATAAAATCTACCAGCCTCAACATCAGGTGTACGATGACCTGCCATTACCAAAGGCAATAACTCCTTAGGCAACCTGCCCTTTAATCGGGCTACAGCCGATAATGCCTTTTGTGCCAGAATGGTTCCATCAAACAAAACCTGTTTCCCCTTGCAATTGTCGCACGCACCACAATCTTTAGTCGTCCATTCTCCAAAATAGTTCAGCAATAGCCGTCTTCTACAATGATTAGATTGAGCAAAATGCAACATTCTGCTAAGCCTGGCATTTAAAATTGTTTTACGCTCCGATTCCTCGTTGAACGATTCAAGAATACTATAATCCTGTTGTCCATAAAACAATAAAGCATGAGCGGGCAAGCCATCTCTACCACTACGACCTATTTCCTGATAATACCCCTCAATATTTTTAGGAAGATTATGATGAATAACCCAACGCACATTCGATTTGTCGATACCCATTCCAAAGGCAATGGTTGCACACACCACTTTAATACGATCGTTTATAAAATCATTTTGCACACGATTACGCATATCACTATTCATCCCTGCATGGTAAAAACCCGAGAGTACGCCATTTTGCCGTAAATAACGTGTTATATCTTCTGTATTTTTTTTACTTAAACA
>JBFHKL010000449.1:0-2758 GCA_041595375.1 Saccharicrinis sp.
TCCTAGTTTGTCTACGATGATTGCTTTTACTCTTGATGCAATGTCAGACATAGCTTTTAATTTTAAGTTAATAATTAAAATTTATTGATTTAAATAACTTTGCAAAGGAAAAAAAATCGGGATAATTATTCAAATATAATTAGAATAAAATTATTTAAGAGGCATTTTTTCCTACTTTTGAATGGATAAAGTTGTTGTTTTATTAAATTATAATCATCAGGTAATGAGTAGTATTGCGGTGTTTGCTTCGGGTTCAGGTTCTAATGCAGAAAATATTGTAGATTATTTAAAAAAAGCACATTTTGACCTCGATTTTTACTTTTTTACGAATAATAAAAAGGCATATATTATTGATCGAGCGCGTAAAATGAATGTTAGTGTAACTTTATTTTCACGTGAAGAGTTTTATGAGAGTGATAAAATAGTGGAGAAACTCAAAGAGTGTGAGTGTGATTTAGTGGTCTTGGCCGGATTTTTATGGTTGGTGCCTCAGAATCTCGTGAAAGCCTTTAAAGGTAGGATTATTAATATACATCCTGCACTATTGCCTAAATATGGGGGAAAAGGAATGTATGGGCGTAAAATTCATGAAGCGATAGTGGCCAATAAGGAAACAGAAACAGGAATTACAATTCATTATGTGGATGAAAAGTATGATGAAGGGAGAGTGATTTTTCAGGCAAGATGTGTGGTGAATCCCGGCGATACCCCTGAAATTGTGGAAGAAAAAGTGCATGAGTTGGAGTATAAATATTATCCTAAGGTAATTGAAGAGATCCTTACTGCAAAATGATTTGCAATCAGTCAGTCCTTCTTTAGTTGCAATTAGATCTTTACCCTTGACCGTTTCTGATAAAGATTCATTTTATATGATACGTCTTTACTCAATTGTGTCTTTTGGCCCATAATCAGTGATGTAAATGAGTTATTTGAATAAAGAGGGGATTAATAGTCTGTTGGTATTTTTTGTCTGGGGATTTAATTATTTGTACCTGTAGATCTATTTTCTGTGACATATATTGATTATATTAGAAAACAAAAATGCCCACTTTACTTGATGCAAATTACCTGATGGATCGGTTAGGAATGGATTTACCGCTAATTGGTATCTATGATGCTCCCCACAATGCTCCTTTTGATAATGTCATTGAACCATTGAATCATCGTAGAGCCTGTATGTTTGCCTATTATAATGCTTGGATGCGTGGACAGACATTAAAGCTAAGCTCCACAAATTTCGGTTGTAAAGGATGCGGGTATTGGTTGTTTGGCAAAGAAAATCGTGAAAGAGAAGAGTTTGTTGATTTTTTAGTGGATGAAGAGGGTTTAAAATGCTCCAGAGAGATAATGAATAAATGGCTTGATGTTACCTTGCCTTATAAAACGAAGCATAAATGTCTTTATATAAGCACGCTAAAAAATTCGATGGAGGGATATTTAAAGTCGGTTACCTTTTTTGTAACGCCCGATCAGCTTAGTGCCTTGATCATTGGTGCTAATTACTTTCATAATGGAATGGGGAGTAATCCTGTTCAGGTTCCCTTTGGTTCAGGATGCATGCAGATGCTTTCTTTAATTTCGGGCGAAGAAGAGCCTCAAGCACTTATTGGGGCAACGGATTTAGCCATGCGAAAATACCTGCCTAAAAATATGATGGCCTTTACGGTTAATTTAGCCATGTTTGAGAAGCTTTGTTCCTTGGATGAAAATAATTTTTTGAACAAACCATTTTTTAACGATTTACAGGAGTTTCGTAAGTCGACAAAGTAAATATGGTTTGCTGTTTATAAAGTTCAGTATTCAGCCCACAGTATTTAGTTTACAGCCTACTGTTGACTGAATACTGAATATCAGAATTATTTTTTCGTTACAGGTAAAATTAATTCGTCGATTTGGTTTTTAAGTGGTTTGTAAAAGCCTTTGAATCTGGACATATCTTCTTTTTTAACAGGTTCAACAGGAGGAGCCTTTACCTTAAGAGGATCTATTGCTTTTCCGTTTTTGAACACTCTAAAATCCAGATGTGGTCCTGTTGCCAGTCCTGTTGCACCAACATAACCAATTAACTGGCCTTGCTTAACGTGGTCTCCTTGGTTTATTCCTTTGGCAAAACCATTCAGGTGCATATATACAGTTGTATATACGCTGTTGTGTTTAATTTTCAGGTAATTTCCACCTCCATTAGCCTGAAAGCCACGGGCAATAACTCGTCCGTCGCCAATTGAAAAAACATGAGTGCCTTTGGGTGCGGCATAATCTACTCCATGGTGAGGACGTCTGATTTTTAATACAGGATGCAGGCGGCTGTTGGAAAAACGACTACTGATGCGAGAAAATTTCAGAGGTGCTTTTAAAAAGGCTTTCCTGAGGCTTTTCCCTTTCTCGTCGAAGTAGTTATAGGTTATACTGTCTTCCGGAAAGTTAAAAGCATAATAATCTTCCCCTCTGTGGTGAAACAAGGCGGCGTCAATGGAGCTGATACCTACTGAAGCAGAGTCTACATAATTTTCGGTATATAGAATCTTAAAATAATCTCCTGTCTCAATACCAAAGAAATCAACAGTCCAGGCATAAATATCGGATAGTTCGAGGGCTAAAAGAGGGCTTGCGCCATTTTCAGACATCGCATTCCATAATGATGAAGTAATAATGCCTGTGGATGTTTTCTTAACCTGATGTACTTCTTTTTGTCCTTTGGTTATAGTTATAGAATCGTTTAGATTATAAACTATATATTTTATTTTATCGATCTCATACA
>JBFHKL010000450.1:0-2742 GCA_041595375.1 Saccharicrinis sp.
AAGTCTTACAAAGAGTTAATTACTTTTGTAAAAGATAGAGCTGGTCACGATAGAAGATATGCCATTGATGCAACAAAGATAGAAACCCAATTAGGATGGAAGGCCAATGAAAATTTTGAAACAGGTATTCAAAAAACAATAGATTGGTATCTTCAAAGAGATTAGCATGACTATTGTATTTGCTTAAAATTATTATAAAACAGGCTTACCTTAAGGTGAGCCTGTTTTGTTTTTGGTCCAATTTATCAAATCGGGCTATGAGCGATATGCCGCTGGAGCTATAAAAAAATAACATTTATACTAAAAAGCTTCTTAAAACAAAGTATTTTTGGAACGAAGTCAAAAAACATTAATGAAAATGAACTATCTTTTATCTCTACCGCCTAATTTGGTTAATAATTTCCATTGCCTAAGCAATAAACCTAAAAACAACTGGTTTGTAGCATCAGATCCTGAAGGAGCAAGGGTGGGTTCCGGAGGAGGAACAGCTCATTTACTTTCAGTGTATAAAAAAGAGGGATATCCGGAGGAGGAAAAGAAGATCATCATTCATGCAGGTGGGCAAAGTCGTAGACTTCCATCCTATGCTACTGCAGGAAAAGTACTATTGCCTGTTCCTGTTTTTAGGTGGAGCCGGGGACAAAAGATAGACCAGACCTTATTGGATATTCAACTTCCTTTACTGGAGAAGCTGATGTCTAAATCCAGTGCCCGGCAGAATGCTTTAATTGCCAGTGGCGATGTATTGATTCATTGTCCCGAATTGCCTGTAGAGTTGCCCGATGTAGATGTGCTATGTCTGGGTATTTGGGTCTCTCCGCATTTGGCTTCCCGCCATGGGGTGTTTTTTACGCCACGGAATAATCCCCAGCAATTGGATTTTATGTTGCAAAAGCCTGAACATGGCACCATAGAAAAACTGGCCATGTCGCATCTGTTTATGATGGATGTAGGTGTTTGGATTTTAAGTGATAGGGCGATAACTGTTTTAATGCAAAAAAGTGGTTGGACAGGAGATGGATTTCGTAATGGTCAACCTGATTTTTACGATTTATATAGTGAATTTGGCACCTGTTTAGGAAAGAATCCATCAGGAAAGGATAATGATATCAATGCGCTTTCCGTATCTATTATGCCTCTTAAGGATGGCGTATTTTATCACTATGGTACCTCCAAAGAACTCATTTCTTCTACTGAGGCCATCCAAAATAGTGTTCAGGATCAAAGATCCATCTGGCACAATCGTGTCAAATCACACCCATCGTTGTTTGTACAGAATGCCATTTCAGAGATAGTGTGGAACGAAACGCATAAAAATATTTGGGTGGAGAATAGTTGTATCCCTTCTACCTGGGATATATCATCCGATCATATATTTACTGGTGTTCCCGAGAATACCTGGATGTTAAAGCTTGCTCCGGGTATATGTATTGATATTGTGCCCATAGGGGATGAGGAATTCTGTATCAGACTTTATGGTATCAATGATCTATTCAGTGGTACTTTTGCAGAAGAAGGCACTACATGGATGGGTGAAACCTTAGCAGCTTGGTTAAGTAAACGGGGAATGGAACAGGAATCCTGTGCAATAGAAACAGATAAGGATATTCAGTTTGCCAAACTCTTTCCTGTGATTGCAAAAGAAAATTTAACGCAGGAGTTTGTACATTGGTTATTGAATGGAGGAGAGAATGGTGTTCAAAAACAGATTTGGCTCGATGCTGTCAAATTATCTGCCAATGATATTAGTAATCAAGCCAATCTTGTTCGTCTTCAGCAGCAGCGTGATCATTTCAGACGTATAACACTGAAGCCTTTGGCGGTGAATTATAAGCGGAGTGTATTTTACCAATTAGACCTTGATCATATTGCTTCAGAGTATCACCAATCAGGACATTCATTGCCGCCGGAGTTATCCGCCGACGAACAACCCTTGATCAGAGCAAGGGATTTTATGTTTCGTTCTGCATTTTATAAGTATTCCGATGGCGACAAGTCGAAAGCATATGAAAAAGAAGCATTTGCGACACTACATGATGTGATTACCAGTTCAATAGAACATGGCAATATTCCCAGGCTTAATATTTATTCCGACCAGATTATCTGGGGGCGTAGTCCTGCGAGACTTGATCTGGCTGGCGGATGGTCGGATACACCTCCCTTTTGTATGCAGTTTGGAGGTAGCGTGGTCAACCTAGCTGTTGAAATGAATGGGCAACCACCTATTCAGATCTTTATCAGGCTTTCTTCTGAACCAACGATTACTCTTCGATCTATTGATAATGGAGAGGCTGAAGTAGTTAGGACTTATGAAGAATTAGCTCAATATAATACAGTAATTTCATCTTTCTCTATACCCAAAGCGGCGCTTTGTCTGGCGGGTTTTCATCCTGATTTTTGCGGCGCTAAATATAAAACCTTGAAGGAGCAGTTATCCTCATTTGGTGGTGGTTTTGAGATGTCGATGTTAAGTGCTATCCCCAAGGGTTCGGGTTTGGGTACCAGCTCAATACTGGGAGCAAGCATTTTAGGGGTGTTATCTGATTTTTGTAGTTTTTCGTGGAATAAGCACCAGATAGCTCACCGCACTTTAATATTGGAACAACTACTAACAGCCGGAGGATCAGATCAGGGTGATCCGTAACCGCCACTTCGCCCCACAGTCCGATGTCCGTGTAATTCGAGAACACCCGAAAATAGATGGTCTCTCCCTGATAATCATCCGGCAACGGAATTTCGTGC
>JBFHKL010000451.1:0-2721 GCA_041595375.1 Saccharicrinis sp.
ATCTCAGGACAAATTCAGCATACAGCAGGTATGGAAGAATCATCTATGGTTATTGCCATTAACAATGATCCTAATGCACCTATTAATCGAATAGCTGATTATGTTATTAATGGAGATGTGAACGACATTGTTCCAAAATTGATTAAACTTTATAAAAAGAATACTAAGTAGATAATTAGGATAGAGGTGTTTGAAAGTACTGATAAAAGCATTTACGTCATGTAAATAAGCTTTTTTCCTAATGCTTGCACCTTGATACTATAAAAACATAAAGCAATGGCTAATTTTTTTACAGATAACCCCGAATTACAATTTCATCTTACTCACCCTTTGATGGAAAAGATTGTGGCATTAAAGGAGCGTAATTTTGCTGATAAAGATAAGTTTGATTATGCGCCTGTGGATTTTGAAGATGCCATGGATAGCTATGAAAAGGTGTTGGAGATTGTAGGTGAGATTTGTGGTGATATTGTAGCTCCAAATGCTGAGAGTGTGGATCAGGAAGGTCCTAAGATTGTGAATAATGAAGTGATTTATGCCAAAGGAACTCAAGAAAACCTGGATGCCTTGGTTGAAGCCGGATTAATGGGTATAACACTTCCCCGGAAATATGAGGGCTTAAACTTTCCTATTGTTCCATATATTATGGCTGCCGATGTTGTTTCGCGCGCCGATGCTGGCTTTGTAAATATATGGGGACTTCAGGATTGTGCTGAAACAATCAATGAGTTTGCTGATGAAGATCAAAAACAACGTTTCTTGCCCCGTATATCTAATGGCGAAACCGCTGCCATGGATTTAACAGAGCCAGATGCAGGTTCTGATTTGCAGGCGGTTCAGCTAAAGGCTAGCTACAACGAAGAGGACGGTAAGTGGTACCTCAATGGCGTGAAACGTTTTATTACCAATGGCGATGGTCATGTTTCATTGGTTCTGGCTCGATCTGAAGATGGAACACATGATGGACGTGGATTATCTATGTTTATTTACGATAGAAACGAAAAAGCAGTTATTGTGCGTCGTATCGAAAATAAAATGGGTATTAAAGGATCACCTACTTGTGAGCTGGTATTTAAAAATGCCCCTGCTGAGTTGGTGGGTTCACGTAAAATGGGATTAATTAAGTATGTGATGGCGCTAATGAATGGTGCCCGTCTGGGTATTGGTGCACAGTCGGTTGGCGTTTCTGAATCGGCTTATCGCGAGGCCATACAATATGCTCAGGAGCGTCAGCAGTTTGGTAAGTCAATCATTCATTTCCCTGCTGTTTATGAAATGCTTTCTACCATGAAGGCTAAGCTTGATGCTTCGCGTACTTTACTTTACGAAACGGCTCGTATGGTGGATATTTATAAAACCTATACCCATATTAGCGAAGAACGTAAATTGGAACCTGAAGAACGTAAAGAAATGAAACGTTATCAGAAAATGGCTGATTACTTCACTCCTTTGTTAAAAGGTATGAGTAGTGAATACAGTAATCAATTGGCTTACGATTCGTTGCAAATTCATGGCGGTTCTGGTTTTATGAAAGATTACCCCATTGAACGTATCTATCGTGATGCACGTATTACATCTATTTACGAGGGTACAACGCAATTACAGGTAGTTGCTGCTATCAGAGGAGTAACTACGGGTGGTTATGTAGATAGAATAAGAGAGTATGAAGCTATGGAGTTAAAACCCGAATTGCATGGGTATCGCCGTATTTTAATTGGTATGACCGAGGAGTTTGTGCATACAGTTAAAACAGTAGTTGATATGAAAGACAATGAGTATGTTGACTTTCATGCCCGCCGTTTGGTTGAAATGGCCGGTCATATTGTTATGGGGTATCTATTGCTATTGGATACTCAGCGAGATGAGCAATTTAAAAAGTCTACAGAGATTTATATTCATATGGGTAATGCCGAAAATAAAGCAAGAGCCGAATTTATTCATAGTTTTACCCTGGACCAGATTGGAATTTATAAGCATGTTTGATAGTTTAAAAGCAAAGGATTATTTTGGTCGTTGCTCTATCGATAGTATATATTACAAAAAGCCATCCTTTTTAGGGTGGCTTTTTTTGATGGATATAAAATACCGTCGTCGCCAGACATACCTTTCCTGTTAAAAAAAATAGTACACTATCGGTATTTTATAAAATTTAACCCACCTTACTTGATATTTATTTGGTGTATGATTTTGATAAATGGGTATAGATGTTCAATAGATTTTTTGTATCTCTGTAAGCGGAAATTAAATCACTACCACTAAAGAACAAATACCGGCACAAAGTGACGTTTACTGACAAATGGTGTGGTTATAGATTAGTTGTAGGCAAAGCTAAGAAACTATAATCCACAGTATTTCATAGCCTAAAAATCCCACCGCACAATTACACACATTCGCAAAACCCACAAACCAGCCCACAGGCTTTTTTTTGCAAAAGAGTGTAATTACTCGCATGAAAATTCGCTGCTAAAATTGAATATTCCTTCCACGTGTTTTTTTTGCCATCGCACAATAAAAAATCATTTTGATTCTGTACTTTTAGCAGTTATTGTAAACAAATAGACTTTAAACCAAAATATGAACACAGCTGTACACAATAGATTAGTTTCCTTCATCTGGTCAATAGCCGATGATTGCTTAAGAGATGTTTACGTTAGAGGAAAATACCGTGATGTAATTCTACCGATGGTGGTTTTACGCCGACTAGATGTACTACTTGAAGAC
>JBFHKL010000452.1:0-2708 GCA_041595375.1 Saccharicrinis sp.
AATACTGATCCTTCACCTCTAAATTGGCAATCCCTTCGCCATATTCGTGATTGATTTTACTAATAATATGTTTGATCTCTTTTTTTCTATCCTCAAACCTATCGCGTTTAAAATCGCGGATAATATAGGTAAGCTCGCTTTTTTCAACCTCACCTTTAAACGACATTAAATGGTAAAAGCCTTCATAACCGGATGTATGTTCTGGAGTTTCCACTCTTGGAAGCATAGAAACAATCTGATGTGCTATACGAATAGAATTACGCATTTTATTTTTTGCATATCCTGGATGTACATTTCTTCCCAAGACCGTAATTTTAGCAATAGCTGCATTAAAATTTTCATATTCCAGCTCCCCAATCTCTCCTCCATCCATGGTATAGGCATACTCCGCACCAAATTTCTCTATATTAAAATAATCGGCACCAGCCCCTATTTCTTCATCCGGTGTAAAACCAATCTTAATCTTACCATGTTTAATCTCCGGATGATTAATCAGATACTCTGCCGCCGTAACTATTTCTGCCACACCGGCTTTATCATCGGCACCCAGCAAGGTGGTTCCATCGGTGGTGATTAATGTTTGTCCAATATATTTTTTTAGTTCCGGAAATTCCTCTGGGCAAAGAATAATATTCTCTTTCTTATTTAAGATAATATCCTGCCCCTGATAGGATTCAATGATTTGAGGATTTACATTTTTTCCCGAAAAATCAGGACTGGTATCCACATGCGCAATAAAACCAATTACCGGCACATCATAATCTACATTAGAAGGAATTGTAGCCATCACATAGCCATTATCATCCAATTCTACCTCCTCCAAACCTATTTGATTTAATTCCTCAACCAATTTTTCAGAGAAAGCCAATTGTCCGGGAGTAGAAGGCGTAAGCCCAGTATCAGTATCCGACTGTGTATCAACAGTTACATACTTTAAAAATCTATCTTTAATGTTTACCATCGTATTTTAAATATATCTATATTTTTAAAAGTAGTTTTAAATTGAACAAAAACAAAAAAAGGGAAGCTACAAATATAGCCTCCCTGATAAATATCATCTTCTCAATAAATTTAATAGGCTTTAGCAAACAATACTCTTTGGGCAGATGGTTTACCTGTAACCATACATTTCCCTGGTGTTTTATCTCCCTCCAAAGGAATACACCTGATAGTAGCTTTAGTCTGGTCTTTGATTAACTGTTCTGTTTCTGAAGTACCATCCCAGTGAGCAAGAATAAAGCCTCCTTTTTCATTTAAGACTTGCTTAAATTCATCATATGAATCTACGGGAGTAGTATTTTCCTTTCTAAAATCAAATGCTTTTTTGTAAATATTATCCTGAATTTTATCCAACAAATCCAATACATAAGCATCAACTCCATCAATAGAGACCACTTCTTTTGTCAATGTATCCCTGCGAGCTACCTCTACGGTATTATTTTCAATATCTCTTGGTCCAACAGCCAGACGCACAGGCACACCTTGCAGTTCATACTGAGCGAATTTCCAACCCGGCTTACGGTTATCTGAATCATCAAATTTAACAGAAACACCATGCTGCTTCAATTTGTCTACAATCACATTTACTTTCTCTGTAATCTTAGTCAATTCTTCTTCACTCTTATAAATAGGTACAATAGCTACCTGAATTGGAGCCAACTTAGGTGGCAGTACCAAGCCAAAATCATCGGAATGGGCCATAATCAATGCGCCCATCAAACGTGTGGACACTCCCCAGGAAGTAGCCCAAACATAATCTTCTACACCTTCTTTACTGGCAAACTTCACATCAAAAGCCTTGGCAAAATTTTGTCCCAAGAAGTGAGAAGTACCCGATTGTAATGCTTTCCCATCCTGCATCAATGCTTCGATAGTTAATGTTTCCAAAGCACCGGCAAAACGCTCATTTTCACTTTTATACCCTTGCACCACAGGCACTGCCATATATTTTTCAGCAAACTCAGCATATACCTTAATCATCGTTTCCGTTTCCTCCATAGCCTCTTGCTTGGTGGCATGAGCCGTATGTCCCTCTTGCCAAAGAAACTCAGCAGTACGTAAAAACAGTCGAGTACGCATTTCCCAACGCACCACATTGGCCCATTGATTACATTTAATAGGGAGATCGCGATACGATTGAATCCAGTTTTTATATGTATTCCATATAATTGTTTCAGAGGTAGGACGAACGATTAGCTCCTCCTCCAATTTTGCATCAGGATCAACAATCACACCCTTACCATCCGGATCATTTTTTAACCTATAGTGAGTAACCACAGCACATTCTTTGGCAAATCCTTCAACATGATTAGCTTCCTTGCTAAAAAAAGATTTAGGAATAAACAATGGAAAATATGCATTCACATGCCCCGTCTCCTTAAACATCTTATCCAATTGCTGTTGCATTTTTTCCCAAATGGCATATCCATAGGGTTTAATTACCATGCAACCTCTTACTGCCGAGTTTTCGGCCAAATCAGCTTTAATAACCAACTCGTTATACCATTGTGAATAGTCAACGCTCCTTTTTGTTAATCCTTTTGCCATATAAATAATGTGTTTATATTTTTAGTAAACAATCCTAAATAACTATTATGCAGAAACATGCAAGCAATAAAGGCCTTGTACTTTTCATATTTCGTTTGTCAAAAAAAAAGAATGCGCAAATTAACAAAAAAACCAGCACTTTAGGAACAATAAATCACCTA
>JBFHKL010000453.1:0-2693 GCA_041595375.1 Saccharicrinis sp.
CACTAAATTATTTACATTTGCAGGCATAATATCATCCAACTGACGTAAGCGATCTATGTTCATATCCATAATGGTTACATCAGCTCCTAAACCAGCTGCCATTTTAGCCGCCTGGGTTCCCACAACACCACCTCCAATAACCAATACTTTAGCAGGAGGTACTCCGGGAACACCTCCCAACAATACGCCACGTCCACCATAAGTACGCTCTAAATATTTAGCACCTTCTTGCACCGCCATTCTACCTGCTACTTCCGACATAGGAATTAACAAAGGTAATTTTCGATCAGGAGTTTCTACTGTTTCATAACTTAAACAAATAGCTTTTTGCTCTATCATGGCCTTTGTTAAGGCCTCACCAGAGGCAAAATGAAAATAGGTAAACAATAACTGATTCTCTTTAATCAGCTTATATTCTGGCTCGATAGGCTCTTTAACCTTCACTATCATTTCAGCAATAGCATATACTTCCTCAATGGTAGGAAGAATCTTAGCTCCTGCTTGTTCGTAATCCTCGTCATAGAAATCAGTAGCTTTTCCAGCTCCTGACTGCACATAAACAACATGTCCAGCTTTAGTCATTTCTAAAACACCAGCTGGAGTCATTCCTACCCTGTTTTCTACAGGTTTAATCTCCTTTGGAACACCTATAATCATGGTTAAATATTTAATTGTAGTTAATTAATAAGTCTGTATAGAAAACAAAATAGCATAATAATTCTGTTTTGTACTATGAGTATTGTCAGCGAAAAAACATGTATTTAATCAGTATTTAAGCCTGCAATCAGGAGGGTACTTTATTTATATCACTAAAAAAAAGCTTTTAGACTAACAAAAACATGAGTTTAAACCATAAATAACATATAAAGAAATCACCTGAACTAAACACAATTCCATAAATTCATTAATTTTGTTTGCTCATTTAACTCCTGTATATCTACATCATAATTTGTTAATGCAAAATATTTATTTCTTCAATCCTACGGGTGAGATGGCCATAGCCAATGGCACAATAAGTTACATGCCTCCTAAAAACCTGCAACTTTTTGAAAGGGATCTCTCGTTTTTACCCTCTTTTTATGCCCGTGAGAAAGATATTATTATCACCGAAAATATTCCTGACAAAAGATTTTTGGATCAATGGACCGTATTAGGAATGCAAAATCTTGAATACCGCAGGCTTATTGATCTAAAAACACCCCTAGCCTACCACAGCTTGCGCCCCTGGAGCTGGAATCAAGCAATTCATCACAAAATCAAACATTTAAAACCCTATGCAGCTAAAAAATTTATGTCGTCGCCTAATTTCACATGGAATCAGGACCATAAACTTTTTTTTAGCCGTGCCACCACTAACCAAATTCAGGAATATATCATACATGACCCCCAAAAAAACTCATTTGTTAGCTTAAAACATGCAGCTATAAACATTTACAACATTAATGATTTGGATCAATGGTTATCAAATCATCCTAAAGCTATTATTAAAATGCCTTGGAGTAGCTCAGGCAGAGGCATCCATATTATTGATCGCACCATAGGACAAACCATTGATTACCCCTGGCTGAATGGTGCTCTTAAACAGCAAGGCTTTATTACTGCCGAAACCTTACTCGACAAGAAATTCGACTTCTCTTTTCAACTATACCTGCATAGCAATGGAGATATAGATTTAAAAGGGATTTCATATTCTTTAAATGATCATAAAGGACATTTTATTGGAGGAAATATTAACTGGCCGGACAAAGAGAATGAGATAAGCCAATTTTTATCCGATGAAGTACTTCATAGCGCTGCCTCAAGCTTAATTAAAGCCCTAAAAAAAATAAAACCTCAACACTTTTATGAGGGTCCTTTAGGAGTGGATGCTATTGTTTATAGCGACGAAGATAAAAAGCTTAAAATACACCCCTGCGTTGACATCAACTGGCGCTACAATATGGGATTGATTAATATTCATCTGAATCAATTTATTGCCCCCCATAGCATAGGACAATGGAAAATAAACTCCTTTAAAACAGGCGAATGGAATAATTTTATCGATGATAACATGCATAAAAAACCCTTAATTATAAAGGATGCTAAAATAATATCTGGTTTTATAAACATGACCCCATCCTATAAAAATACCAGCTTTGGAGTATGGATGGAAGTTATCCAAAAGGAGTAAGAAAAAATTTAAGCACAAAAATTATAATTAACAGCCTATCAATAAACATAGGTATGCTTTGAGTTCTGAATCCTTTATGTTCTTTAGCACTTACAAAATATAACTTCAACAAACAATTTAATACAAACTAAAAAAGTTAATGATCAGCAGCTTCCAAGGCTCTTAAAACTTTTCTTAAACATCGTAACATTCTATTAATATCCAATTTACACTGATTCTGTATTCTTGTACACATAATTAACTCATTATGCTAAAAAGAAAACAATTTGGTAGTAATTTTATCTGGGGCACAACAATCAGTTCCTTTCAAAATGAAGGATGGGCAGAAGATGATGGAAAGGGAAAATCAATTTGGGATCATTTCGCGGCAAATATTCAAAACATAAAAAATAATGACGAAATTAATAACGCGTCAAACTTTTACAAAAACTACGAGAAAGATATAAAAACAGCAGCTAACCTGAATTTTAAAACATTCAGGTTTTCCTTATCATGGACAAGGATATTTCCTGAGGGTAAAGAC
>JBFHKL010000454.1:0-2692 GCA_041595375.1 Saccharicrinis sp.
GCTAAAGTATATATCAGTATATTCCCATCTGGGAAAAAAGATACTATTTTTGCCGAGATAAATACACATAACTCTTTAATGCGCCGAAACTTAGGACTAAGAATTGGAAAGCAATTACGAATTGTTCCTGAACTTCAGTTTTATGTAGATGATTCATTAGACTATATTGATAACATAGACCGTCTTTTAAAAGAGTAAACATGCAATACGATCCAATAAAAAAAAGTTTAGGAAAGGTATTTAACCGTTCTCCTTTTATGCGCATTATTTTTTACAAGTTGCTTGATCTTTTGCTGCTTCGTTCATGGCATATACGTAAAGAAATAAGAAAATGGTCGCGCAAAGTTGGAAATGACTTAAACGTATTGGATGCAGGTTCAGGCTTTGGTCAGTATGTATATTTTTTATCTTCCCTGAATAAAAGTTGGAATATAACAGGTGTTGATGTAAAAACAGAACAGATAGAAGACTGTAATCAATTTTTCACTAAGATTAACCGTCAGGATAAAGTTAAATTTGAATTTGCCGATCTCACCAAGCTTGATGAGGAAAACAAATACGACCTGGTTGTTTCGGTTGATGTGATGGAACATATTGAAGATGACGAAGGTGTATTTAGAAACCTGCACAAAGCCATGAATAGCGGCAGCATGCTAATCATATCCACCCCAAGCGATCAGGGTGGATCCGATGCACATCACCACGAAGCAGAACACGAAGATGGTGTTACCGGATTTATTGACGAACATGTTAGAGATGGATACAACCTTCAGGAAATTATTCAAAAAATAAGAAAAGCAGGATTTAAGGAGGTAAATGCCAAATACACCTACGGATGGCAGGGTAGTATCTCATGGAAGCTATCTATGAAATACCCAATCATCATGCTAAATACTTCTAAAATATTCTTTATCCTATTACCCTTTTACTATTTACTTACATTTCCTTTTTCACTAATATTAAACACCTTAGATCTCTTGGGTCATCATAAAAAAGGAACCGGGTTAATTGTAAAAGCATTCAAATAAGTTAAAGCAAAACATAAATTGAAACTCACCCTGCAAATAGCATTAAAATTCCTTTTCGGTAAAAAATCGAAAGGAATCATTAATGTCATCTCTACTATATCAATTGTGGGTGTTTCGGTAGGTGCGCTTGCCTTATTGGTTATTTTATCGGTTTTTAATGGCCTGCACGGATTAATAGGAGGCTTATATGGCTCCTTTGACCCTGATATAAAAATATCGGCTTTAGAGAGCAAATATTTCTCAACCGATTCATTAAACATGAATGAGTTGTAGCATCTGGAAGGCGTAAATTACATTGCCGACATAATTGAAGATAATGCCCTGTTAAAATATGGTAAGCGTCAGGGTACGGCAGTGGTCATGGGTGTAGACTCCTCCTTTTCATATGTCAGTGGAATAGACTCCATTATAGTAGACGGACGCTACCAGCTTTATGACAAGCAAGGATTTAGAGGTGCCATTGGCTATGTTTTGGCTAATCAACTTGATGTGCGCTTATCCTTTATGACCTCGCTGGTTATACATGCACCTCAACGCAATAAAAGAATTAACCTCATTAACCCCTACGAGGCCTTCAATACACATTACATTCATCCATCAGGTATTTTTCTGGTTAAACAAGTGGAGTATGACTCCCAATATCTCCTTGTTGACATTGCCCTGGTTCGTGATTTGTTTCAGTATAAACCCAGCGAGGTTACTTCATTAGCCATTGATATTGACGATTCTGCTATAGTTGAATCTGTACAAAAAGACATAAAGAAAATCCTGGGAAAAGATTTTAAAGTAGAAAACAGACAAGAACAACATGCTAATTTTTACAAGATGATGCGGGTGGAAAAAATAATGGCCTACCTAATTCTTTGTTTTGTACTTGTCATTGCTACTTTTAACTTAATTGGCACCATGTCGATGCTCATATTCGATAAAAAGGAAGGCATCAAAACACTAAAAAGCATGGGTGCCGACAAGCAAATGGTAACTCGCATATTTTTACTCGAAGGCTGGCTGATATCTCTTATCGGAGTTTTTACAGGTTTAATTTTGGGTACAGTTCTCATATTGATTCAACAACATTTTGGCTTGGTGAAATTTTCAGGCGGTACTAACTTTGTGGTCAGTGCCTATCCTGTGGCCTTAAAGATTAGCGATATATTTTACACCCTCATTACCGTTACTTCAATTGGGTTTTTAGCTGCATATTACCCTGTTAGGGTAATTGTTAGAAGCTACTTTGACGAGAAACTCTGATTCCTAAAACAACGGTAGCTTCAGTAGCTCCTGAAACATTCATCTGCTTTTTCGGTTTACATACAAACTTATTACGGTATTAAATACAAATCCCTTGTCTTTAAATTCTCATACAATATTCTGCATGCACTTTTTAAGATACATATACCAATTGACAAGTTCATCATTTCGTACGACAAGACAAAATTCAGTTAATTTTATCTAATCATTCCTATTTTTTTCTGCTCTTTATACAGAACTTTCTTAGTTTAAATTATCTATATTTAAAGTCCAAAATATTATGTATGCCAATTCTTAATTCAATCATATCTCTGGTCAACCTGCGTCGCTTATCACAGATTGATCAATTTAAAAAATATCCTGAAGATGTTCAGGAGGAGCAACTTTTTAATTTAATTAAAAAGTCGAAAGAC
>JBFHKL010000455.1:0-2687 GCA_041595375.1 Saccharicrinis sp.
CTTTAGAGGTATTCACAAATGCCTCAATGGTACGCTTAAGTTTACCGTCGCTCCCTGATGTAGCATTACTCTGACTCCGTCTTTCCGGTAACGCTCAGATCCCGGTTCAAGGACGTTACCGGGAGGAATCCTGCTCCACACCGTCATCCTCGAGTGCTTTTATCGGGGATCCAGGTGTATTTTTTTAATGGCCTGCGGCCACACCAGATTTATCAAACTTCGTTTGAATTAAGATCGCAAGGTTCCACCCTGCACAGGCCAAAAGGGGATCAACAGCAATCCCCTCTTGGATCACCCCTGCCGTTCCGGCAACATTTTCGCTTTTTAACCAAACAAAAGCAGCGAAAAAATTGCGACGGAAAACTATCGAGCTTTTGGCCGCGTATTTAGCCGGCTTCGGTCTTATTCGAAAATGCTAACGCTTCAAATGGGGCGTCCCTTCCCCTCCAAAGCTAGCTCGCCATCCATGGCTAGCTCACGTCATTTTCTTCAACGGCCTCAAGTTCAGGGTTGAATTTGAACATTTGCAAACCAGACGTTTAACTCATTTTTGGACAAAAGCTTGTTAGCTCTATCTGCTACCTTGATATATCAGAGGAATAAAAGCGTTAGGCTGAATTCTTTATTTTTAAATAAATCACGATAAGAGAGCCTCTTTATGTGTTTGGCTGCTTTTATTGTAAAGAACACGTGTAGTGGTCAAGCTTAATTGGCCACTACATTATAAGTCATTGCTGAAACGAACCACTTTAGCGCCCTGCATTGAGACAACACCATCGAAAATCGGTATTCCTTCTTTGGATAACTGGGTAATTTGTCCATTTGGATCTGCTAAACGCCCAGACTCAGGTACAACTCGGTTTGTAAGAATCGCATTTTCTGAACTCTCAGTTACTGCCGCTTTTAACATTGAAACAATAGCTTGAGTACCTGTTGGATGCTTAAATGCCCATAGTGAAAGTTCTTTGTAGGTAGTAACTTTTCCTGCTGGAACCTCAGCGCTAAGTTTGGTTAAAATATCCGCATGATTCATTTATTCCTCCTTGACTCATAACACCTTAATCAGCCGACGTGCTAGCGGTCAGCTGGATTGATTTGTTAGCCTTTCGCTCTATCAATATGGATGAAGTGCCTATATCTTTATATTCATAGATAGCTCTTGCTCTTTTCACTAGACGCTTATCCTCTGATAAAATTGCTGAGCAATATGCTCCCATTCCAATATGACCGGCATCACTTCTCACATTGTGAATTTTTCTTATTTTTCTACACTTTTTTTCAGCTTGAAACCCCAATATATCCATAATTGCATTGCATCCAACTATGCCAAGATACATCGGCCACAACTCATAATCTTGTTTTTCGATGGGATCAAACCCAAAAAATTGGTCACAGCTAATATCTGAACCTTTCATTGTTGGAGATATTATTTCCCAAATTTGTGCAATCTGATTTTCACCTGAAACTCCACCAATTCTCCCTTTTTCATCACCGAACGCGGCTCTAGTTATATTTATATCATTTCCGTTCGATATCAAATCATCAACCATCGAATCAACATTCCGTTTGATAGCTTCAACTTTACTAGTAACTTCTGATGTGTCATATGGTAGATCAGATGTTAACTGTAGAATTTGATCTACCAAATTATCGGAAAGATCTTTTAAGGGACCTACATCGCCGCCACCGTTAACCCACACCTGGAATGGATCAAAAACGGTTTCATCAAATTCTACGTCACCAATTGCTTCAATGTAATCTTGATAATGCTCAAATGGCGAAGCGTGTTCAATCAACCTTGCCTCACCAGTAATTTTCCAATTTTCATCAAGTATTAGATCCAGCATTATTGCGCCAATATCATTTAGCACACCTAAATATTTCTCTGGGTTATTAGAGCGCCGGATTTCCTCAAAATGTACCTTTGAATAAACCCATTTAATGTCATCTCTCTTGCAAAGGTTTATATATCCCTGCAACTGGAGACCAATGATATTTTGATCGATGTAAACTAAGGGGATACTCATAACTCTCCAAGAAGGTTAACAGCTTATTCACAACCAAATAAATTTAAAGTCGGCTGTTTAAGTTGTTGATCAATATCATCCTAAATTCACTATCTTATTGTTGTAAAGCTGCTTTATATGACACCGTTGACTAATCAAATCGAGCTTACGCGTGAAAAGTTGACTCAACATTCGATTAAAAATAAAAAAAATTAATTTCAATACATTACAGTATTAAAACACAAGTAGAGCTACCCCAACCAAAACCACTACCGCGAAGCCATAAAAAGCCTAATCACCACAATATTCGTGATGATTAGGCCATTACTAACAAAAAGCTATTTTACGCTAAACGGCCCTGTCGAATTGACATACAGTACCACTTCGGTTTTAGCATTAATTACATGCTTGCCCTGCACGTCTGAGCTAAAAAAGCTGCTTGGGGTTAATGCTGTTAGTGCTTGTTGATTATCCCATTGATAGGTTGCACTGCCTTTTACCACCACGGCTTTAAGTGCATTGCCGCTTTCAATCGCTCCTTTAAAACCTGCGGGAAGTTTAACAAAACTGCCATTAGCGGCGTCTGGTTTGCCCCATAAATAACTGATTTGCGCATTGCCCGCTTTCAGCCAGGTTGCATCTTTAACATTTAACCAAAACAAGTTGTTTTCAGTCATGTTA
>JBFHKL010000456.1:0-2687 GCA_041595375.1 Saccharicrinis sp.
CATAAAATAAATAGCGTCTCTATAACGCCCCATTAACTCCGCATAGGCTTTTTGATCACCGTTTACGGCTAATTGAACCAGACTATAATCATGCCTTGCTTTCTCAGATAAATTAGGATTTATGTCCATCTATTTTTTTTTGCTTGTCTATTTCTGCCTATTAATAATAAACCGATAACCAACGGCTGTATAAAATCTAATATCACACTCACCCACAATAATTTCTTTTCTTCAAACAACCGGGTTAGTCTTCTAAGAACCAATATCTGAAGAACTAACTTAGTGATCATTACCAATAAAACAATTGTTGCAAAAGTAGAAAAAAAAACAGAAACTAAAGAGATGCACCAAAATAATTGTCGCGAAAGAGCTTCTGTACCCAATAAAAATTTAGTATTTTTTTTATAAAGAGATGAGGTAGTTAAGTGTCTTTTTTTCTGTCTTTTCCATTCCTGAAAAGTAACAACAGGTTCAGAAATAGTATATGAATCAGGATGAGTCACAACGGCCACATTATGATTAGTAGCAGCGTCGCGAATAAACAAATCATCATCGCCTGAAAAAATATGCTGGTGATTTTTAAACCCATTGTGTTTATTAAACAAATCTTTGGTGTATGCCATATTTCGCCCTACACCCATATATGTTTTCTGTCGTAAAGCAAAAGAAAAGTAAAGTACTGCAATATAAAAAGTCTCATATCTGACCCATAAATTCAAAAAGCCCTTTTTCTTTTGGTATGGACCATACCCCAGCACAATTTCTTTTCCGTCCTGAAATCCTTCACTCATTAGTTTAAGCCATTGATCAGTTGCCGGCACACAATCAGCATCAATAAAAAGCATATGATTGTTTTTGGCCGCTTTAATACCAATGCTCATAGCCAACTTTTTCCCATGTCTGAATTTTTTATCGTAAGGAATAGAAGTGTAATACAAGGTTTTGTACTTCACCTTAAGCTGCGCTAGAATAAGCTCTGTATCATCTTCCGAAGCATCATTTACCACAACCACCTCAAAATTAGCAGGATAATCCTGCTCCAACACCTTGGGTAAAAAAACTTCCAGGTTTTTGGATTCATTTTTAGCACAAATAACAATAGATATATCAGGATAAGAAAAATGATCAATACCCGTCTTCTTTTTTGCTTCTTTACTCAAAAACAAAAAGAAATATAAATAATAAAAGGCCTGAATGCCTAGCAATACAACCAAGGTTATCAAAGCATAAAGCCACATTCCTGAAGTTGGTATAAAGTCTGTTATTTCCACGTTTCAAATATGAGTATTTTTTAGCTGATTGCAAATATCGAAAACTTTAATTTTTTAAAAAGAAACATACAAAGTGATAATTGTATGTATATTTGCAACCCCATAAATAATGCATAATGAATTTTAAACTACAGGTAACAGACTCTAAATCAAGAGCTAGAGCCGGAAATATAACGACCGATCACGGAGAGATAGAGACCCCTATTTTTATGCCCGTTGGAACAGTAGGGAGTGTAAAAGGCGTTCATTTTAATGATCTGAAAAAAGACATTGAAGCTCAGATTATTTTAGGCAATACATATCATTTGTATTTACGCCCGGGATTGGACATCATTGAAAAAGCGGGTGGTTTACACAAATTCAATGGCTGGGACAGGCCTATATTAACAGATAGTGGTGGCTATCAAGTTTTTTCGCTTAGCGGAAATCGCAAACTCACAGAAGAAGGTGCGGTATTTAGCTCTCACATTGATGGATCAAAACATCTGTTCACTCCTGAAAATGTTGTAGATATCCAACGTATTATTGGAGCAGATATCATCATGGCATTTGACGAATGTGCTCCGGGTGATGCCGACCATCATTATGCAAAAAACTCCATGGAGTTAACTCACCGATGGTTAAAAAGAGGAATTACTCAATTTGATCATACCGAGAATAAATACGGTCATACACAAACTTTTTTCCCTATTGTACAGGGAGCTGGCTTTAGGGATTTAAGAATACAGTCGGCCGAATATATTGCCTCTTTTAACAGAGACGGAAATGCTATTGGTGGTCTTTCTGTTGGAGAACCTGCTGAAGTGATGTATGAGATGACCGAAGTGGTAACAAGTATATTACCCGAGGACAAACCACGCTATTTAATGGGTGTTGGCACACCTGTTAATATACTTGAATCAATTGCCTTAGGAGTAGATATGTTTGACTGTGTTATGCCTACCCGCAATGGGCGCAACGGAATGCTTTTTACTTCCAGAGGGATAATGAATATGAGAAATGAAAAATGGAAAGATGATTTTTCACCATTAGATCCGGAAGGCACCTCATTTGTTGACTACCATTACACAAAGGCTTATTTACGGCATCTTTTTGTAGCCAAAGAAATGTTAGCTGCTCAAATAGGAAGCCTACACAACCTTTCATTTTATCTATGGCTGGTGAAAGAAGCCCGCAAGCATATTATAGCTGGTGATTTTAGTAGTTGGAAAGACAAAATGGTCAAACAACTTTCGGTAAGATTGTGATTGACAAGTGATAATTTAATTCATCAGTAGTTTTGTTCGTTATATTTTTGTTCTTTTGTAGTCATTTTTTAGAATATACCACTTTTTTATGAGAGGAGCTATACAAAAGCTGGATAGGTACATTATTCGTAAATTCTTAGGCACCTACTTTTTTGCTATTTTACTAATC
>JBFHKL010000457.1:0-2687 GCA_041595375.1 Saccharicrinis sp.
AACCACCTAAAGGTGCTGTTCTTTCACGGGATGGTATTGAGCGTTTAGGAAAAGGTATTGAATGTTAATTTCAACATTACGATATCAGGTATGAGTTTGCAGAGATGAATGCAAGTGAACCCTCATTGAGGTCTCGATAATAACGTATGTTGTGTCAAAATCGAAGGGACAGCGACCCTGAGAGACAAAGTTTGACGGAAACCTGATTTCTGGTCATTCGGCACACGGGATAAAGAGGGCATGACTCAAACTCGGGCTAATCTACGGAAAAGGAGAAGCTATTTGTAAGCTGGCAAGGGAGAATGACGAAAAGCCTATTATTGGTAAGTCAGCGAGTACCGATGCTTCAAATAGTGGCGGATCACCTCGTAGTAGCGACTATGCATTCATAAACGGTTGGGGAAATCCTGACTTTAGTGAAGGGGGTGACGGAGTTAGATTGAATAATTCTTACAACTTTTTTTTTAGAAAGAGGATGATTAGCTTATTACAATCAAGGACTCAACCGATAGAAAAAGAAGCGGTATGGAGTGCCTTTAAGAAAGTTAGTTCCAAAGGTGGGAGTGAAGGCGTCGATGGTGTTACTATCGAAGATGTCACTTCACGTCCGGGTAAATACCTTTACCCGGTATGGAACCGTCTTGCTTCAGGCAGTTATTATCCGCAAGCCGTTAAGCAGGTTTCAATACCAAAGATTGACGGGACTGAGCGATTCCTGGGCATACCAACAGTGTGTGACCGAGTTGCTCAAATGACCATCAGAGAAGAATTAGAACAAATTGTAGAGCCAAAGTTTCATAAGAATAGTTTTGGTTATCGACCCAACCGAAGTGCTCATCAGGCAGTAGAACAGTGTAAGCTGAACTGCATGGCGTACGATTGGGTTATTGATTTGGACATAAAAGGCTTCTTTGATAATATTGACCATGAACTATTGATGAAAGCAGTTCGGTATTACACCGACAAGAAGCATCTTTTACTTTATTCAGAACGGTTTTTAAAAGCCGATGTGCAGCTACCTGATGGAAGTATTCGAAAGAATACGCTCAAAGGGACGCCACAGGGAGGAGTCATAAGTCCACTACTTGCTAACATTTTTCTGGACATAGTAGTCGATAAATGGATGGATAAACATTATCCTGAAAATCCGTTTGAACGCTATGCAGATGATGTTGTGATTCATTGTAAGAATTTCAAGGAAGCTTTGCGTTTACTTGAAAAACTGAAAGAACGTTTACAAGCATGTAAGCTTACCGCCCACAGGGATAAGACCAAGATTGTTTATTGTAAAAGTTATCAAAAGTATCATCCACCATTTGAGGTCAGGTATAATAGTTTCGATTTTCTGGGCTTTACCTTTAAAACGAGACGTACACGCGGCAAATGGGGTCACATGCAATTGGTCTTTACACCAAGCATGAGTACAAAAGCAATCAAGCGTGTAACGCAAAAGCTAAGAGAACTTAAAGTTCATCGCTGGGTTCAGTTTAATATCCGTCAGGTTGCTGAAAGATTAGCCCCTCAAATCAGGGGTTGGATTCGTTACTTTGGCAAATTTAACAAGACAGGGTTGAAACGTGCCATGCGCTTACTGCATCATCGATTGCTCAAATGGGTCATTAACAAGTATCGTCGGTTTCGGCGACGTCCACGTATCCATGCATGGAATTGGTTGCGTAAAGTTTATAATGACTTTCCAACTTTGTTCGAGCATTGGAAATATGGATTTCGACCGTAGAGTTCTACTTCGAAGAGCCGTATGATGGGAGACTATCACGTACGGTTCTGTGAGAGGTTTAGGGGTGAGATTCCCCTTTACCTACTCGACTTTTCTATTCTGGCAATACTGTAATAGTTAGCATCCGCCCATCACTATTTTTATATTCAGAGCTTGGTGTACTTGCATTTACATATAGTGTCGTACTTTTTCCAATTAATTCTTTTCCAACTTTAAAATTAAAGCGGTTTGATTTTTGAATAATTTTAAAATCACCTAATGTAAAAATTTCATACTCAATTGGCCTGTCTTTTGGGTCATTGGCTTCAATTAATAATTCATAATCATCACCTACTCTCAAAACTGGTTTTTCCCAATTCTGGTCTTTACTCCAAATATTCCCTAAGTTATCGTTAACCTTAATTACTTCTATAAAGAAATCGCTTTTCATTTCGTTCTTGTTGTGGTAAATAGTAATTGTATTTTTAAGGTCTGTTAATATACCTTCTAATAATAAATTTTGACTTAAAGTTAAGTTCCTGCCATGAGCTATTGTATTTCTATAGTTTTCAACTTCTTTAAAGAAAGTTTCAAATCTTTTTTTGTTGCTTAAAACAGGTGAGAATTTTTGCCAATTCTTATCAATTATAGTCTTCAAGTCATAGAAATCAGAATAATAAATTAATCTACACTCAAGTAATATACCTTTGTTTTTCTTTTGCTCAATTTCTCTTTTTTCTTTCCATTTAATAATTCTATCAGGAGATATTTTATAATCTGATGAATCATTACCACCGACTACTGAGATTATAAGTCTTCTTAATGTATTTTCGTATTCGTTTATCACTCTATTAAAATTAAATTTTGAGTATCTGATAACAATTTTCAATTCGCACTTCTATCCAAATTACAGCCAACACACTATAAACCCCATCTTTGTACATCCAATGTGCTTATTTGGCATCATAGC
>JBFHKL010000458.1:0-2663 GCA_041595375.1 Saccharicrinis sp.
GGTGCTATTTCAAAAGCTGATTTTTCAAGTAAAGTAAGTATTCGTTACAAAGAAACCTTAGAAACGAAATATTGGCTTGATTTACTAAAAGAAGTTCAACTTATAGAAGAGCAAACATATGAGGATATTTATTCAGATACAGAAGAGATTGCTCGCATATTATTTTCTATTCTAAAAAACACAAGAATTAAACAATAAAATTAGCAGATATTGATCAATACTAACCAAATACTGATTGCTGTTAACTGATTACTTACTAACTGATCACTGATAATGAGAAACTCATTCAGCATAAGCATAATTTTCCTTGTCTTTTCGATCATAGGATTAGCCTTACTGCCCAAAATATCGTTACAGCTAAAGCCCAACCATAAGGGACAAAGTGTGCATGTAAAGTACAATTGGGGTAGTATGTCGGCTGAGGTGGTGGAGAAAGAAGTTACTGCGCCCTTGGAGGGGGTTTTGTCCGCTATTATAGGCATTAAGGATGTGACCTCCGAATCGCGCAAGGGAGAAGGAGAAATATCACTTACCTTTAAAAAAGGAGTGGATATTGATGCAGCTCGCTTTGAGGTTTCCTCGCTTATGCGTAGTGTGTATAAAAAATTACCAGAGGGAGTTACACTTCCTATAGTCAGCTATAAAAAGGGTACGGGCGATAGTGATCCTTTATTGATGGTTTATAACATTAATGGAGAGGGAAGTAATTATCAGTTACAAAAATATGCCGAGGAGAATATAGCCAATCATATAGGTCAGCTCAGTGATGTCAGTAAGGTAAATGTTTCTGGGGCAACACCTATGGAGTGGGAGCTAAGCTATAATACCAATAGTATGCTGGCTGCCGGTATTGTGGTAGATGATTTAAAGAAAGCCATTCGCAGTTATCTTGAGAGTAAAGAGTTGGGTGCAGTGTTTAATATCAGAGGAGAAAATTTATTCTTATCTTTTATAGGTCAGCCTACAGATTTATTACAGTGGGGCGGGATTGTAGTAGGTAAAAAAGAAGGCCGGATTATTTATTTAACCGATGTTGTAAGCATAAAAAAGAAAGAGCAAGCTCCGAAATCGTACTATCGTATCAATGGCTTAAGTACTATTTATCTGGTAGTTTACTCGGCACAGGGAGCCAATCAAATACAACTGGCCAATCAAATCAAAGAACAGGTTGGGGCTTTAAAAGTCAATTTTCCTGATAACTTTTCTATGATGCTTAATTACGATGCTTCGGAAGAAATAGAAAAGGAGATTACAAGCATAAGCACCAGAGCACTGATGGCTATTGGTATTTTATTATTGTTTGTGTTAGTTATTTCGCGCAGATGGCGATATTTAATGATTATTTTAGTCAGTCTGTTGGTTAATTTATCCATAGCCATATTTTTTTATTATTTATTAGATATTGAAATTCATTTATATAGTTTGGCAGGTATCACTGTTTCGCTAGGGATTATTATCGACAACACCATTATAATGGTTGATCATATAAGGCATTCTGGCAATAAAAAAGTGTTTTTGGCAGTTTTAGCAGCTACTTTAACTACTATAGGTTCGTTAACGGTTATTTTCTTTTTGAAAGAGCAGCAGAAGCTAAACTTAGTTGATTTTGCCTGGGTCATGATTATCAATCTTACAGTATCTCTTTTTGTAGCTTTATGGTTTATACCAGCCTTGATGGATAAGTTTCCACTAACAAGGACAAGATTGCAGGGAACAAGGAGAAGGGAACAGGGGAAAGTATTTAAACATAAATCTCGATCATATCGTTGGAGCAATAGGTATAGCCGTTATGTGTTGTTTTTAAAGCGATGGCGATGGGCTTTTATTATTGCCATCATCTGGGCGTTTGGCTTACCATTTTTTCTTATACCTGAAGAAATTAAAATAGATGAAAAAGAAGGGGAAGAAGCAACCTGGTGGACCGATTTTTATAATTCATCGTTGGGTAATTCAACTTATGTATCCGAGATTCGTCCCTGGATTAATAAAATATTAGGAGGCAGTCTTTATTATTTTTCATCTTATATGGATGAATCGGGTATGGATTGGGATGATCAAAAAACCAAATTAACCGTTAATGTCAGCATGCCCGATGGGGCAACATTGGAACAAATGAATAAGGTTTTTCTGGAATGGGAAAACTTCTTAGCTTCATTCACTGAGGTCGATCGTTTTGAATCGCGAGTAGATGGTATTAACCGTTCAACCATTGAAATTACCTTTGTTGAAGAAGAGGAAAATGGAGTATTCCCTTACGTTCTAAAACAACATTTGGAATCAAGAGCCATTGAAACAGGAGGAGCGGATTTTTCTATTTATGGAGTAGGTAGGGGATTTAGCAATGCACTGTACAATGGTGGTGGTAATAGTAGTGTGGAGTTAAAAGGATATAACTATGATCAGTTGATTACCTATGCACAGCGATTTAAGGATAGTATCTTGCTTCATCCTCGAATAAACGAAGTAGTGATAAAAACAGGAAGTATGTGGCGTAGTAAACCCAGATATGAATTTGTGATGAGTTTAGATCCTGGTTTATTGGCAGCTAACAATAGTTCAATACAAAATGTGTATAATAATTTGCGTTTTTATTCTCCGGGTGATATTTATGCCGGTAGTTATTATGATGGAGAAGAACCTTTATCGATTTATATTAACGAAGA
>JBFHKL010000459.1:0-2656 GCA_041595375.1 Saccharicrinis sp.
AAAGATATTTGACCCAAAACGAAAATCGCGTTTAAAGATTATTGCTAAACAATTTGGCATAAGCGAAATGCAATTATATCGCATTAAGTCTGGCGAAAACTGGGGACACGTTAAAATTGAAATTGATGGTGTAGAGCATTAGCAATTGGTGACTATTGGTCATTGGGCTTTGCTCCAGCCAATTAAAGTCACACTATGAAAAACAAAAAAATAACCATTATTGGAGGAGGAAACCTTGGACAAGCTATAGCCAAAGGAATTATTAACTCCAATATTATTGATGCCAATAAGCTCACCGTTACTCGCCGCAGAGTTAAGTTATTACAAAATCTAAAGGAGCTTGGTATACATACAATTTCCGACAACAAAGAAGCTGTTTCTGATGCCAACATCATTTTCATTGGAGTAAAACCTTATCAAATCAATGAGATATTAGAAGAAATAGATGATCATATACAACCTAATACCATTATCATTTCTTTAGCTACAGGAATTAGTTCTCAACAAATTAACGAGCAGCTAAGCAAAAAACTACCCATCTTCAGAGCCATGCCTAACACCGCGGTGGCTATTGGGCAATCTATGACTTGTATATCGGCTTTTAATGCCAGCGAACAGGATCAGGAATATGTACTTACCCTATTCAAACAGGTTGGAGAGGCAATTATTATTACAGAAGAACTCATGTCTTCGGCCACTGTTTTAGCCGCTTGTGGCATTGCCTTTGCTCTAAGATTTATCAGAGCTGCAACACAAGGTGGTATAGAGATTGGTTTTGGAGCAGAGACAGCCTTGCAAATTGCTTCACAAACAGTGAAGGGAGCTGCCGACTTATTGATAAAATCAGGAACTCACCCGGAACAGGAGATTGATAAAGTAACAACACCAAGAGGTGTAACAATATCCGGATTAAATGAAATGGAGCACCAGGGGTTTAGCTCATCATTAATAAAAGGATTATTAACTTCATTCAACAAAATTGAAAATGGTAAATAATCTCTCTCATTCATTTTTTTAACCATCAAGTATCCGATCCGTGTTTAAATCAATTACCATAAAAATAGGTTCCAATGTACTTACTGATCAAAAAGGAACGCTACACTACGAAAGAGTAAGTCACCTTGTTGACCAAATTGCTACATTGCATAAAAACAATAAGAAACTAATTCTGGTTTCATCAGGAGCTGTTGCTGCAGGCCGCTCAATGGTTACTGTAAACAAAAAAACAGATACGGTCTCCTCGCGCCAGCTTCTTTCTTCAGTGGGTCAGGTCAAATTACTCAACACCTACTCTACACTTTTCGAAAAACATGGTATACAGTGCGCTCAGATTTTGGTAACCAAGCAAGATTTCAGATCGAGAGAGCATTACTTGAATATGAAAAACTGCCTAACAACCCTAATGGACAATCACATTGTTCCAATTATTAATGAAAACGATGCCGTTTCGGTAACCGCCCTGATGTTTACCGACAATGACGAACTGGCAGGCCTGCTTTCTTCCATGATGAACAGTGAAGCGTTATTTATTTTAAGTAACGTAAATGGCATCTACAACGGAGATCCTAAAAAAGGAAATGCTCAAGTAATCAAAATAGTAGACAGCAACAATGCAGACCTCTCTGAATTTATTTCCACAACAAAATCAGATTTTGGACGCGGAGGAATGTTAACTAAATGTAATATTGCACAAAAAACAGCCTCTTCAGGCACTTCTGTTCACATTGCCAACGGGACCACACCCAATATTTTAATTGATTTAAACAGTCATCCCGATCAGGTGGAACACACTTGCTTTTTACCCGGGGTTAGGTATCCAGCCATCAAAAAATGGATGGCCTATTCCGAGTCTTTCACTAATGCCGAGGTTACCATCAACACTGGAGCCACCAAAGCTTTAAACTCCCATAAAGCAACCAGCCTGCTATTGGCTGGAGTTGTGGCCTTTAATGGAGACTTTAAAAAGGGAGACCTGCTTAAAATTGTTACTGAACAAGGAAAGAGCATTGGTATTGGAAAGGCCAAATACGATAGATCCAAGGCGGAAGAACATATGTGCGACAAAAAATTTCAACCATTAATCCATTACGATTATTTATATCTTTTTTAATACAATACTCCCGACCCAAAGCAACAATTTAACATAGACAAACCTATTACAAAACAGCATTATACAATACTAAAAACCATAACCATGCAGTGTTTAGACCAGTTTAAAAAAGTAAAGAAGGCATCCAGAGGCTTAACGCGGGTTAATCAATCTGCCATCACCCAACTCCTGATTAAATTAGCAGATAAGGCAGAAGAAAACATTCCTGAGTTATTGGCTGCCAACCAAAAGGATCTGGAACGTATGGACAGTATGGATCCTAAATACGACAGACTTAAGCTTACCAAAGAAAGAATTGAAGACATTGCTGCGGATATTAGAAATGTTTCCAGCTTACCATTTCCCATTGGAGAAACACTGGAAGAAAAGGAGCTTGAAAATGGTTTACACCTAAAAAAAGTACGTGTGCCACTTGGAGTAATTGGTGTAATCTATGAGGCGCGCCCTAATGTTACTTTCGATGTATTTTCCTTATGTCTGCAATCAGGAAACGCCTGTGTATTAAAAGGAGGCAGCGATGCGGAGTTCTCAAACAAAGCCATTGCC
>JBFHKL010000460.1:0-2655 GCA_041595375.1 Saccharicrinis sp.
ACAGCAACTGTTCAGGCTTGTGAAACCTATCATATCAGACTAATTATTGCCGATGTTGGGGATTCTCAATATAACTCTGCCGTATTTATCGAAGCCAATAGTTTCTCTTCCAACGAAGTAGAGGTTGATAATATGATTGGCAGTGTAGATGGGAATCAGGATGTAATGTATGAAGGTTGTGAGGGAAGTTTTATGCGATTTAATAGAGCAGACGATTACGACATTGATGAAGAAATAGAATTTGCACTGAATATTACCGGAACAGCAAATAATGAGGCTACAAGTACTCAGGATTATATCTATGTAGATGAAGATGGGGACATGATAGATGATGGAGTGTTTCCAACTACAATTATAATTCCTGCAGGATATGAATATGCCGATTATTACTACAAAGCTGTTTCAGATACTGTCGTGGAGGATGATGAGACCATTATTTTTAGAATTGATCGTTGCCCTTGTGATGAAAGTGAATATTACGAAAAAACAGTAACCATTATTAATTCACCAGAAGTGGATGCGGTGGCATCGGCTGCTATTCAGTGTGAAGAATCGGGTTATCCTACAGTAACAATTACTGTAGACTTAGTTGATGGGATTAGTTCCGCTGACTATTTATATAGTTTCGATGGAGGACTTAGTTTTGGTTCTGATAATGTGTATACGATTACTAGCACTGTTGCTGATGGTAGTGACTTGGTGGGAACAACTTTCGATATTGTAGTAAAGGATTTATTTTCATGTAGTGACAATACTCTTTCATTAACAACTACTATTCCTGAAATAGAAGCCATTTCTGCTGATGCAGGAGAGGATCTTGAGGTGTGTTATGGTAGTGAGATTCAAATTTCGGGAAAGGGTGGTATTTATTATGAATGGACTTGTAGTGTCGACGGAATTGTAGAGGATTATTTAAGTGATGCAAATGCATCTAATCCAGTGATTTTGGAGGGGATACCTGTTGGAATTTATGAATTTATAATGTTGGTTCAGGATCAGGAAGGTAGTAATCCTGTTTGTACTGATCAGGATACAATGATTTTGGAGGTGTTGGAAACTCCGGTATTTACCTCTGTAACTGCAGGAGATTATGCCTTGTGTTCCGGAGAGGAAACTTCTCTTAATGCAATTGTGAGTATGTCTGTTAGTTACCTATGGAATCCATCTAGTGGCTTGGATGATGAAACGATTGAAAATCCTGTGTTTTCCGCAGAAGTTTCCAGTGAAGAGTCAAGGAGTTATACTCTAACGGTTACAGCATCGAATGGTTGTTCGGCAGTTCAGAGTTTAGATAATGCGATAACGGTTTATCCTAATCCATCTATTTTGCTGGACGAGGCTTCTAGTAACCTTTGTGCTGACGGAACGGATGGAGAGTTGCATATTGAAGTTACAGGAGGAACTCCAAATGATTCATCTCCCGAATATACTTACGAATGGAGTCATGATGCGAGTTTAGATTCTACGGATGCCACCTCTTTGGAGGCTGGTGATTATACGATTACTGTTACCGATTCCAAATCTTGCAGTGCCGAAGGGGATTATACGATAAGTGCAGAACCAAAACCAAAAGGTGTTTATTATAGTGAATAATAGTTTTGAAATCGTTGAGAAGAGTTTTCTTATCATAGGAGAAATTTGAAATGAAAGAGGAGAATTCGTTTAGAGTTGTCAAAGGCACGAAAAGAACTGCTGCTATTCCTTGATTTTAGGATTGTTTCCTGAGGTATTGAAAAGTAAAGTAGCTTATAAATTTTAAATTATGCTAAGGAAATATGAGATTACACTAACACTGCTTTATCTTTCATCAATGCATCTTATTGATTGATGAACATGCAATTAGTGATGATTTGTATTTTTTGATTTAGCTTAGAATTGAGATAATTTTTGAGGGGAATGGATAAAACAGTAAACACTTTTTAACAATTTGCGTATAGATGATTATATTTGAAAAAAATAAATGATTTCTGTTTGTAAAAAACCTGAACACACAATAAAATTGAGCATTTGAAGCAATTTTTACACATTAAAATTCTTTTTCTTTTTGGCCTGAACATTCTGTTCGGGTTTTCTGCATACTCTCAATTGCCAGATTTTACTTCTACACAAACAGTTTGTGTAGGTACTACTTCTACCTACACAGCTTATGGTTTCGATGGTTCTGATATGTACTTTGATGTATATGAAAGTGATGGTACTACAGAGGTGTCTTTAGGAAATCTGATGACTGAAGGAAGCACTACTGTTACTTCCGGATCTGAAACCTACTACAAGTACACTTTAGATTACCAGTGGACTATCTCTGATACTTATGTTGTTAAGGTAAGGGAGCTCACTTCAAATGGTTGTGAGGGGATTGGTGACAATAGCCTTACAGTCACGGTAGTTGATTTGCCGGCAACGCCCACAGGAGATTCGAGTCAGTCCTTGTGTATAGGCTCAACAATTTCAGACTTAGTTGCAAGTAGTGCTAGTAACAATATATATTGGTATTCTTCAGATACAGGAGGAACTGCTCTAGATGTTACTGGAGAATTATCGACAGGAACGTACTATGCTGAGGCTAGTAATACAAGTTCTTGTGTGAGTGATGATCGCCTAGAGGTAAATGTTACGATTAATTCTAATTCGGAAATTAGTTTGTCATCGGCAACA
>JBFHKL010000461.1:0-2648 GCA_041595375.1 Saccharicrinis sp.
GCGCTTTCATTAATACAGGCAAATATTTAGGCGATGTATGTATAATTACCTTTTTATTCTGTTCTTTGGCTAACTTCACCATTTGAATATAAATATCAGGTGATACACCTCTGGGTAGAGAACCTGCTATCACTATTAACTCAACTCTTGGCAATAATCGCTCATAGTTTTCTATAAAAAAAGCAATATCTTCTAAGGGTACCTCCTGTCCTAAGTCATTGATCTCAGTCAATGTTTCATTTTTTCTATCCAGAATAGAAATATTTGTGCGTGTAGAGCCTTGAGTAAAGATAAAGTTGGTAGTAATTCCTTCTTTTCTGATCGCATCACATAACATATGGCCTTCATGTCCTCCTGCAAAACCTGAAGCAATAACTACATCACCCAATTTATTTAGGGTTTTAGCTATGTTTACGCCCTTACCTCCTGCAGAAACCATACTCATTTCATCCTGCATCAAACGATGCAACTTATGCACCTCAAATGAATCTACAATAAGTATTTTATCAATGGCGGGATTTAATGTAACCGTGAGAACCATAGCCTAATATATTTTGTAATTGTACAAGCTGCATTGGCTAATTAAGTTATGAAAATGAAGTGGTTAATGAAAGAAAATTTGAAATTATTATTTTAACCATATTGAAAGCCTGGGTCAGAAATAGGAAAGCCTTTCTGAAAATCGATTTCAGAAAGGCTTTTATTTTATGCTAAAACCTAAGGGCTCAAAAGCCACTGGTTAATTAATAAATTTCTTTTTTAGCTGCTTTAAGAGTATTTAACAACAGGGAAGCAATAGTCATAGGTCCCACACCACCGGGAACGGGAGTTATCCAGCTACATTTGGGAGCTACTGCATCATAGTCCACATCCCCTTTTAATTTCCAGCCTGATTTAGTTACATCACTTTTTACACGGGTTGTTCCTACATCAATAACTACAGCTCCTTCTTTGACCATTTCGGCCTTTACAAACCCAGGTACACCAATAGCTGCAATAATTATATCAGCAGATAAACATACCTCCTTAAGATTGGCTGTACGGCTATGACATACCGTTACGGTAGCATCTCCGGGATACCCTTTTTGAGATAATAAAATACTCATTGGACGGCCAACAATATTGCTTCGTCCAATAACCACTACATGTTTACCTGAGGTTTCAATCTGATAACGTTTAATCAGTTCCATTATTCCCTGTGGAGTAGCTGATATAAAGGCGGGAGAACCAATACTCATTCTTCCAACATTTTGAGGATGAAACCCATCCACATCCTTACGGTAATCCACCGCATCAGTTACTTTTTCTTCTGAAATATGTTTTGGTAAAGGAAGTTGTACAATAAATCCATCCACATCATCATCATTATTTAATTCCTCCACCTTTGCCAACAGTTCTTTTTCTGTAACATCATCCTTAAAACGAATCAATGACGATTTAAACCCCACATACTCACAGGCTTTTATTTTTGCAGCCACGTAGGTTTCACTACCTCCATCGTGCCCTACCAAAATAGCAGATAAATGTGGTACTTTACCTCCTGCTGCTTTGATTTGCGCTACTTCAGCAGCAATTTCATCTTTTACTTTTTGTGAAGTCGTTTTTCCGTCTATGATTTGCATTATTGATTTAGTTATATAGTTTCTAAAATTAGAAAGTCTCCATTATAAACTTTCTATTCTTAACTTACAAATACGAACTGCTTAATTATTAAACAATAAGCTATTAACGTCTTCCTAATGGCATATTTTGCATCATACGTCCCATATTTTTGCCACCACCTTTTGTCATCATCCGCATTACTTTACGAGTATCTTCAAACTGTTTAATTAGCCTGTTTACTTCCTGAATATTAGTACCACTACCTGTGGCAATTCTTTTTCTACGGCTACCATTTAAGATAACCGGATTTTCTCTTTCTTCAGGTGTCATGGAATAAATAATGGCCTCTATACCTTTAAAAGCATCATCATCAAAATCCATATTTTTAATGGCCTTACCCATTCCTGGAATCATACCGGCTAAATCTTTCAGGTTACCCATTTTTTTGATTTGCTGGATCTGACTTAAAAAGTCGTTAAAGCTAAACTGGTTTTTAGCTATTTTCTTTTGAAGTTTACGGGCTTCATCGGCATCAAATTGCTCCTGGGCACGCTCTACAAGAGATACAATATCTCCCATACCCAAAATACGATCGGCCATACGACTCGGGTGGAATACATCCAATGCATCCATCTTTTCACCCATACCCACAAACTTAATGGGTTTATTCACTACACTACGTATAGAAAGAGCAGCACCACCACGGGTATCACCATCTAATTTAGTAAGAATTACTCCGTCGAAATTTAAGCGGTCATTAAATTCTTTGGCAGTGTTTACCGCATCCTGACCTGTCATGGAGTCCACAACGAACAGGATTTCATCGGGATTAATAGCTTTTTTGATGGCTGCTATTTCGTTCATCATCTGCTCATCCACAGCCAAACGTCCTGCAGTATCCACGATTACTAAATCATGCCCATTGGCTTTAGCATATTTTATACCATCCTTAGCCAGTTTTACGGGATCATTATTACCTTCTTCGGTATAAACAGGAACGCCTATTTGTTCTCCTAATACCTGTAACTGGTTAATAGCCGCAGGAC
>JBFHKL010000462.1:0-2636 GCA_041595375.1 Saccharicrinis sp.
GCTTCGATTTTTGAAAAATCCAGGATGTCGTTAATTAAACTAAGCAGCAGCGTTGATGCACTCATGGATTTGTTCAGGAAGTTTTGTTGCTTTTTGTTTAAATGGGTCTTTAAAGTAAGGTTAAGCATGCCAATAATTACATTCAATGGTGTACGTATCTCATGGCTCATTCTGGCCAGAAATGCACTCTTGGCTTTGTTGGCATTTTCTGCTTGTATCTGAGCTTCCTGTAGTTCGGTAATGTCCTGAACATATCCATCGTGAAGAACAACCTCATTACGCTCGTTAAATAAAAACTTTCCGGTAAAAAGCAGATGTTTTTTATGGTTATTGATATCTAAGGATAGTGTAGTTTTGTACTCTGATTTATTGTTGTTTTGTGCTTTAAGCACATCGTTTATCAGCCCTTTCTTGTCTTCGCTTTTCAGTTGGCCAAATAATTCTTCAGCTTCATAATATTGTTTCGAATCTTTAAGTCCTAAAATTCGGATAAATTCTTCGGATAATACAAAAGTTTGCGGGCCACTGTTGTATTTATAATGACCTAAATGTGCCAGACGTTGTGTGCTTAAGAGTTGTGTGTTAAATAGTGTTTCGCGCGTAACATCCTGAATAGAGATTAATCTTCTTTTGCTCCATGTGAAGCTTTTATTGTTGATAAAACAGTTGACAAAAACAAGATTTTTGTTTGGGGCAACAATTCGTATTTTTAATGCTTTGTTGTTATTGTTGGGTTTGCGTATAGATGAAAGAACAAAATCACGGTCGTCTTTGTAAATAAGTTTTAAACATTGTTTTAGGTTTAAGCCCTTAAGTTCTTTGTTGCCAAGCAGGAAGCCGGCTGTGTCAGAATTCATGAGAAAGCAGCTTTGCGAATTGTCATATTCTAAAAAATAAATCCCTGCGGTTTTTGAAGCTTGTTGTAGTTTAAAATCATTTTGTTGGAGCAGTTTCCTTTGTTTCGACACGCGTTCCATCGACCTGATCAAAATAATCAGGACTATTGATAAGATAAGGATAAATAAAGCCATGCCCCAAAGGAGTTGGTCTTTATGTTTGTTCCAGTCGATAAAGTTGATATAGCTGTTAATGACCGCCTGTTTTTCTTTAGCAGGATATTTAAGGAGTGCTTTATTGACGATAGAGATTAATTCGGGCCAATCTTCACGAGCAGCCATATAGATGCCCTGAGCCTCGTAATTAATATCCTGCACATTGGTTAATATATCAAGGCCATAGTAATTTCTGATTAGATATTGACAAACAGATTTTGCCCCTGCATGAAAATCTACTTCACCGCTTATTACTTTGCGTAAGCCATCTTCCTCGGTAATGGCAGGTATTACAGTTAGGTTTGGATATTTTTCACTCAGAAAAAGATGTGTTGTAGATCCATCTTCGCAACTTATTCTTATGTTTTTACGGGTAAGTTTGTTTATGTTGTTTTTGTTGATATGTGAACCAAATAAGCAGAATGTCTCTTGTAATATCCTTTGGCTATAGGCAAGATATTTTTCTCTGTCTGGATTTTTTTGAAGCGAAGGAGAAAAATCAAGCTGTTTATCTTGAAGTGCCGGAAGGATATGCTTTAAAGGCATCCACATAGCAGGGTATTCAAAAATAATACCTGTCTTTTTTTCTATCCAGCGTAAATAATCAACGCAAATGCCCTGGTTCGTTCCTGTTTTTATGTCCCAGTAATTAAAAGGGGGCCAGGTGTCAGGGTGAACCCTTACGATGTAGTTGTTTGCTATCCATTCTTTTTCAGTAGGAGATAGCATCAATGAATTAAGAAACTCTTTCTGCTCCTTGTTGCGTTGTGCTAAGGTATAACTGTTTAAAATTAAGGGCTGAAGTATGAACAACAGCAATAGCCACTTTAATAATACGCCATCAGGGTGTTTATTGTGCATGTTTATTCTATATCGGCATTATGGGTTTGTATCTGAAACCATTCTTTTTCCGACGCCAGACATAAAGCCTGATTTATGCTGTTAACATTTAATTTAAGCATGATCTTCCGTCTTCTTGAATCAACGGTATGGTGGCTGATAAATAATTCTTCGCCAATCTGCTTGTTCGATTTACCTTCACCTAAACGTTTTAATACATCTATGTCGTTTTCGGTTAAATCATAATTGGAATAATGCTTTTCTTGTCGGTTAATAATTGCTATTTCAATGGCTGTGATCAACTGTTCTTTGGTAAAAGGTTTGGTTAAATAGGCATTGGGATTGGTTTTTTGAGCTTTTAATAGTACATCACGTTCCATATCAGAGGATATAAACAGGACTAAAGGAGGCGGGAAGTTTAATCTGATTTCGTCAATAAATTCAATGCCGTTTTTATCGCCTTGAAGGTGAATGTCACAAATCACGATGGAGGGGAGATGTGCATCGAACAAATTCTTGGCTTTTGTATACGAAGATGCAATGCCACATACCATGTATTCGTTACTCTCAAGATATTCTTTAATTATCTCTGCTGTAAATTCAGAATCTTCAATAATTAATACTCTTTCATTTTTCATTTGTTTAAAGTTTATCTTCATAGGTCATACCAATTTGTTAATGACAAGAGCGTTAATTTTGCTTCGCATTTAACGCTGTCACTAATTCATCGACATTATCCCATAC
>JBFHKL010000463.1:0-2596 GCA_041595375.1 Saccharicrinis sp.
AATCTGGAATCGGGACTCCTGCTCGGCGGCCTGTTGGCTTTTTTGATTATGTTCTTGTTTTTAAAGGACTTTAAGTCCCCTTTGCTCATCGGTATATCAGTTCCTCTGAGCTTGGCCATTAGTCTGCTGTTTTTCTTTTTATTTAACATCTCCATCAATATCATTTCTCTGTCGGGTTTGATATTGGGCGTAGGTATGATGATCGACAACTCCATCATCGTCATCGACAATATTTCGCAATACAGGGAGCAGGGAATGTCGGTATTTAAATCGTGCATCAAGGGCACCAACGAAGTAATCCGTCCCCTTATTAGTTCCGTGCTTACCACCTGTGTGGTCTTTGTGCCTCTGATATTTTTGAGTGGCATATCCGGTGCGCTGTTTTACGATCAGGCCATGGCCGTTACAATTGGTTTAGGAGTTTCTTTGATTGTTTCATTTACTATCATACCTGTTTATTTTAAATTGTTTTATAGAAAAGATGGTCAAACAAAAGATAGAACATCCAGCTTGAGTACCTTGATGGGAAACATAAGCTTTTATGGTCATATTGAAGATACTTATGCACGTATTTTCAATTTTGTTTTTTTACACAAAAGATGGTTCTTTTCCGGTGCCTTAGTTTTGATGATAGCAGGCGTGTTTTTGTTCCGTTTTATAGAAAAAGAACGTTTTCCGGCTTTTAAACAAACCGAAATGGTTTATCATATCGATTGGAACCGAAATATCAACACTGCAGAAAATTTTAAAAGGATTGAATCTTTGCTGTCGGCCAGCGATTCTTTGATCGCCCAATCTTCCTGCCTGATAGGTGAACAGAATTTTGTGCTTGACAAGTCGAACAAGATGTGCGCTTCGGAGTCGCAATTGTACATAAACACAAAAACAGAGAGTGATCTGGCCATGCTCGACCGGAATATCTTAGAATTTGTTCAGAAACACTATCCCGATGCCATCGTTAAAGCCTCTCCTCCCGAAACGGTATTTGAAAAAGTTTTTGATTCTCAATCTGCTCCTTTGGAAGTCCGTTTTAAGAGCAAAAACAGGCAGGAACCTCCCGATGCGGAGGAAGTTAATACCTTGATAAAAGAGGTTACTAAACTCTCGGGCATCGCACCCGAAGACAAGCTCAACCTGCAAAAATATTACGAGCTAATACCCAACTACGAAAAGATGCTCTTGTATGGGGTAAGCGTTGACGAGATGATTTCGGTGATCAAAAAGGCCCTTAACCGATTACAAATATTCACCATGAAAAACGGCCAGTATCAGGTGCCGGTATTTCTTTCGGGTGAGGAAAAAAGTATCCACGATTTGATCAGGACAACAACAGTTCGTTCATCCAGCAAAAGTAACGTACCATTATCAGCATTGGTCAGAGTCAACCAAAGTGCGGGCTACAAACTTTTTAACGGAGGTAAGTCCAAGACTTACGTAGTGGTAGGTTATCAAGTAACCGAAGAAGAAGCTATTCAACTTAAAGAGGTATTCGAAAGTCAGATAAAAGACAAACCTTATATTGAGTTGGAATACACGGGAGGTATCATGGAAAATTCTTCTTTGATTAGGGAGTTGTTAATTATCATGTTGGTTTCTGTGGTGTTGTTATATTTTATTTTGGCGGCTCAGTTCGAGTCTTTGCTACATCCTTTTATCGTACTTATAGAAATACCCATCGATATTGCCGGGGCTTTGCTGGTACTGTATGTTACGGGCAACAGCTTGAATCTAATGAGTTTGATCGGCATGATTGTGATGACGGGTATTATCATCAACGATTCAATACTTAAAATAGATACTATTAATCGCTTGTTGCGAGATAATATGTCTGTGATGAATGCTATTCACGGTGCAGGGAAACGCAGACTCAAGCCAATCATTATGACCAGTGCGACAACTATATTGGCCATGCTGCCCTTTTTGTTCAGCAACGATATGGGATCGCGACTGCAACAGCCTCTGGCATGGAGTGTTATCGGCGGAATGACCATAGGAACATTGGTGAGTTTGTATTTTATTCCGCTGTGCTATTATTATTTGGCTAAGAGGAACGTAAAGCATAAGTGCTGATGTGCAGAAATTACTTATGAAGTGTTAATTGTTGAAAAAGTAAATCTAATTAAAATAGTTGTAAAATGTTAAAAAAAATATCCTTTAAGTCAAAAGTATATCTTTCCTTGTGGATACTTCTATCCTTAACATTTATTTTTAAATTAATGTTTTGGTTAGGGGCTGCATTTCTTGTTCTGGCCATTATTCATTATATATCTTCTTCTGAATGGTATAAAAATAGAAAGTATAAGAATTTAATATCTGTTCTTACATCTATTATTGGTGTAATCGTAATTGCAATAGGGTTAAAGATTTTCTTATTTGAAGTCTATAAAATACCAAGTAACTCAATGAAGGAAGCGCTTAAGATTGGAGATATAGTTGTCGTAAGCAAAGCTATTATTGGACCTAAAATGCCAAATTCCCCTTATGAGATACCATGGATCAATATTCCATTTTTATTAAGCGCTAAAGATAAAAAGGAAATTCAAGAGAAGTGGTGGAGTTATAATAGATTGAAAGGATTGAGAGAACCTATCAGGGG
>JBFHKL010000464.1:0-2586 GCA_041595375.1 Saccharicrinis sp.
ATGCTCAACTTTGCATGTATGTAGTCACGATATCCAAATGGAGGTGAGCTAAGGTACGAACCAGTTGCAGTATGAAATATGTGAGCTTTACCATCTGGGTTGTACGAGTATCTTTCAACAAATGCAAAAAAATGACCCGTTTCATTGAATATCAGCTTTTTTAAGTCAATCTCAATATCGTCTGAATAGTTTGCTTCTCTTAGTTGCCCAGATAATAAAAACGTATTGAGGTCTTCGTACCTCAATTTCCCATCTTCACCATGCGCTATGATAAATCTTTGATTAGGACTAATTGCAAATACAGAGTTATATTTGTCCTGCATTGAAAGTGAGACTTCTTTTTTATCTTTATTTAAGCGATATTTGGTAACTTTTCCCCTTTCTGTAAAAATTACACAACAACCGTCAGGGCTTAGTGATAAATATTCACCGTTGTTTACGTTAGCTGAAATTACTTCGTGTAGTGATTTTTTATTCTTGTCAATATAGCTTACTGTTTGCATTCCCTGTCTATCAAGAGCTGAAAAATATTCGGTGTTTTCAGCTAAAACCATATTTTCAACGTCTCTTCTCTCGACAAAAGCCAGCTTCGTTTTTGTATGAATATTCCAAATCTGTCCAGCTTCTCCATCATGGGAGGTAATAATGATATGGTCGCCAGATTTATCAAAACTAATGGTATCTATAATGTTGGGTGTATCGATAAATTTAGCTTTTACTCTATTTAGCTCCATGTCCCAAACTGTTGCACCCTTTGAACCGTCAACGTAGGCTAATAATTTAAAATCGGAGGTTAAATCGTACGCTCTAAGATCTTTGCTGATCTGAGGTAATGGTATCCTGTCAATTTCAACATATTTGCCAGCCATGGATTTTAAGATATTGAGTGCGCGGCGATATGATATCTCGTCACGTTCGCCGTATATATAATTATCTTCGAGGGCAATAAGTGCAGTCAAAATTGAGAGGCGTGTTTCGTTTTTTTCCAGCAGTTGTGCAGAAATTTCACTAACTAGGCGCTTATTTTTTGAATCAGCTTCATTTTTTAATTCATAGAATAAACCTGATAAAAACAATAAAACTATCATTATTGTGACGACGGAAATAAATTGAGTTTTCTTCGCTCTTTTTTCTTTTTGTATGCTTTGGAGAATGAATTTTTTGATTGGAGATGCAAGCATCGCAAAATCATCCGTGTAATGCTGCTTTGCAACGGCTAATGTATCTCCGCTTAGCAAGTTTTTACTATGAGGATTTTCAAGCCACGGCTTAGCAAAGCTGCTTAATTCATCTTGCCTACGTAAGAAATCTTTATGTTTTACTATCCATGTACCAAACATTGACCATTCCGTAATCAGAGCATCATGAATAAGCTCCACGGTTTGAGAGTTGTCTTCTTTATTTCCCTTTATCACAAGTAATCGATAAGGGGGATTCGATAAAACATTAATGAGAGGCCACAGCTTTTTATCAAACTGGTTTAGATTGACTACTCGTTTAACATTCCATCGTCCTTCATTACGTCCTACCAGTTGGATGAGGATATGTTCTGCTTGCTCCTGTTGCACTATTGATAGTCGCTGGAAATGTCGTTTGACTTCTGTGCTAAAAGCACCAGATACTCCTCCTATGACCTCATAATGGGAGAAGTTGACAGCGTTATTCGTTTGTCTTTCCCATAGTGTTGATAAAGAGAAGCCTATCAGACTCAGGCTTGAGGAAGATACAGCAGCATCTTTAATGATACGAGCAACAAGCCCGTCTTGAAATCTGACTGGTTTTGCTGGCTCTTCAATTACTTCTTGTAGCTCAGCACCATTAATGGGTGAAACATTGTAGATGTGCTTATCATCAAACAAAGGAATAAGGGCGCTGTTTTTATGTGCCTGTGCCAAAAAGTCATTACGCATTGTTATCAAAATGGTTACAAGTCCTTTGTCGGTATCGGAAAATTTCGCATAGAAGTTTGACAGGAGGCGAATAAAAGCACTCGATTTATCAGCTTCAATATCGCCAAAGAATATCTCTTCAAACTGGTCGATATAAATCAACAGCTTATGGTAAGTGCCACCTAAAATTTTGGGTGCTAAAATTTTAAGCACTCTAGCGGGTTCTTCTTTTCTGCTTAAACGGGCGGCGGTTTTTTCTATCTCATCGGTATACTCAGAAGCGGAAATTTCTGAGTTGTAGGCATCCACAAGTAAAGTCGCTAATGCCAGCATTGGATCGTTGCTGTCACCATCAATCAAACGCAAAGGAGGAAGGCAATACCAGTTTTTTTTTATCCGCAACCTGGGAATGATACCCGCAGCCGCCAGTGATGATTTACCACTGCCTGATACACCAACCAGTGCTAAAAAACGAGAACATTCAAGCCGCAGACAAAGCGCTTCAGTTTCGTTTTCACGGCCATAGAAATTGTTGACATCAGCTTCACCAAAGGCGCTAAACCCTTTGTAAGGATTGGGGGGTAACATTAATAATTGGTCAGGTGCATCATCTTCAATTTCAATGCTAGCAAGATAGGTTTTAAGCTCGGATATGGTGTCTGATAATTTCTTGCTGTCGAAACTACGAAGCGGCAGC
>JBFHKL010000465.1:0-2576 GCA_041595375.1 Saccharicrinis sp.
AGCCTTTTTCTCGATAGGATAGAATTATAGTTAGGGAGGTAATAAGGTATATCTTACATCAGAATCATATTTCTGACCAACTAATGTTATTTTTTATTCTTGAAATCTGCATTTCACTTACGCAGAACAATTGAGCAATCACTTTTTGTTTTCTTCCCTTGTCCAGCATTTGTTTTATGGCACTAACATCATCAGTATTTAACTTGGAGTTGGTAACAATTTTTCCTTTCTTTCTTCGTGCTTCAATTAATCGTGATTGTGATCTGTAAAAACTTTCTTCTTTTGATAACCATTGTAAATTGCTAACGTGGTTATTAAGCTTATTCCAGTCTTTATGGATAACAACTGATTGATCCTTATCTTTTAGAGGTAAAAAAAGTTCAGCAATTAATTTATGAATCAACAAAGTTTTTTTCTGATCATTCACTCTTAAGTTAATACTTTTGTAACCTTTAATATTTCCGGGTTTAACAATTCTACCAAGCTCCTCGTCGTAACAGAAACTTTTGACCCTTCCATAATTACTTAATTTGTATTTGTTATTGGTGCCGGGAATAATTTTCCATTCCTCATCAGTAATTTTTCTTAATTTTGATATGGTTGGTTTGGTTAAGATTTTCTCCATTCTCTCTTTAGGGATTGGTTAATAATTAGGTTTGTTAGGTTGTTTTCGATGGTTAAAAGTAACTTATATACTTGAATTATCCAAGAATACTAAAGTGTTGAGAGGGTTTTGAGGTGTTATGGGAAATAGATTTATAGTTGTTTTTCAAATGAGATAATGCTCTTTTTAAATGAAGACCCCATTTTTATAAATTAAATAAAAAATGATTTTTTTTAAAATAAATAATGGTGGTTACCTCACAGAAGTCAAATTATTTATTTAAGCATCGGTTTTAGGAGTGTTTTGGTAACTAACCATGTTTTCAAGAAGCAGGCTAAGGTTAAAGGCCGGGCAGTAGAATCTGAAATGAAATGCATTTTTTGGGGCAATGGTCTGAATTATTGGATATGAATAAACAGATAACAAACCTGCCGTAAACCACCATTGCTTTGTAAAGTATGGAGATAGTTGATGGGGGCTGAGCTGTTTTGTTTTGATGCCAAGTTTTAATAATGAACTGCTTGTGATCATTTTAAAAAACTGATTTTGAGTATTTTTAAACTCGTATTTTAAATCCTGTACTACCTTATCTTTCTGCTTTTGTAGATAGGGTGTTGTACTGATTACTCTAGCCAAATGATAAAGGATAATTGCTGTTTTGGGGTATTCTGGAGCTGACTTAAATGGGGATTTAAAGTATAATGATTGTTCAATGTTTTGTTCAATTAAATGGATGCTTGCTTTGTCGTACTCGTTATGTTCAAAGCCATAAAAATTCAGCCAAAGTAGGTAATTACTAAGTACACAAATATCAAATTCAATGGGCATGTTTTCGCCAAACCAGGTAGAGTAGGCTTTTAGATGATAGAATTGAGGGTGACCATTCTTTATTCTTTTATTAACCAGATTAGCATGAGCGCAAATGGCTTGCTTTGTTTTAAATGCTTCTTTCTTTTGAATGGGTTCTACTAATTGCGCTATACTTGTGGTGTCAATATCATCAGGAAGCTTAAATTTTTCAAAATGATGTAAACACATACCGTTAGGAAAATGCTTATGGGCTTCTTTGGGCCAAAAGTTAAAAGAGTTTCTCTCCGGCTTATTGGTGTAGTCTCTAAGGTTAGGGAGTAAATCGTCCTTGATTTTCGCAATAATCTGCTTTTCTTTGTTTTGCAGGTAAGGCTGTATGCTGTTTAAAATATATAGGGTCGATATTGAAAAGAAAATATTGTTGTCAGCACGTGTGATTCCCAATGCTTGATTTGTCCTGAATGAAGGGAAAAGTCCTTGGTTGAAATACCTGTTGTCACTCGATGTTTGCTGTTCTCTAATTTTTTGAAGAATATCAATTCGATGCATGGTGTGTATAGGGGGCTGAGATATTAAACTGTTTTAATAAAAGAGTAGGCAACTCTCTTTGTTTGTATTGTGAAGTTGCTGTTTATTCAATGGCTATCTGAGCTTAAAAGCTCGAAGAAAACATTTTTAAATGATTTCGATAGGCAGTAAAGGCATTAGCTCTTGATATAAATCCATGGTACCTACCTTTACTGATCACTGCTATATTAAATCTGCCTGACTTGCGGAATATTTCAACCAGATCTTCCATGCTATCATCAGGACTAATAAAAAATTCTGGCATATACATAAGACTCTTTACTTTGATATGATCGTATTTTTCAGGCTCAAACATAATTTCCCTGATGTCATCCATCTTAACCATTCCTTGTAATATACCTTCCTTGTCAACCACAGGAAAAAGATTACGGTGTGCTTTAGAAATAGTTTTTACTAAATCACCCAGAGTTGCATCGGGTGAAATAATAGCAAAATCAGTCTCAATTAACTTGTTAACTTCCATAATGGTCATGATATTTTGATCCGTATCGTGTGTTAAAAGTTCTTTACGTTGAGCAAGCTGATGGGTATATACTGAATGTTTTTCAAAAGACTTGGCAGTTACAAAGCTTAT
>JBFHKL010000466.1:0-2536 GCA_041595375.1 Saccharicrinis sp.
ATTTTACACCAACACTATCGAACAATTCGCCATTAATTGCAACACTCTCGGCCATAATGTAATCTCCGCTGGAGTAGGCATTGTCCAATAATTGATCCCAGTTGCTTTGCGCAAATGTTATCTCGATGGTTTGAATGGTGTTTAGGTCGTAAAAATCTTGTGCGTTCAGGTTGATTCCCAAGATGAATGCCAAAACGAATGTAAATGATCTTGTCATATTTATTTTATTGATTGAATGTCTAATAGACAATGTAAATATTAAAAAGTTTAAAAATAATAGTTTGTATGAATTGTTCGACTTCAAGTAAAAATTGAAAGTCGAACAATTCACAATATTCTATATTAAATCAGAAATAATTTTCATTATGATGCACTTGAATATGAATAGTTGTATATCCTCTTTTGCACAATACTAATTACGCACCAGCCTTACGTAGTTTTTTATGCGAATTGAATCAGCAGCATTTACCGATTCCATTAGATAGTCTGCTATCTCACCAGCCTTCGGGTCGGAACGTTGGGCACCAGCACCGTGCCAGTCGTAGTATTCGGTTGCATCACTATTGTCTTTGCTATAGGCTTTACCAAAGGCAAGATAACATGCAGTATATTTAAAGTCGCCCTGAGTAGTACTGGACCAATACCAGCTGTCATCATTGGTGCAGGTTAAATACGTTTCATCAATAGCAGGGAAAGTAATTTTATCGTAATCTACAATACTTTGTAATTCCTTGGTATTTGGCACTCTCCAATCGGTATAGCCAGCTAATTCGTTATTTGTAGCATAGGCTAGCGCATCTTTCCAGTTATAGGTATTTCCGTCATCTACCTGCTGCCACATTAGCCCAGTTGCCTGATCTGTAACTGTACCATCATTATTATCGATAAAATGATTTACGCCATAAATATTTTCCGTTCCGCGTACGGCTCGCACCATACATCCCGGATCTTGCACTCCAGAGCTTCCATCAAAATACAATCCTGTTTCATATGATTTAATATGACCATCGGCAAAGTTAAAGCCAAATGCTCCTTCAATTCCAATGTTCTGAAGAGCTCCCTTTACATACTTCGTACTGGACCAATATTGTCCTGCAAAAAGCATCATTTCATCATATTCAAAATCAAAATATTCATCATAAAGATAAGGTTGTGAACCAGCAGAACCGCTTGGATCCAAACTTCCGTTTGAGTTTAACAATGAATACAGCTCTTTAATGGTTGGAAGTCGCCAATCCGTATAACCGCCAATTTCAAGTTCATCAACATAATCAAAAGCATCGTAAAAATTATGACGCTCGAAATCCGGAGTTTGTTGCCACATTAGTCCGGTGTTAAGGTCGGTTACAGTTCCGTCACTATTATCCTGAAACGATGGGCTTGTTCCTGAAAACTGGGCATCTTGTCCATAATAATCTTCTGATTCTGCAGGTGAGCTAATCTCGTTACCATCATCATCATAAAATTTATCCTGCCCTGTATCGGTTAATGTAAAACTTACTGTTAATTCTGTTGTGTTATCGGTGGTATCATCTTTATCACAGCCAGACATAATAACTATTGATAACAGAATAATGCTTGTCATTAGTAATTTAACTGTTGGTTTCATGTGTTTGTTCTTCATTTTATGTGTCTTAGATTTCGTGCCAAACTTAAGAGCCTTCTTATCCATTCGAAAAAGGAATCAACAGATTTACCTTTTTTATCTACCAATTGGTACATTCAGCTACAAAAAATATCATGGATAATTAGTCTCGGTTATGCCGGAGGGTAATAAGATATCTCAGCTTCATGTTTCAATTCTATGATATAAAAGAAACTGCCCGGAACGTTGAGACTTCATCAGTTAAACCTCAATTTCCCGGACAGAACCGTCTATTATGAAAAGTTATTTTATTCTACATCGCGTACCAGGCGAACAAAGTTGTAAAAACGCTCACCGCCTTCACCTAATGGACCACCTTCGTATTTTGTGTCGAATCTTACAGCTCCTGCACCATGAGTATCTTCACCTGCACCATCAACTGCCCTGCCGAATGAAACATACCATGCGTAGTAATATGGCTCCCCTTTTGTGAAATTTGCTGATGTACCTGTCCAGAAGTATGGATAATCATCGTAACCTGCCTCGCTTGTAATCATGGTTACATTAAACAATGGATCTATTGAGGGGCCAATTTTTGAAGCATCTGTTGCATTTATCGAATAAGAGTAATCAACAATGCCTTGCAGTTCTTTTACATTCGGAAGTCGCCAGTCGGTGTAACCTGCATAATCTGAGTTTTCAGCGTATGCCAATGCATCTTCCCAGTCAAGGCCTTCGCCAGTGTCATCCTGTTTCCACATTAAACCGGTGGCTTTATCTGTAATGGTTCCATCACCATTTTCATCAAAATCATTAACACCATAAACAGATCCGCGAACTGCCCTAACGTGTTTTGCCAATGGGTTTGTGTTTAAACCACCCGGAGGAGGGGCAATGGAGTCACCCGGCATACCGATGATTGTGTCTCCCGGCATACCGCTAATGGTATCA
>JBFHKL010000467.1:0-2517 GCA_041595375.1 Saccharicrinis sp.
ACAAAATTAAAGAGGGAAACAAGGAGCGTATCCAGGTTTTTAAAGGTGTTGTTATTCAGATTAAAGGTGCAGGTAGCGCTAAAATGGTAACCGTAAGAAAAATGTCTGGAAACCAAGGTGTTGAAAGAATTTTTCCTTTAGACTCACCTTTTATCGACAAGATTGAAGTGAATCGTTATGGTAAAGTACGTAGAAAACGTATTTACTATCTTCGAGGTCTTACTGGTAAAAAAGCCAGAATCAAAGAAAGAAGAATGTAAGAAACTCTTCATACAGAGAATCCCCGTTCATTGTTTGTGCGGGGATTTTTTTTTAACAAGACTAATTTTCCAACAGCTGGCGATGCACAATATCATTCAAGCAACTAAAGTCTGTAGAACCTAGTAAATCACTATGTTAGATATCATTTACCAGGACGAATATTTTGTTGCAATTAATAAACCACATGGCTTATTGGTACACCGTAGTTCTTTAGCTGCAGATGCCCAGGAGTTTGCCTTACAGATGATTAGGGATCAGATTCAGCAAAAAGTATTCCCCGTACATCGTCTGGATCGAAAAACATCTGGAATATTGGTATTTGCCTTAAGTAGTGCTATTGCCCGAAACCTTCAGACCATATTTGAACACCCCGAAACACAAAAAAACTATATAGCTATTGTTCGGGGACACTTTCCTGATTACATAGAAGTAAATTACCCATTGACCAACGACAGAGGTAAACAACAAGAGGCATTTACGATATTTAAGTGCTTGAAACGCACTGAACTGGAAATTCCTTTTGGCAAACACCCCACTTCACGCTACTCTTTAATACAGGCCTCTCCTAAAACAGGTAGGATGCACCAAATACGTAAACACCTCAACCACCTTCGTCATCCAATCATCGGAGACAGGCCTCATGGCTGTAATAAGCAAAATAAATTATTTAAAGAGCGCTGGAACATGACAACCATGTTGTTACATGCCAAAGAGCTTCAACTCAAACACCCTGTTACCAACGAACCATTATTATTGGAAGCACCTTTTTTCGATACCTATACTAAAATGATAAACACCTTACAATTAGATTAATAATTCGTAGTTTTAAAACTATTCGCCCCATAAAACACAAAGAAACGTATCCTAATTTAAATCTTCCACCAACTATTTACCGATGACTGAAGCTACTTGCCGTGGCAAGGTGTTTCTTTAAGAGTGAATATTCATATTCAAAATTAGGTGTAAACACATCCTTCCCTATGTGTTCTTCTATTTCAGCCAATTGCCAGAACCTACCTTCTTCAACTTCCACTCCATCAGCTTGCAATTTCTTATCAGTAATAGCCACAAAACCAAATACCAGCTCCTTCTCTATTTCGCTTTCCCAAACATATGGTTTAATTGGCTGAGCATTAAACTGACTAAAACCGATCTCCTCATACGCTTCTCTTTGTAAACTAATTTCTACCGATTCTTCAACCCCCATATGCCCTCCGACAGCTGTGTCCCATTTTCCTGGTTGTATTAGCTTATGTGCAGGACGTTTTTGCAAATACAGTTCTCCATCAGTATTTAATACCTGCATATGCACTACCGGATGTAATATCTTTGATCCTTTATGAGCAATGCTTCTTGGCATTTTACCCCTAACCTTACCTTGCTCATTAACAATAGGTACCCATTCTTCAGCTTGATATTTTTGTTGTTTACTACGTTTATTGTAAAGCTCAATAACAAAGTACATACCAAATAAAACATAAAAACCTGGCCCACTAATCATTACCCAAGCCTCTTTACTCATGGCTATTGACGAAAAAAAGACCAATACAGTATGAAAAGAAAATATCCAGAAAAGTACTTTTATACTTTGTAATAATTCGTATTGCTGCCAGGGATTTATCTCTATGCCTTTTATATAACGACCACTCATGGCCATCATCAAATTTTGCTTCCCATAGGCTGATATTCCGAGAACGACACATAACATGAGGCCAATTACTGCTGGTTTCAGTTTAAAAAACAAATCATTCTCCAACAATAAAGATACTCCACCCATTGCAACCAACAAACCCACATCGAATAAGATGAATTTATCGGGCTTTTGTTTTTTAGCTAAACTAATAAGTACTTCAAGTAAGCCAAAACCTACAGCTACTAATAATCCAATCTCTGTTCCCCAGATGCTATCGGCAATAACAAAAATAATCAAAGGCAATAAGCCAGGTAGTAGCTTTTTTATTAATTCTAGTTGGTTCATATAATTGAGATAAAAGATAAGAGGCCATAAAAACAGAATAAATACTCACGTTATTTATAGCTTTGAAAGACAAAAATAGGGAAATATTTTGTATTGAGGCTGCACTTTCAGAGTGCCTGATGTACATCATTTAATTTCCCAGGATGTTATCCCGGGTTAATTTTGATAACCCTTGTAGGGTATGATTTGCATTACTTATAAATTCCCGAAATGATATCCCGGGCTAAGATGAGTTACCCTTAGGTAATCAATTCCAGCCCAAGGTAGAACACGGTGAA
>JBFHKL010000468.1:0-2512 GCA_041595375.1 Saccharicrinis sp.
ATAATAGGCTCCCAGAGTGGCACCTGTGGATAGCGCAAATTTTAATAATTGCGAACCCGCAGAAATCTTTCTAAAGCCAGTGATGTCATTCAAACGTATTTCTCTTCTTTCGAGTGGTTTACCCAATAGTCGTGGTTTGCCTAATATTAACAAACTATCGTTTAGTTCAACTATTGTATTTGTGTTTAATTCGGTTTGTCCCAGATACCCATTGTATTGCACCATTAACATTCCTCCCTCAACGAGCTGTACTGCTTTTTTAGCACTGTCGTTATGGAAAACAAGTATTTGTCGTTGTGCCTTTAAGCCCATCAAAGCCATTAGCATACAGATGGATATTTTTAATCGCATAGGATATATAAGTTTTAGCTATTACAAATAAAGCAAAATTAAAGGCACAAAAAAAACCGACACAAGGCCGGTTTAAATAAATATTATTTTAGCCTATTTAAAAAGCAAAGCTAACAGCAAACTGAATGACACTGTTTTTACCTTCAGCATCCATTCCCATTTCATCTTCTTCTACAATATTACTTAAGCCTAAATTGTAGCGGAAGTCAAATCCTAAGCCACTTTGTAATTCATAACCTAAACCAAAGGCCAGACCAAAATCCATGCTTTTAAAGTAATCTTTAATATCCTCTTCACCTTCTTCACTGCCCTCATCGTAGTTATATTCCCAGTCATCTTTGGCCGAAAGTAAAAAACCTATTTGCGGACCCGCATTAATACTCAGTCCTTCGATGACATAGTATTTCATCAATAAAGGAATTTGCAAGTAATCAACTTTTATTTTGTCTTCACTTTCATATCCATACTCTGAATAGGAACTTTCTGCACCCTGCATTGAATAAAGTAATTCAGGTTGAAAGGTCAGCTTATCATTAATACCTATTTGCGCAAAAACACCGAAAGCTGCAGCTGTACGAGAATCTAAATCATCAAAATCATCGCCTGAAAAATTAGAAATGTTTAATGCGGCCTTTACTCCAAATTTAGTCTGAGCATTTGAAGAAATGGTGAGGCCCATTATTACTACCATCAAAAACAAGAACTTTTTCATAATGTTAATTTTAAGGTAAGAATAGTATTCTACTTAAAATAGTGAATTATTCGGGTGCTGTCAAGAGTTGTTTTGTATGTACAATAATTGATTGGACAAATGAGACAGTTTAAAAAATCCGAAATAATGAATATAGTTTGTTTAGTTATTCAAAACAGTAAGTGTTTTATATGGAGACGTCCTTTTTAAAATATCTTTTAACGGGTTTGTACTGATGGATTTTTTCCAGTTCTAATTTTTTTTCATCCGAAGCCAACACATATTCTTTACAGTTATCGGAGCAAGTATGATGGTGTAATTTGGCACACTCTTCACATTGTATAAACAATAGGTTGCAACGAATATTAGCGCAGTTTGTATGGGTGTCGCAAGGTTTTCCGCATTGGTGACATTTGCTGATTACCTCTTGGCTTATTCTTTCTCCCAGACGATTATCGAAAACAAAGTTTTTACCTATAAACTTATTCTCTTCTCCTTTATGGTCAATTTGTCTTTTATAATCAATAATGCCACCTAAGAGCTGATTAACATCTTTAAAGCCATGGTGTTTTAAATAAGCACTTGTCTTTTCGCATCTCACACCTCCAGTGCAATACAAAAGCACCTTGTCCTGTTCTTTGCCTTTTAATAAATCCAACACCTCCGGCAATTCCAATGCAAAAGTAGCAGCCTCTGGTAATAGGGCTCCATCGAAACGACCTATTTCACTCTCGTAATGATTGCGCATATCTACCACAATGGCTCCCTGCTCCATCGCTTTGTTCCATTCTGTTGAATCCAAGTGCTTGCCTACATTGGTTACATCATACTCAGCCTCATGTAATCCATCAGCCACAATTTTATGGCGTACTTTAATTTGCAGTTTTAAAAAGGACTTGCCATCATCTTCAACAGCCATTTTAAAAGGTATGTCCTTTAGGTAGGGGTTGTTTTGTATACTGTCAATAAATTTATTCCAATGATAATCAGGTACATTCATCTGTGCATTTATGCCTTCGTGGGCAATATATATTCTACCCAAACAATTTAATTCTTGCCATTGCTCAAACAACTGATTCCTTAATTCCTGTGGATTATCGATAATGATATAACGATAAAAAGAAATGGTTTTCCGTTTAAATGTTTCTTTGGATAATTTTTCTTTTAGTTCTTCAGGACTTAACCTGTTTATTAAATCTCTTCGTTCTTTATTTGGATCCATCTTCTTCCTCTTTAACTATACATTGAAAAATTGACGAAGACAAATGATCACCCCTTGCAAAAAAGAGGTGATCAAATGTCGATACCTGTCAAAAAATATCTGGCAAATATAATAAAAGATAATAAGGTCTGTAAGTACAAAAAAGAGTTTTGTACTTTGAAATAAAAAAAGCCTTCAACCGAAATTAATCAGCTGAAGGCTTTATGCAGTATGGTATAATGTTTTTATTCTGCTATGACTACAAAATA
>JBFHKL010000469.1:0-2504 GCA_041595375.1 Saccharicrinis sp.
GAAATAGATATGATTTCCTATCATATCTATATTTCTTATCTATTAACTAAAAGATATGATTAAAGTTGGAATAGTTGGAGGTGCAGGATATACAGCAGGTGAACTGTTAAGGATATTAATTAATCATCCCCAAGCAGACATCACTTGCATCCAAAGCACTAGCAATGCGGGTAATCCAATCAGCGCTGTTCATACCGACCTATTGGGTGATACAGAACTTTGTTTTACAGCTAAGCTGGACACCTCTGCTGTAGACCTTATCTTTTTATGCATGGGCCATGGTAAGTCAGTTGAATTTTTGACACAAAACACCATACCTCAACACATCAAAATCATTGATCTGAGCCACGATTTTCGTCTAAAAACCAAGGGTAACGATTTTATTTACGGTTTGCCTGAGCTTAATCGCGACATCATTAAAACGGCCAGCAAAATAGCTAATCCGGGTTGCTTTGCCACCGCCATACAAATGGCGCTTTTGCCAGTGGCTGCAGCCAATAAGCTAAACGAAGTACATATCAATGCCATTACCGGTTCAACTGGTGCTGGACAAAAACCTACAGCAACTTCTCATTTCAGCTGGCGTAACAATAACATCTCGGTGTACAAAGCTTTTTCACATCAGCATCTGGGTGAAATAAAACAATCATTACAACAGTTACAAGCGGGCTATCAGCAAGCTGTAAATTTCATTCCTGTACGAGGAGATTTTAGCAGAGGAATTATGGCTTCGGCATACACCGAGTGCGATTTGTCTGCCGAAGAAGCTGTGCAACTTTATAAAGACTATTATAAGGACCATCCGTTTGTGATCGTGTCGGACACCAATCCGCACCTTAAACAGGTGGTAAATACCAATAAAGTTATTGTGTTTGTTGAGAAATACGATGGAAAGCTATTTGTCATCAGTATGATTGATAATTTAGTAAAAGGGGCATCCGGACAAGCGGTTCAGAATATGAACCTAATGTATGGGCTAGAAGAAACAACAGGTCTTCGCCTTAAATCTGTAGCCTTTTAAAGAAAAGGTAAGCTAAACATAACCAATGCATGAATACTTCTTGCACTTCAAGTGACCTGAGTATTCTATAGCTTATAACTTATTTAAGGAAGAAATTTTTTAAAGGTTTAAATTAGGTGTTAACAACAAATGGAAGACCTGTTAACAATCCTGCAGAAAAGCCAAGAGTTCTGCAGGATTGTTCCCCTATCCACACAGACATTTTAAACCCAACATACAAACAATTCAAGCGACAGGTTTTCAGCCAGTGTATATCATTACTGAACGATGATCTATGAGCTTGAGCTTACATCTTAATATTATAGGATAATGAACTTACTTGATGTATATCCCCTCTTTGATATTGAACCGGTAAAAGCCGAAGGTTGCTATATGTGGGACAAGAACGGAAATAAGTACCTTGATTTATACGGTGGTCATGCAGTAATCTCAATAGGTCACTCACACCCGCACTATATCAAACGTATAACAGAGCAATTAAACCACATTGGTTTTTACTCAAACTCGGTCCAAAACCCACTTCAAAAAGAATTGGCAAAAAAGCTAGGTGAGATGTCTGGCCTGAATGAGTACAACTTATTTTTATGTAACTCAGGAGCAGAGGCAAACGAAAACGCATTAAAACTAGCATCTTTTGTTACGGGCAAAAAGAAAGTGATTTCCTTTAAAAAAGGATTTCATGGACGCACATCCGCAGCAGTAGCCATTACCGACAACTCAAAGATTATTGCACCCATAAACAGCAATCACGAATCGGTACTATTAGATTTAAACGATCTGGAAAGTGTTGAAAAAACACTTAAAAATGGAGATATCTGCGCCGTCATCATTGAAGGTATACAAGGTATTGGGGGAATCATCATTCCTGAACCTATCTTTTTAGAAGAATTAGAGGTGCTTTGTAAAAAGTATGGAACCCTCCTTATTTTAGATGAAATCCAATCTGGTTATGGTCGTTCAGGAAAATTCTTTGCTTACCAATATAGCAAGGTAAGCCCTGATATTGTTACAACAGCCAAAGGCATGGGTAATGGCTTTCCCATTGGAGGAGTATTAGTAGCTCCACACCTTAAACCCTGGCATGGTATGCTTGGTACAACCTTTGGAGGTAATTATCTGGCTTGTGCAGCTGCTTTGGCTGTTTTAGAAGTGATGGAACAAGAAAAACTGATTGAAAATGCAGCTCAATTAGGAGCCTATATAGTTAACAAATCTAAACAAATGTTAAATAACGCCGAGGTGAGAGGTCTTGGGTTAATGATTGGCCTGGAATTTGATACTAAAATAGTCGAATTACGGAAAAAACTTCTTTTCGAAAAGAAAATTTTTACTGGCGTATCAGGCACTAATATCATTAGAATTTTGCCTCCCTTAAGTTTAAACAAAAAAGAAGCTGATTTATTTTTAGATAAACTGGTGGATTGTTTGTAATTATACTGGAACCTGATACGTGAAGTTAATAACATATCAAAACTCACAAGTC
>JBFHKL010000470.1:0-2478 GCA_041595375.1 Saccharicrinis sp.
GATATTTTTTTTAATATCAAAATTTATTTGTGTTACAATTTGAAATTTACTGAAATAATCAATTATGCCGAAACACGACAAAAAACTTCACTAATCATGCTACTATAATACGTACCAAACTCTTTCCTCACCCATGAATGCAATTCTCTTACCTCCCTCACACTAAGCCAAGTAAAAGATTTAACAAGCTCTTTCTTAAATAAATGTGGGTATTTAGCCACCCCTATCAGTACTTTCTTTTGATGCTCTAACATGACACTAAGTTTTGGTTATGATTTGGTACAAAAGTGAACTTTCCGGATTAAGTATATAATATCTGAATATGATCTGTACTTTAAGATCCAACTGATCGAATCCTATCCACCCAACACTTTGTATAACACACAAAATCAATACCTAACAAAAACTCACTTTATCTATTTATCGTATCTCAATTCATTTAAGTTACCACAATATGACTAAAATACAATGTTTTTACATTGACATAAAAAAATCTACCACCAGAACCAAAAAAAAATTTCACTGAATCATATAAAACGAAAGCTTTTTTGGATGAAAAAGAATGCCTATTTTCATCTTTACAAGATGATCAACTAATTTTACAATACAAACCACGTAAAACACCTATTATATGACATACCCTATTTATCAAATCGATGCCTTTACTTCTGAGTTATTCAAAGGCAACCCAGCCAGCGTTATCATACTCGACAAGTGGCTCCCCTCAAGTGTGATGCAGAATATTGCCATGGAAAATAACCTTCCCGAAACAGCCTTTATTACTCCAATTAAGGGTGAACTGCACATCAGGTGGTTTACGCCTACCATAGAAGTTGATTTATGTGGTCATGCAACACTAGCCGCTTCGTACGTTTTATTTAACCATGAAGATTTGGAAGGCGATGAAATTACTTTTCACTCCAAAAGCGGGCTCCTAAGAGTAAGTAGAAATAACGACGAGCTCATCCTGGATTTTCCTCTTGACGACATTTACAGGGTAAACGAAATGCCCGAGTTAATGAAATTTAAGATCCGACAACTTGTTTCAGAGGTATACCGGGGAAAAGATGATTATATGTTTATCCTTGAAAACCAACAACAAATTGAAGATTTCATACCTCCTTTTGAGATTATAGAACAGCTTGATGCCAGAGGACTAATTATTACTGCACCGGGCAATGAAGTAGATTTCGTTTCGAGATATTTTTCGCCACAATCTGGCATTCCTGAAGATCCCGTTACCGGATCAGCACACACTACTCTTAGTTCATTTTGGAGCAAAAGGCTGGGTAAAAATAAAATGACAGCTCAACAACTAAGCAAAAGAGGTGGTAAATTAGTTTGTGAAATAAGAAGCTCAAGGGTATTTATAGGAGGAAGTTGCCGAACCTTTTTCAAAGGTCAACTTGTGCCTTCAAGGGAAATGACACCCGAAAAAAAAATAAAATGAATAATAGATTGATGGGATTGCAGACGAATAAAAAAACTAGTCACAAGCTCATCAATCTGCCATTTCCCCTTACCTGATACTCTTGACTCCTGCTTTTTCAACAGGAGTAATATCAATGGTCACTCCAATCTTAACACCCATTTGAGTGAGTTTAATATCACTAGCACCTGCCATACTGCCGTTAAAAGTGTAGGCATCAGACATGATATCATTATTACTCTGGCCATCGGAAACACTGCTCAATGAAGATTGATAGCTGACAGTCATAAACAGATTCAGTTTTTTACTTAAAAAGTACTCAGCACCAAAGGCTAAATTCCAAGCCAAAGAGGTATTAACATCCACTTGTGGTCCATCACCGGCTATATCCCGCTCATAAAATCCCATTTCGGCAACATCATCTATGGTTACGTTCCACTCCGGGAAATACCCTTCAGTAGCCAGCGTTCCTGAAGTAAACTTACTTTCCATGCTACCCGGAAATATCAAAACTGGACCCGTAGACCCAAACAACATGATATCATTTGTTAGCCAATGCTGATACCTGAAAAACAAAGGTATTTCAATGGCTGTAAGATGATGATCTTCCTCAATACCATTAAAAGTCGCACTCAGCACATAATCATCTCCATCCTCATCTGTTAACTCTGCCGAATAAACCTGATCATATACACTCGCTATTGCTCCATAATTTACCATCCGAATACCGCCTCCAACAGCCATCTTCTGATTAATATAATAGAAGGCATCGAGACCTACATTCAATCCGCTTACCCCATCTACCGAAGCATTATCCGAAGAATAATGAATGGACTGATTGCCAAAGCCCACATACGGCTGAACTTTGATTTGCGCCTCTCCTAAAGAAACAATAAGCAACAATACCAATACAATATCTATTTTTTTACAAATCATCTTTTCAATGAATTATTATAGGAATTACTTTACAATTAATTTTTTACTACACTCCAAGGCTCCTTCACATTTAATAATATATATCCCTGCTTTATCAATGGTTAGTTGATTCA
>JBFHKL010000471.1:0-2472 GCA_041595375.1 Saccharicrinis sp.
ATTCTCAATCATTGCCTGGGTAAAATCGTTCAGTAAGTTTCTTTTGAATAAGGAAATATTCTCTTCTACCAGCGAAGCAGAAGCCTTGTAGACTTCGATTTCATTTTCGAATAATATTTTAGCGGCCATGGGGCGAAGGTTGGGTGTGATGATGGCTCCAATCTCCAGTTTTTTGATTTCGGTCATCGATAGGTAGATACTATTGCTGTCGTTTATGGCAAATACCTCAGAACTATCTTTATCCATGTCGTAGATACAGTAATATTGTGCTTTGTAAAAATCGTTGGCCAATAGTTCCTTCTTAAGGTTTGATTCGCCCATAATAGGTAAACAAATTTTCATGTCAATATTTTTTAGAGGTTGTACTTCTACCAAAATGTAGCCTCAATTCATCATTATTCTACCAAAATGTAAGATTCTCATGTCTTGTCAAATGCTTTAAATGTCACATTGGTAGCGATTAAGCTATATCTTAGTTTGTTTATTACTATTATAGCAGCAAGATACAGGCCAGTTTTCTGAGTACATGGTTATCCGTCTAACTGCTCTCCCGCAGAAATGAAACATAAAGCCACGGGATGTCGCTCTGCTCCAACTGCCATCCAGAGTAGGGGTAAAAATCCTCAGCGTTGTCTTTAGTATAGAAACAAGAATATCTCGTTTTAAAATGAATAGTCACTCTAAATACAATGTCATGAAAACAAAAAGATATATGCACGAAAGGATTTGTATCCTACTTACAGTCATTTTTTTGATGGTGGGACTCGTACCTACTTCCCTTTTTGCCAGCCAAGGTGTTGAAGGAGAGGTGTTACCTGATACGCTCAATACGGTTCAGTATCGGGGTAAGATAGTAGATAGTAAAACAGGTGATCCATTGACCTTTGCTACCTTAACTATTGAAGGATCCAATGTGGCCACAGTTTCAAATTCGGAAGGTGAGTTTTTATTGAAGGTGCCCAAGGACATGCCTATTTATACAAAAATAAATGTATCGTACATAGGCTATAAAAGCAAGTCGTATGCCTTGTCGCAATTAAAAACGGATAGAAACAGGCTGATGCTGGATGTGCTGACTATTTCCTTGTCGGAGATTAAAGTGATGCCTAAAGATGCTCATCAGATTATACGGGAGGTAATTAGTAAGAAGAAAGATAATTATATGCAGGAGCCTGTGCGTATGACTACTTTTTATCGCGAAACAATAAAGAGAAGGCGCAGTTACGTGTCATTGGCCGAAGCCGTTATTGATGTGCATAAGCAGCCTTATTCCAGTTACCGTTTAGATGGCTTGAAGTTATTTAAAGCACGTAAGGATGTTGATTATGATAGGATGGATACCGTTAGTTTTAAGTTGCAGGGAGGCCCATATTCAACTTTGATGCTGGATATTATGAAAGAACCCTATGCCATTATCAGTGTTGAAGAGATGGATTACTATGACTTTAAAATTGAGAATATTACTAAGGTAAATGATAAGATTGTTTACGTGATCAGTTTTGTTCAAAAACCCTATGTAGAAGATCTGTTGTTTTATGGTAAGTTATATATCGATGTGGAGTCAATGGCTATAACCAGTGCCAATTACAGTATTAATATTTCAGATAAGAATCGGGCTGCGGCCATGTTTATTAAACGTAAGCCATTCGGAGCCACTGTTTATCCTACCGAGGCCAGTTATCTGGTAAACTACCGTAATCAGGATGGTAAATGGTTGTATAGTTATTCGAGAGGACAAATTACATTTAAAGTTGATTGGGAAAAGAAATTGTTTAATACCCATTATACTTCTACCATCGAAATGGCAGTTACCGACTGGCGTAAAGCCACTGAGCGAGCTTTTAGAGTAAGCGAAAAAATTAAAACCAACCTGATATTACAGGATGAGGTAGAGGGTTTTGTGGATGAGCAGTTCTGGGGCGATTATAATGTAATAGAACCGGAAGCTTCCATAGAATCGGTGATTAAGAAAATTAAAAGAAGACTGGAAAAAAGATAAGCTGTGTGAAAGTGCCGAAAAAGAAAAGAGCCAGGTGGTGAGTTTAGCTATCCATAGGCTCTTTTTTTTATGTTAGCACTCAGTTTTTAACCTGCATTATTTTCCTTCTTTTTGCTTTTGATCTTATTCAATAAATGAGTAAACAAGGGCTTATAATGCCCAACGAACAATTTTTAACGCTTAACGATATACTTTCAACAGTCTAAGTTGTTGTAAAAACAATCAAATTAATCTAAATTCGCAGCTTGAAAGGCAATAACGATATGCCTGAGTGAATATTCATTAAATACATACTACATTGAAGCTGATTGCAAAAACTTTTCATGGGCTGGAAGGTGTTCTGGCAGAGGAATTAAAGGGAATTGGAGCACAGAATATTAAAGAAGTTAACCGTGCCGTTGAGTTCGAGGGAGATAAGGAAATTTTATATAAGGCTAACTTATTATTGCGCACAGCAATCAGAATTCTTCACC
>JBFHKL010000472.1:0-2462 GCA_041595375.1 Saccharicrinis sp.
ATGTTAAAGGGGATCTTGCTGTTAGTCCAGGCGATACAATTACATATACTGTTGGTGCAGGTGGTGTGGGTTCTATTGGTGCAGATGGCACCAATGGTGGAGATACTGAATTTTTAACCTTACTTGCCGGAGGAGGTAAAGGAGGAGCTGCCAATAAAGGTACTATAGGATCAGGAGGAACTGCCAGTGGTGGAACTACAAATACTAACGGTGAAGATGGAACTGCAGGAAGTATTTATGGAGGAGCCGGTGGTGCTGGTGCTAATGGTGGTGCTGGTGGTTCTGGTAGTGTGTCTGATTCCAATGGTAGTGATGGAACTGGTCCTGGTGGTGGAGGAAGTGGAGGAGAAGCTTATAGAAAAAATAAAAACAAAGTCACTAGTTATTCAGGTGGTGCAGGAGCTGATGGTCAGGTAAGTATTAGTTATGTATTACCGGTAACCTATTATTCAATAGCGTCAGGTAACCTTGATAATGTAGATAACTGGAATACTATTATAGATGGAACTGGAATTGCTCCAGTTGATTTTTCAAGCTATAATCAGACTTTTGAAATACAGAGTGGTCATACTATGTCTACCAGTGGAGATCTGGATTTAAGTTCGTCATTTCTTGAATTAAATGCTGGTGCTCAATTAACTGTAAATGGGAATTTAATTACGGGTTATCATCTGCTAATTAATAATACAACTGAAGATGTGTCATCGATTATTGTAGATGGGACTATAACTGGAGATGTGACTTATAAATGGACTGGCTTAACTAAAAAATTATGGTGGCATATTGCTCATCCAGTAAGTGAAGTTACTGAGTTAAACTATGATGATTCCTATGGCGATAATAGGTATGTTGTCGATAAATATACTATCGATGGTTGGGAAAGGGTTGCTGGTTACAATGCAGTAAGTGATTCTTATAATTTTGACAATGATGAAAAACTGGAAGGTTACGCATTTTATACAGCAAATGAAGGAACTTTAAGTTATTCAGGAGAACTGAATAATGAGGATGGATATACTCGTTCTTATTCTGCGGCTCAATGGTATCAGGTAGCTAATCCTTATCCTTTTTATATTGATATAAAGGATGATAACCTTAGTTTGGGTAATTTTCAGCAAACTATTTATATCGATAGTAGTGACGATAAAGTAGTATCGTATAATATAGCATCGGGGTACGCCAGTAATGGAGGTTCGCAGTATATTTCTCCGGGGCAGTGTATGTGGCTACGAACCTATGAAGATACAGATGCAATTACAATACCAAAAACATCGCAAGCTCATTCAACAGTAAGTTTAAAGAGTGGTAGTGATATAGTAGATAATGTGTTGTGTTTAGAAATGGAGAGTGATGTCTCAGCAGATGAAGCTGTTATTGTATTTAGCGATGATTATGGATCAGATTTGTATACAAAATATGATTCAGGAAAGAAGATGAATGGAGGTGATAATGTGAATGTATATTCTATAAAAGAGAGTGCCAATGTAGCCATTAATTTGTTGCCTGAAATTGTTGATGAATGCATCGTTCCATTAGGATATTCTGTATCTGAGGATGGGTTAGTTGAGTATACTCTTAAGGCTACTAATATTAATGACTTTGACGAGGATGTTTCTGTTTATTTGTATGATATTAGTGAAGATGTTGTGGTTAATTTGCGTCAAGAATCGGTTTATACTTTTACCTCTTCAAAAACGCAATCGAATGATCGTTTTGAGATTAGGTTGGAGAGTGAAGCAGTGGTTACGGCCATTGAGGAAGAGGAAAGGTTGATAACAAGTAACGAAGTGTTGATCTATACGATTAATCAAACGGCAACAGTTCAGGTGTCGCAAGAGTTGCTGTCTGGTAATAATAAGCTAATCGAAATCTATGATATGACAGGTAATTTAGTAATTAAGCAGGAAATAAGTGCGCTAAAAACAGAAGTTAGTCTTCCGAAAGCGAATAGGGTGTATGTTATTAAGGTAAGCATTGATATTGCATCGTATCAGGAAAAGGTGGCAGGTATGAATTAATAATTATTCGGGGTACGACTGTTCGTTGTGTTCTGTATTGAAAAATTAGCGAGAGTTTCACTGTTTTGGGGAGCTCTCGTTTTTTAGTTTTGACAGATAAGCTGAGTATAAGTTTTATTAAAAACGAGAGTGTAATCTAAACTCTGTCTCGTAGTTTGTATTTCGTTTTTCAAAATACTACTGTCTCATTTTGTCACATTTCGGACTAAAGAAAAGGAGAGTTTTACATATTGTAAAGCTCTCCTTTTTTTAGTCTAAATCTACCCATTTTTTAGTTTGGTAAATGAGCTGGTTTGTTGATAAAACCCTTCTACTGATAGATATCTTAGTATTTTTTTTTAAAGTTAAAGTTTCTTTGTTTTTAAATAAAGATAGATAAACATAATAAAATTGAAACCTCTTGCTTAAACTTTAATAAATACGAATGAAATATATTTTTACGAG
>JBFHKL010000473.1:0-2456 GCA_041595375.1 Saccharicrinis sp.
AATGTTTTTCAAAAGACTTGGCAGTTACAAAGCTTATGGTGGCGGTAATCATTAATGGTAAAAACATGCTGTATCCACCTGATAAGTCGGCTATCAGAAATAGCCCGGTTAATGGAGCATGTAATACACCAGCAATTAAACCTGCCATGCCAATAAGAGCAAAGTTTTTTATGGGTAAATCAATCCAACCAAATTTATTAATAATAGTGGCAAATAAAACTCCGGTATTTGCCCCCATAAAAAGGGTGGGTGCAAAAATACCTCCAACGCCTCCGCTACCAAAAGTAACCGAGGTGGCAATAACCTTAAAACCAATTGTTAGTGCCATAATGATGATGAAATTGATGAAGGTGTCGTTCATATGTGCAAATACACCTACATCGTGCAGATAAAATAAATCACCGTTTAAAGCTCCGTTGATTACTTCATATCCTTCTCCAAACAGGTGTGGAAAAAAGATCATTAAAACACCTAAACTCATTGCACCAAAAGCAAGACGAGACCAGGCGTTGTTGATCTTGTCGAACAGACGTTCAATATAAATGTACATGCGGGTAAAATAGGTAGCTACCAATCCGCAGATTAAGCCCAATATAACATAGTAAATAAGTTCTTTGAGAGTGTAAGTGTGACCTATTACAAAAGGGTAAAGAACTTCTTGCCCTAAGAAAAGATAAGAAACAATAACAGCAGTTGCAGATGAAAGTAGCAAGGGAACCAATGAGGTTAAGGATAGGTCGAGCATGATGACTTCAAGAGCAAAAACAATGGCTGCAATAGGTGCTTTAAAAATGGCCGACATAGCTCCTGCGCATGCACATCCCAATAATAGGGTGATTTGACGATAATTTAAATGCAATAACTTTCCTAAATTTGATCCGATGGCTGCTCCTGTAGATACGGTAGGACCTTCTAATCCAACAGATCCTCCAAAGCCAACGGTAAACGAACTGGCGATGACAGATGAAATCATATTATGACGATTCATTTGTCCCTGATTCTTTGAGATAGCATACAATACATTAGGTATACCATGACGCACAGGTCTGCGAACTATATATTTTATAAACAGAACTGTTAAAAGAACCCCTATCCCGGGTGCAATTAGATATAACCATTCAAATCCACTCAGTGAAATAGTATGATGTACCCAATAGTGAATAAAACCAACAGATTTTTTAATGATAATTGCTGCTAATCCGGCAGCAAAGCCAATAACTATACTCAAAAGAATTAAAAACTGTCTATTGCTGATATGTCGTAATCGCCATATAAAAAATCTTTTTAGAAGCTTTTCTTTTGCCATGTAAATGAAGATGTTAATTTTAATCCTTTAAGGGTGACTTACCTTTAAGCTATGCCATAAAACTTTTCTATTTGTGAAATATATAAATGTTTTTTAAGCATCTGATTATTTATTTTATTTTTTTTGAACCTATCAAAGATTTTTATGTTTAAAGATATTATGGAAAATTTATACAAAAAAAAATTAAAGTGGCTGTTATTTGCTCTATTGATATATGGATCAGGTGGAATAATGCCACAAAATATCCAGCTTAATGGAGTTCTTAAGGATGCGTTTTCAAATGAACCCATGGAATTTGTTAATGTTGTTGTATATAATACGACTATGGGAACAACGACCGATTCTCTGGGGTATTTTCGTATAAATTTGCCCAATGAAGGCTTTGCGCAGCTTCAGCTTTCTTTTTTAGGTTATAAAAGTTTAATCACAGAAGAGTTTATGCTGTCATTTAAAAGATCTGATTTCATCGAGATCTTGCTGGAACCAACTTCCACCTCCTTATCGGAGGTAACGGTAAAACCCTCACCCTTCATACGTAAGTTGGAGAGCCCGGTTTCGCTGCGGCGTATAGGTATTGATCAGATTGAAAAGAGTGCTGGTGCAAATAGAGATATATCAAAAGTAATTCAATCTTTTGCAGGAGTGGCGAGTTCGGTTTCCTATAGAAATGACCTGATTGTACGAGGTGGCGGACCGTCTGAAAATCGATTTTATCTGGATGGCATAGAGATTCCAACCATCAATCATTTTACTACTCAGGGAGCTTCTGGTGGTCCAGTAGGCATTTTAAATGTAGATTTTATTCGCGAGGTAGATTTTTATTCAAGCGCTTTTCCTGTTAACAGAGGGAATGCAATGAGTTCAGTGCTTGATTTTAAGCAGATGGATGGTAGCCGGGATAAGGTGAATGTAAAAGGAGTGCTTGGGGCTAGTGAAATAGCTGCTTCTGTTTCTGCACCTCTCTCAGAGAAAACATCGATGCTTGCATCTGCTCGTAGGTCGTATCTGCAGTTTTTGTTTAAAGCTCTGGATCTACCGTTTTTACCAACTTTCAATGATTTTCAGTTTAAAACCAAAACACGCATTAATACCAAAAATGAGATTTCCTTTATAGGTGTAGGTGCAATTGATCAGTTCGATTTGAATTATG
>JBFHKL010000474.1:0-2455 GCA_041595375.1 Saccharicrinis sp.
ATAAACATAGTGTATTACAAACGCTAAATTTAGATTGCTTGTCTTACCAGACGGGTTTTCATTTTTTTTCTGTAGCGAAAAAAACGAAACAAAAAACGCCATCGGCTGCAGCACTCAACGACCCGTAGTTGCTGAGGCCAGTTGTTCAATCTCGGAGTTTATTTCCTTTATCCTTAAACTCCTTTAACCTTTATCCTTAATTTTACTTTAACCTTATTCCTTTAACTTTAATTTTCCTTTTCACCATTTAAACAAACTCGAATGAGGCAGAAATAAACAAACTCGAAGTTTTTATCTTTTTAATTGATTCGTGACAATTGGATAACAAAAAATCATGGTAACATTGCTAATTCGTATGTTGTTTAAAGCACCATTACCTTTCGTAAGCAAAAAAACAATACTTTTATCTAAAAAAACCGAATGCGTTTCTATTCATTACTACATCTCAGCCGAAAGATTAAAAGCTCAAATATAAAATTACTAGGTGTTTACTTCCTGCATCTATTAGGCAGAAGGCACTTATCCGTACGTATCGACCCCTCAATAAATTGTAACCTATTCTGCAGAATGTGCTATTTCAGCAACATGAGTTATCGAAAAACGCACAAGGGAATAATACCGGTAAGTGATTTTAAACATATCGCGCGAGTTTTATTCCCTAAAGCACTGCAGGTTTATATTGGCTGTGGCGCAGAACCAACTATGCATAGAAATTTCGTAGAACTCGTTCTGCTTGCCAAACAATACCAGGTTCCAGATATTGGCGTGGTCACCAATGGCCAGCTATTAACTCCTGCCCAACTAAAGATAATGATAGACGCCGGCTTAAATGAAATCACCCTCTCCTGTCATGGTGTTACCCAAACAAGCTATGAATATTTTATGACCAATAGCAAATTCGATAGATTCTTATCCACCCTTCAAGCAGTTAACGACATAAAAAAAGAAAGCAATTCCAATTATCCTGAATTAAGAATAAATTACACGGTTAACAACAAGAACTTATCTGAATTAAGGGATTTTTTTACTGTATTTGAAAAATATCATATCTCCACCCTTCAAGTTCGTCCGGTATTAAATATAGGTGGTGAATATTCCCATGCCATTTCCCAGGAACAAATACCAGAGTACAACAATATTATAGCTCAGTTAAAAAACAAATGCAAACAAAATGAGGTAAGACTATTAGCCAACACAAGCGACATCAACTACCAAAAGAAAAACACCAACAAAAAGGTTACCGAAGCAGTCTATTGCTATATCGGACCACAAACAAACAGTACATTAGATTTTGAATGGAGCGCTATTAATTTTAAGGCCTTCAGAAAAAAGACCAAATGGCGAAAAAATACTTTTAGTCTACTTTTTAAAGACAAAAAATCTTCCATTAACAAAGCTGCAGGCAATTATGATGTTTTTGAGTAATTATAAATTATAGACGCACTTCTTTGATCTCTCACCTTGAAACCACATAAAAAATCTGGCTGGAAAATAAATGCGTGTATCTCAATGGAAAATAAAATTTTCGTTCAATAGTGAATTGTTTTAACGCAAGCCTACGTTCAAATTCATCATTATTAAATCCAAAATGTTCATATATATATGGATGCTCATTTTCATGTTCAATAATACGATTTACCTTTTTTTTATGATAGGCTATGTTCCAAAGATCCACATAACTGTACGTAGTGCTTCTGTCAACTATCTTTTTAATACAATTCTTCACAAATCCATTAAACCCCGACTCACAAGGAACAGTAATCAGGGCTTTTCCGTTATCTTCAAGTAAATGATATATATTATCTATAGCAATATTCAGATGAGTGTCTGGCAAATGCTCCAAAACTTCAAGGCAAAATAGCTTATCATACTTCTTATTCTTAAGCTCTAAAAGAGTATTTGAAAGGACAATATCATTCGTATCTGAAAGTAAATATTTCATTTGATCATATTGTACTTTCATTGGCTCAAAACAGGTAATATACTGATGTTTTAACCCGCACAGTACACTTGCCAAATAACCATCCCCGGCTCCATAGTCCAATATGTGATCATGCAACTCCAAATTTAAGGTATCAATACTTATTTTTAACCTCAACTTATGCGTCATCCTCCTTATTAAAGAGGGGCTATTATAGGTATACCTTCCATATTGAGTTTGCTTCATTACAATTTTACTTTACCATTCTTTGACTTTATCTTCTTTATCCCTTTAACCTTTTCCCTTTAACCTTTTCCCTTGATTATTACAGCTATGGGTTCCCCGCCTACGTCGCTGAGGCCGAAAGTACAAACTCGAAGTTTATTTCCTTTCTCCTTAAATTCTTTATCCTTAATAACACCGTGCTTATCTCTCCCCTATTGGGGGAGTCGGTGGGGGCTTTTATCCTTGAATAACTTTTCTTAAACGAGTAGCGAAACCAAGCAATATCTCTTCTGTCTTCTCCCAGCCAAT
>JBFHKL010000475.1:0-2448 GCA_041595375.1 Saccharicrinis sp.
AAGCCATGGATATTAAAGAGATTATAAAAGAGGAAAATATAATATACAAAAAAAGTGCTGTCCTTACCAATAAGGATACGCATTATTGCCCCGGATGTACCCACGGTGTAGTTCACAGAATTATTGCCGAACTAATTGAAGAAATGGGCATTCAAGAGAAAACCATTGGCATAGCACCTGTTGGTTGTTCTGTTTTTGCTTACGATTATATCGATATCGATTGGCAGGAAGCAGCCCATGGTCGTGCTCCTGCTCTGGCAACTGCTGTTTCCCGCTTAATGCCCGATAAAGTGGTTTTTTCATACCAGGGAGATGGTGATTTAGCAGCCATAGGTACCGCAGAAACAATACATGCCTGTAACCGTGGAGAAAATATAGTGATGGTATTTATCAACAACGGTATTTACGGGATGACTGGCGGTCAGATGGCCCCAACAACTCTTCCGGGAATGAAAGCTTCTACTTGTCCAACAGGCAGAGAAGCCAGTCACGACGGACACCCTTTGAAAATTACCGAGCTTATTGCTCAGTTACCAGGCACCTCTTATGTCACCCGCCAGTCGGCTCATACACCTGCCGCCGTTCGCAAAACTAAAAAGGCATTAAAAAAGGCTATCGAAAACCAGATGAATAAAAAAGGGACTTCCTTTGTCGAGGTGGTTTCTACCTGTAACTCTGGTTGGAAAATGACTCCTGCCAAAGCCAATGACTGGATGGAAGAAAATATGTTTCCATTCTATCCTTTGGGGGATATGAAAGATGAATAAAAAACATTTATTACCCGAGACTTGTAATGAAAAATAATAGAGTTCAATAAATGATTACAAAGTATATTTTAATGCAAGTTCGATTAAAATAAATAAAATGACAGAAGAAATTATTATAGCCGGTTTTGGCGGACAAGGAGTTCTTTCTATGGGTAAAATACTTGCCTACTCTGGCGTAATGCAAGATATGGAAGTATCATGGATGCCTTCGTATGGACCAGAAATGCGAGGCGGAACAGCCAATGTTACCGTTATTCTTTCCGATCAGAGAATAAGCTCTCCCATTCTTCACGAATTCGACACTGCCATCATCCTAAACCAACAATCGATGGATAAATTTGAATCGCAGGTTAAACCAGGAGGAATACTTATTTACGACGGAAATGGGATTACCCATCATCCTAGACGTAAGGATATCATAGTTTACAGGATTGATGCCACCGAGGAAGCAACCCGTATGCGTTCTGCTAAAACTTTCAACATGATTGTTCTAGGTGGGTATATGAAAGTAAAAACAGTGGTAAGCATCGAAAACGTGATTAAAGGATTAAAAAAATCACTTCCGGAACGTCACCACCATCTTATACCCTTAAATGAAAAAGCCATTAATAGAGGAATGGAGATCATTAACAAAGTTGAGGTGGAAGCCTGAATACAAGACATTGTTTAAATAGTTTGAAGCCAGTTCTTTTTTTTAAGGCTGGCTTTTTTATGGCTATTAATGAATGATCTGGGCGTTAAATTTTATATGATGACTGATAGGGTTATTCCCATAATAAAAGTAAACTTTGCTTCTACTTTCTCTTATTGCAGATAAAAACGAGCATAAACACCATTATATAATAAGAATAGATTAAGCAGGAGCACTAAATACCTATCCTTGTACCCTTGCTAATTCAATGTAAATAAAAACACCTTATCATTTATAAAGGTTTGTCGATACCGATAATAAATTCATAAATAAAATTGCATTATACAGCCTTATTTGCCATTATTACATCATGAAACTCACTTCTGCAGCAAAGAAGAATTTGCTTTTCATCAGTCCACCTTATCGCGCATCAGAACTTAGGGTCTTCGCCTTTTTGATTTTCATTACAGGAATTGCCACTTTATTCAGTGGTAAATGGATCGGTATTTTTGTTACGTTGTTTGGATTATTTTTCACCCTATATAAAGAAGGTATTGTTTTTAATTTAAAAAATCACACCGTTAGTCGATATATAACGATTGGTCATTACCATCATTTCTACAAAACCCGATCTTTTAAGCATTTCAAATATCTGTCCATTGTACGAGTTGGTGTTATTAGCAAAACTATTCTAACAAGCTCAGAAAACTATTCTGTGAACCTCAAATATCGTTTAACACTTATCAAAGACAACCAGAGGTATTATAAAGTAACTACTGATGAATACTTTAAAGTATTTTCCTTAGGTAAAAAAATAGCCACTCATTATAACCTCGGATTAGTAGATTACTCTAAAAGATATGCCAACTGGGTTATTCAGCCTCCAACGAGCTAGAAAAAGTTTGAAAAAATTTTTATTTTTTTTGTTGTAATACGATATTTTTCTATCTTTGCATCGCTTTAGAAAAAAAAGCACTAAGGATGGTCCCGTAGCTCAGCTGGATAGAGCATCTCCCTTCTAAGGAGAGGGTCTCAGGTTCGAATCCTGAC
>JBFHKL010000476.1:0-2416 GCA_041595375.1 Saccharicrinis sp.
AGTGCTGCTGCAATAATCATTGTTGTTTGAATTTTCCCACTGATTTCGGGCTGGCGAGCCATAGCTTCCAATGCACCTTGTGCTAATTTACCAATTCCCAATCCGGCTCCTATAACGATTAAACCAAGACCAACAGAAGTAAGAGAAAGTGTCATAATTTTACAATTTAATAAATAATATACTTAATAATTTAATGTTCTTGATCCGCGACAGCCATTCCAATAAAAAGTGCCGATAGTAGTGTAAATATATAAGCCTGCAAAACCGCAACCAAAAGCTCAAGTATTAACATAACAAGCGATAAAAATACCGACACCGGAGAAACATAAACTGTATCTAGAATAAAAATAAGCGCAATAAGGCTTAATATAATAATATGGCCAGCTGTAATATTAGCCAGCAAACGAATCATCAATGCAAAGGGTTTGGTAAACAGACTGATTATTTCAACCGGGACCAAGATAAATTTAACAAACACGGGCACTCCCGGAGCAGTTAAGGTATGTTTCCAGTAACTCTTACTCCCACTTACATTGGTAATCAGGAAAGTTAGCACGGAAAGCGCCAAAGTCACAGAGATATTACCCGTAAGGTTACTTCCACCAGGAAAAAAGGGAACCAGACCAATCAGATTATTAATCCAAATAAAGAAAAACACAGTAAGTAAATAAGGCACATACGCCTCTCCTTTTTTAGCGCCAATCTGCTCCTCCACTATATCTTCCTTTACAAAAAGAATAATGGGTTCCAATAAAGATTGCATACCACTGGGACTAGAGACTTTACCTTTATATTTTTTAGCTACAGTCAAAAACAACCCTATTAAAATAGCCACAGAAATCCACATAGAAAATACATTTCTGGTCAAGGAAAGGTCCCAGGGTTTAGTATTGGTAATATTTCCCTCCTCATCATGTTCAATACTCCCTTCCACATCGGTATTATATATCTCGCCATGATGGTTCAAAAAATAGCTTCCTTTGCTTTTGGCAATATTTGTATGCGAATCAAATTTTGAATAAAGAAAGCAATGCAAGGCTCCCTCTTTGAATAATATAATCGGTAATGGAATTTCTATATTAGTTTTATTTTCACCTTCACCCCATGAAATAACATGCCAAACATGGGCGTCAGAAATATGATGCATAATCAACTCTGCCGCATCAAATACCTCTTGATCCTGGCTTTGAATACTATCTTTTGACTCCTCGGATGCCATAACAGACAGCGAAAAAACAAATAATGTGATTAAAAAACTTAAAATCCTCTTCATAAAAGTAAAAACTCAACTACAAATACTATATCTTAATTTTTGTTCCAACTCACCATCCTGAACACAGAATAAGCGAGATAGACATAATAATTGGACACAAAAAAAAGAACTATTGTTATTTCATTTCCTGCACTGTTGGAAATCACCAAAATAATGTAAACCAATGCAACAAACAATTTAACGCTTATGCTTCCCAACAGAATTCCAATTTTATTAGCAGGAAAACGATGAAGTAGACTTTTTGTACCAGTCAACAGCACGGCAAACAAGGCTACCAAAAAGCATTGCATACCTATAATTTGCCACAACAATATCTTAAACCAACAAACACAAACAAGTAAGTTGAATAATAGTACTAAAAAAGAAAATAATAAAAAGGATTTTAAGCCAACAATATGCGGTTTGGTTATCACTTTTTACTGTTTACTCTTAACAGAGCCCTCTGGGTTAGTAGCATTTCCACCCATTTGGCAAGTACCTGTAAAAACAGCTCCCGGTTCAATAGTTAATTTGGCAGTAATGATATCACCCATTAACTTGGAGGTTGCCTTTAACGAAAGTAATTCACTCACATTAATTTTACCTTCTAAAACACCTTCTAATTCTGAATTCGCACAATCAATATCTCCTTTAACCTTACCATTAGAACCCACAACTACTTTCCCTTTAGAAAGTATATTTCCATGAACTTCCCCATCAATTCTAATACCATCTTTCGTTTCAATATTTCCAATAATTTTGGTACCTGGACCAATCATATTGTGCGATCTATTGTCGTGTTCTGTTGATTTACTCATCTTTTAAAAGTTTATTCTATTACGTTTTTAAATATTTGAAGTTTCAAAGAAAACAAAAAATAATAAACAAAATTCATTTCCTCTTACATAAGTTAACTCTATATTTTTTTACTGAATCACGCTAATTTAACTCAAATTAATCAATAATACAACGCTTAAAACTACCTTAAAAACTCTTTAATTTTCTTTAACTGAATTTCTTTATTAACCTGACGCAATGCTTTAGCCGTATGGGTATAATATACATGCTGAGAGATAAACTCATACTGTTTTTTATTCCATTCATTCTGCGACATTTTACCATTGAAGTGACACACTTCTTCCCACAGCTTCTCTGACAAGGGGA
>JBFHKL010000477.1:0-2412 GCA_041595375.1 Saccharicrinis sp.
AAGGACTCAATGGATTCCTGTGTTCCCGGAAACTCATTTACTACTCGCTTGTAAAAAGCCATTGAATTGCTATAATCATTGGAGTTATAATACACCAGCCCCAATTGAAGCATGGCTTTTTTAGCATAACTGCTGTTTGAATATTTTTCCTTGATAGTTTTATAATTTCTGATAGCATTCTCCAGATCGTTTAAAGCCACATACGACTCTCCCATTTCATAAAGCGCATCATCAACATAATTTGAATTGGGATAAGTATTAATCAAGTTCCGTAAGGCTTCTATTTTAGTAGTATGTTGCTTTAAAATACCGTATGATATAGCCTCTTGATAAATAGAATAATCTGGAGATCCCTCCACAACACGGCTTCCCTGCTTATAATAATTGATGGCCTGTTGAAAATCGCGCTGTACAAAATAGCAATCACCAATACGGTTACAGGCATCTCCTACCGTAGCTTTTTGACTATCTTTTTCAATATTAATGTATTTACGCCACCACGATTTGGCCAGTTCATAGTTTTTGCCTTTAAACTCGGCATAACCAATATTATAATGTGCCAGACCATAATATTCTGTTCCGAAACTTCCCGGAGTAAGAATAAAAGTATTGTAATCCTTCACCGCCTCGGCATAATTGTTTAATCGGTATTTAGCCTCTCCCCTCCAATAGTAAGCCTTTACTTTCAAATCGTTATCATATTGACCATATTTTAAGCTATAATCGAAAAAGTTGATCGCTTCGCTAAATCTTAAATTGGTAAATAAATCGATGGCACGATAATACGCTACTCTTTGCAATGCCTGATACACACGAGCATTTTTAATTTTAATATTTTCGAGAGCATCAAGTGCCTGCTGATAATTTTTTGTTGTTAAAAAGACCTTACCCAGGTAATCATAGGCTAAATCAATCTTATCACTCTCGGGGAAGGTGTCAATAAAACTTAACAAGGAGTTGATAATCTCATTAAAAGGGGAATAATTGAGTTCATAATTCAGTTTAATGGTATTAAAAAAGGCATCTTCCTGAATATCCTTATCAAAATCATATTGCGAGGCTGCTTCAAATGCTACACGAGCGCGTTTTTTATCGTTGAGTTGCAAATGACAATGTGCCAAATGATAGTAGGCATTCTGTGCCATCTCATCGTTAGCGGAAGTAACCATACTCAGGTACTCGGCTGCCTTGTCGTAGTCTTTCTGAAAATAGTAAGCAAAGCCCATATGATAATAATCCTCCCGACGTGGTTTATCGGAGAGCTCAATAGTGGTTTCTAAATATTGAGCAGCCTGTTGATAATCCTTTTGGGCAAAATAGGATTCCCCTACTATTCTGGCCATATCGGCTTTCCGGGCCTGAGTACCCTGTTCCATTAACGGAAGAGCATATTCGATAGCTACATCGTAATCACCTTTGAGGTAATGAATCTGAGCAATATAAAAAGGAACTATCTTCTTAAATCCGGGCACATCAACCAAGCGCTCAAAACCCTCAAGGGCTGTTTTGTAATTTCCTTTTTGATATTGAATATGTGCATAATAATAATTGGCCGCATCGTAATATTTACCATCCACATCCTTTAAATCGTAGAAATACTGATTCGCCACATCATATTCTTCCTCCATAAAATGACAATAGCCCTTTTTAAAATTATAGGCCTGTGTTGTTTCTTCATCCAGATTGCGCACTTCAACCTTTTCAAACTCACGAATCGCCTGTTTATATTTTTTATTGGCCAATTTCATATCCCCCAAATGAAAATAGGCAAAAGGTCGCTTGTTATTTTCAGGATAATCTACAATAAATTTCTCAAACAGATAAGTAGCATCGTCGTTCTCGAGGTTTTTGGCACACATGGCCTGATAATAGCATGCCTCGGCATATTGATTTGATTCACCGCGAACAGACTGCCGGATGATTTTATCAAACTGGTCACGTGCCGAACCATATTTATGCAAACGATATAGCTCCATCGCCTTTTCATAAACTCTTTCGGGCTGTTGCAAACCTAAGGATTGTTGCGAAAACAGAGACAAGCTTAAAAACAAAGCTATAATAGTTACGGATAGGTATTTTGTGTTTATCATTCAAATAAAGCTTTTGTGCAAGGTTATACAAATACTTTTAAGGCCCTAAAGATATAAAAATAAGGTCATGTGTGATAACAGAATTATTACATTACACCAAACGTATGATTATCACAATTTATTTTTTTATTTTCACCAAAAATTAATTGCAGCAGAATATATAGTATCTTAGTCAGATGAGTAAAAAACAGGATATCACTATAGAAAATAAACAACAAAACATTGTTGAGTTTAAAAGCACAGTGATTCGCCACCGTGAAAACATTGTATTAAAGGACGTTCAACTGGAAGTTAAAAAAGGAGAATTTATATACCTCATAGG
>JBFHKL010000478.1:0-2405 GCA_041595375.1 Saccharicrinis sp.
ATGGGTAAGCCAAATGCTGCTGTTTTTCCTGTTCCTGTTTGGGCCAAAGCCACTACATCATTTTTTCCTTCTTTTAATTCAGGAATAGTTTTTTCCTGAATTGGTGTTGGATTTACAAAACCCAATTCACCTACAGCCTTTAGAATTTCCGGAGACAATCCGGTTTCTTCAAATGTTATCATAAATTGCTTTTTTTCCAGCCCACCTCACTATTCGTCTACAAAAAATTAACTGGAAAAGAGAAGCTCGCTGAATAATCTATTAAAAATGAATGATTTATACCTTTGTACAAATCGACCGCAAAGGTAGTTTAATTTTGCATTAATTAATCACATGTTTTACTTCACCTTATCAAACACCACACTATATACCTATACACCAAGCAACTACACTCATATAAATTATTTATTTTAACATAAATAAACAATACCTATTAATTAACCAACAAGGGGCAATAGCAAAATATTCATCATCCTACGAACCTGTTAATCATTCAAAAAAGCAACTTATCACAAGGTAACCACATCTAAATCATAGCTCAATAAAAAAATTGACTTAAATTAACATACGCATGTCGTCTAATTCAATTACTTTTGCTGCTCATATGGAAAATGCAGCAATTTATTTTAGACGATTTTTAATCTGGCGTGTAAAAAACATCAGTCAAAAGAATTTTATTCTTATACTAAGTTTAGTTACCGGTATGGTAAGTGGTTTATCAGCCGTTTTACTTAAGAACACCATTTTCTACACCCATCACCTGTTAATGGGAGAATCTCATATCGAAAACATCAACTTACTGTACCTTGCCTATCCTGTGATAGGTATCTTTATCGCAGTATTTTATTCTAAGGTTATTTTAAAAGACAATCTGGGGCATGGGGTATCTAAGATCCTATATTCATTGAGTAAAGGTGGTGGAAAAATAAAAAGTCACAACAATTACTCTTCTATTATTGCCAGTACTTTTACCATTGGGTTTGGCGGTTCTGTAGGATCAGAGGCTCCTATAGTATTAACAGGGGCTTCCATAGGTTCAACATTAGGGAGGGTGTTTCACCAAGACTATAAAACCATTTCATTATTAATAGGATGTGGTGCTGCAGGTGCTATATCTGGAATTTTTAAAGCGCCCATGGCCGGTTTGGTATTTACCCTAGAGGTATTAATGCTTGGCTTAAGTATGGCATCACTAGTTCCTCTTATTATCTCTGCTTTTAGTGCGGCAACGGTAGCTTACTTCTTCATGGGAGATGGCGCAGAGTTTTCATGGCATTTGGAAAATGCTTTTATCTTAAATAACATTCCTTTTTATATATTATTAGGTATCCTTGGAGGTTTAATCTCTCTTTATTTTACCCGAGGTTTAATGTGGACAGAGAATAATTTCAGAAAAATTAATAACCCCTACCTACGTTTGCTGGCCGGTGGAGCTGTTTTAAGTATCCTTATTTTTCTTTTCCCTCAGCTTTACGGCGAAGGTTATTCAACCATTACGGCGTTTTTAAATGGAAATAAGGACATTGTCTTCGATAATAGTCTGTTTTTTCAATTACGAGAACATGAATGGGCCTTACTTCTCATCCTTGCCTTGCTGGTTGTTGTTAAAGTTATTGCATCAGCTGCTACCACAGGAAGTGGCGGTGTTGGTGGAGTTTTTGCCCCTTCTCTGTTTACAGGTGGAGTTGCAGGATACTTCTTTGCCCGATTGATTAATGCCTCAGGATTATATACCCTTCCCGAAAGTCATTTTACGCTTGTTGGAATGGCAGCCTTGATGGCAGGAGTTTTACACGCCCCTCTTACAGCCATCTTCCTGATAGCCGAGATTACACATGGCTACGACCTTTTTGTTCCCTTAATGATCACCTCAACTATCTCATATCTGACCATAATGTATTTTGAACCCCATTCAATTTATACCAAACAGCTGGCTCGAAGAGGAGAACTATTGACCCATCATAAAGACAAAGCCGTATTGACTTTAATGCGTTTAAACAAAGTATTGGAAACAGATTTCTTACCCGTAAAATCAACAGATACTCTGGGAGAGCTTGTTAAAACAGTAGCGAAGGCTAAAAGAAACTTATTTCCTGTAGTAGGATCGAAAGGTCAGCTAAAGGGTGTGGTTTTGCTGGACGACATTAGAGAAATCATGTTTAATCATGAAAGATATAATGATACATATGTGGAGGAAGTAATGGAAGTACCTCCTGCATTTATACAAATAAATGAAAGCATGGATTCTGTGATGAAAAAGTTTGAGGAGACTGGAGCATGGAATTTACCAGTTATCGAAAACGATAAATACATCGGTTTTGTTTCTAAATCAAAAATTTTCTCTGTTTACCGACGGGTACTTATTCACTTTTCAGATGAATAATTTTTATATACTAAGAGTAAAA
>JBFHKL010000479.1:0-2388 GCA_041595375.1 Saccharicrinis sp.
TATTTTTTCTAATTTGTACAGGTATTTTGAGAAATGGAGGATGATTGTACACAGGAATATAAAGCTCTTATGCATTATTAGTACGCTACTTCTTGCATGTTCGTGCATGCAAGAAGCCTACAACATTACCTGCAAAGCTACTATTGTTGACGAAGAAACATTAGCCCCTATTTCTCAATCTACCATTCATTCAGAATGCATCTTTCAGCAAAATATTGATGAAAGCTCTGCTGAAAGCGTGATAACTCAAACAGATAGTATAGGTTATTTTGAGATAAATTTCAAAAAGGGATATCGAATCAATATGGTTTTTGGCGCAAAGGATTATCTTGCCAATCGTATTCAATTTAATCCTCGCTCTGAACTTATGCCCGATACTATTTATCTTACCAAAAAGATATATTTTGAAACTTCAGCTTTAATCTTAAAATCAGACTTACTTCCCCTTAGCGCTTTAGAATAAAAAGTTTGTTCTTTATTAACTTTTTAGCACTATTTTTGCTGCTAAAGTAATTCATACTCAATTAATTTTTTGATGCGTATCATATATTGCATTTTACCTACATTTATCTTGATGACTCTATTTATGAGCACAAAACTTTGTGCCCAACAAAAAATAGACGTTAAGCATGCTGATTTTTTAAATTATAAAGAAAGTGTCTTTGGTAAAGATATTAATGTTTTAATTGGCAATGTAGAATTCAAACATGGTACAGCCACCATGTATTGCGACACAGCCTATTTAAATAAAAAAGAAAATAAACTAAATGCAGTTGGCCATATTCATATTATTCAGGATGACACCTTGAACCTATATGGAAATAAACTTAACTACTATGGCAACACACGACTGGCAGAGGTAAGAGAAAACGTGAAACTCGTTAATAAAGATGTAGTACTTACTACTGAGTTTCTGGATTACGACCGCAATGAAAATGTGGCCTACTATTATAACAACGGAAAAATAGTTAACAAGGATAATACCTTAACCAGCAAAAAGGGCTATTACTATCCCAATAGCAACTCTGCTTTTTTCAAGGATAGTGTGGTAGTAGACAATCCTAAATACACCATGTTTTCTGATACTTTGATTTATCATACAGTAACCAAAGTAGCTAACATCGAAGGTCCCACCTTTATTATTAGCGATAATAACACTATTTATGCAGAGGCCGGATATTACGATACACAAAAAGATATAGCCTTGCTTAAACAAAATGCCTATGTGGAGGGAAATCAATTATTAAAAGGAGACACTATCCTATACGAAAGATCTAGTGGAATTGGAGAAGTATTTAACCACATGGAGCTCCATGATACCACTAACAACACCATTATCACAGGGAATTATGGTTATTACAACGAACTAACGAAATTTGCCCTGACCACTAAAAAGGCTGTTTTAATGCAGATTTACAAACAGGACACTCTCTTTTTACATGCCGATACGCTGGAAGCAGTACCTATTGAAAACGGAGAGGAAAAACTCATTAAAGCATACCGTAAAGTACAATATTACCGAGCAGATATACAAGGCAGGTGTGATTCAATGGTATTTGATTCCAGAGACACCACTAATACCTTTTACTACGAACCTATTATGTGGTCATTAGGCAATCAGCTTTCATCGGATAGAATGGTTATGTATACAAAAAATGAGGTGCTCGATAAAGTTGATCTAATAAACCGCGCATTTATTATATCTGAAGAAGACTCGGGACGGTACAACCAGATTAAAGGGAAAGAAATGACCGGTTTTATAAAAGAGAATGAGATTTATAAGATAAATGTAGATGGTAATGCACAATCGGTTTATTATCCCATGGACGATAAAAATGCCATAGGCATGAACAAAGCAGAGTGCAGTAATATGGTTATCTTTTTAAAAGAAAGAATGGTACGCAAAATTAATATGCAAGTATCTCCTCTAGGCAAAATGTCACCTATCTTACTTGTTCCCGAAGAAGACTCACGTCTACCCGGATTTTACTGGCTCGACTTATTCCGACCTAAAACCAAAGAAGATATTTTTAACTGGAAAGAATTACCTGAAATTGACAGAGGCGAAGATAGTTCGGAATATGATTTAGACAATACTTATTCTGATTTTGAATAAAAAAAAGCTGCTTTAACAATTCATTAAAGCAGCTTTTTTTTCTCTTAGTCCCTGGTTAGTACTCGTCTTCATTAAAGAAAAAATCATCCTTACTAGGATAATCAGGCCATATATCTTCGATGCTCTCATACACATCTCCTTCATCCTCTATCTCCTGAAGATTTTCGATAACTTCTAATGGTGCTCCTGAACGAATTGCAAAATCAATTAATTCGTCTTTGGATGCAGGCCAGGGTGCATCCTCTAGTTTAGATGCCAATTCAAGTGTCCAA
>JBFHKL010000480.1:0-2375 GCA_041595375.1 Saccharicrinis sp.
AAGTAAAAAAAAGTAGTATTATACTTTAAAAGAAGTTATGGAGTTAAAAAGAGTAGTAGTAACGGGATTAGGAGCCATCACTCCATTAGGTAATTCCATTGACGAACTATGGAAGAACCTGGTTGACGGAGTAAGTGGTTGCGCACCCATTACTCGTTTTGACGCCACCAATTTCAAGACAAAATTTGCTTGTGAAGTAAAAAATTACAACTCTAACGATTATTTTGATCGTAAAGAGGCAAGAAAACTTGATATGTTTGCTCAGTTTGCTTTAATAGCAGCTGAGCAAGCAGTTCAAGATTCTGGCATTGCTACGGAAAGCATTGACCACGATCAGGTTGGTGTTATCTGGGGTGCTGGTATTGGTGGAATTCAAACGTTTACAAAAGAGGTTAAGGACTATGTACTAGGCGATGGAACGCCGCGTTTTAGCCCATTTTTTATACCAATGATGATTGGTGATATAGCTGCTGGTCATATTTCAATGAAGTATGGATTTAGAGGTCCTAACTTTAATACAGTTTCAGCATGTGCTTCATCAACCAATGCGATTGGCGAGGCATACAACCTAATCCGATTAGGAAAAGCAAAAGCCTTTGTTACAGGTGGTTCTGAAGCGGCTATTAGTGAAGCTGGTTTAGGAGGTTTTAACTCTATGCAAGCTGTTTCTACAAGAAATGATGATCCTGCAACCGCATCTCGTCCATTCGATAAAAACCGCGATGGTTTTGTCATGGGAGAAGGTGGAGCTTCATTAATCCTTGAAGAGTATGAACATGCAATTGCTCGTGGTGCTAAAATCTATTGCGAAATAGTTGGTGCAGGAATGACTGCAGATGCTTATCATTTAACAGCTCCACATCCTGAAGGACTTGGTGCTAAGAATGTGATGAGAATGGCATTGAAAGATAACGATATCAACCCTGACGAAATTGATTATATCAATGTTCATGGTACGGCAACACCTCGTGGAGATATTGCTGAAACAATAGCCATTAAAGATGTTTTTGGAGAACATGCTTATGAATTAAACATCAGCTCAACAAAATCAATGACTGGTCACCTTTTAGGTGCTGCTGGAGCCCTTGAATCTATTGCCTGTATTTTGGCAATTAGAGATGGGATTATACCTCCAACTATCAACCACTTTGAAGATGATCCTGAGATTGATCCAAAATTAAATATGACTTATAATAAAGCTCAAAAAAGAGAGATCAAAGCTGCTCTTTCTAATACTTTTGGCTTTGGAGGTCATAATGCTTCTGTTATATTTAAAGCAATTTAATCTGAATTGTGTTAAAAATATTATTTCAAATAATAAAGCTTTCTTCAGACAGGAGAAAGCTTTATTTTTTAGTTAAATCAATTACGGGTTCTTTTCCCGAAAATCTAAAGATTTATGAATTATCATTTATTCATAAATCCGCTATGATTAAGAAAAAGAATGGCAAAATAAAAAACAATGAACGCCTTGAATTTTTAGGCGACGCCATTCTGGGTGCTATCGTAGCCCAAGAGCTCTATCTCAGATATCCTGACGTAAACGAGGGATTTTTAACAAAGACCCGATCAAAGATTGTTAATCGTGCTTTTTTAAATGAAACAGCACTGAAGTTAGGATTAAAGGATCTGATCAGCTCCCAGTCAAAAATAGCACTGGAAAAAACAAATATAATGGGCGATGCTCTTGAAGCCCTGATAGGAGCTATTTTTGTGGATAAAGGATATGCTGCCTGTCAACATTTCATCCGGAAAAAAATATTGGTTCCCTTTGTTAACCTTAACGAAATCACCAAACATGATACCAATTTTAAATCGATATTGATTGAGTGGGGACAAAAATACAAGCACGACATTGAGTTTGTAACTGATGAGATACCAAGTACATACGATCACGCCCCTGTTTTTGTTTCTTCAGTAGAGGTAAATAATATTGTTTTTGGCAGAGGAGAGGGAACATCTAAAAAGGAAGCCCAACAACATGCCGCCATGGAAGCACTTCAAAACGTATCTATGCGCAAGGAAGAACTTCAGTATCCCTAATCAAGCGCTATCTTAAAGCAGAATGGTTAAGTTGCGTTAAAAAAGTAGCACATCATTGTTTTTAAAGTACTTTTACATCGCGGTTAACTTATAACCAGTACAATTATATTATTTTATACTTTATTACTATATTGCCACATTCTTACTGAAAGGGTAATACACACATTCTTGGTAGGAAATTATTTTTTGAGAAGCAACAGCATATGAACAAAAAATTCATTTACTTTTTATCCATTATCATTGCAGCCAGCTTAGGTGGTATTATTTATATTCAAACACTCTGGATGCAAAATGCAAGCGACCGAAAAGAGGTTGAATTTGATAAGCTGGTA
>JBFHKL010000481.1:0-2360 GCA_041595375.1 Saccharicrinis sp.
ATAATTGTAGTTATCTCATGAAATGAATGGTGTGGTCTTCCTGGCTAAAGTCTTTGTACCCATCTTGACTCTATTAAGTTTAATAAACAAACACGTATAAACATTATTTGTTTAAACATCTTTTGTTTTTTATATGAAGACATATTTTTAAATGAATACATGAATTAAAAGCAATCATATCGCTAACGACATAAAATATTTCTTTATATTTGTATCGTACACGATATTGTCACATTAAAAAATTATAGAACAAAAAAAGAAGAACATGAAACTAAGAAATCAATTATCATGGAGTTACAATATTAAAACAAACTGGGTTCGCAGTATATTCAGAATTGTATTAGGACTCAACTTATTATTTGCAGGAATAAGCCATCTCACCTATTTAAGACAGGAATTTGTTGCACAAGTACCTAACTGGGTTCCTTTTTCCGATGATATAGTGGTCATTCTTTCTGGTATTGCTGAAATATTCTTAGGACTGGCTCTTGTAATATTACCCAAATGGAGAGCTTTGGTAGGCTGGATAGTTGCTATGTTTTTCATTTTAATTTTTCCGGGCAACATTGCTCAATATCTCAACCAGATAGATGCATTTGGCTTAGACTCCGATCAGGCAAGACTAATACGCTTATTTTTTCAACCTGTATTGGTGGCTTGGGCGCTGTGGTCAACAGGTGCTTATAAGGCCTTTTTAAAACACAAAAACTCAAAGTAACAAATGTAAAATGGAAGAAAAGAAGCCTGTTAAAAATAAATTAACAGGCTTCTTTATTAATCCGATACAAACCAATGTTGTTTTAAAGGTAGTTAAAAAATTAACTCCAATGAGAAATAGTTCATTCAAAATCACTTAATAAACTCAATGCCTCAAGTTTCTCATTTTTTATACCTGTTGATTTTTCTTTTTCAACGAGAACAGATATTGTTTTAGCCAATAAATTAGAAACCTCATTTGAGTTAGTATGCTTAGCCATCCTAAACAGCGGAAAAACCAAATCGGATAAATCAACCCCATGTATCTCAGTATAATTCCACTCCTCCCCATTTATAACGGGAGCCAGGTAATTGACTGCTAATAGCAGACTCTTATGATCAGCAGAGGCATAATTCCACATATCCATGCCAACACAATCACCAACAAGAGCAATATTAGTCAGCGCATCGAGATTAAAGCAACTATAAAAAAACGATCTGGTGCGAGCCAACTCATGGGTTTGCTTTCCTTCATCATCTAATTGTTTACTTAAGCTTTCTTGTGCCGACACTACCGTTTCTTTAGCCACAGAATCGTTTCCTAAATGCATGGACAGGGCAGCTACCTGATATTTATACCAGGATCCATGATTATTTTTTTGATTATTCTCTTTATTGCCCAATTCACTATCGATTAACCACTTCAAATATTCACTTAACCATTGGGTCAGATCTGAAGTATTGCTCTGTGTCCAATAGGAAGATTTGGAGAGTATGGTGATCGCTTCAGGAACAACTGAGGCTATCGATCTACCATCTAAAATACCTGATGACCTCCCTTTGGAATAGCCGGGAACACTTTGCGCATACTCCAAATGAGGATTCATGCGCGTTTCTGTATCGAGAAACCAATTTTTTAATATACCCGCAGCTTTTTGAGCATAACGCTCATCTTCAGAAAAAAAGTAAGCAAGAGAAAGGTTCTTGACAGCCTGAGTCATCGCACCTAATCTTTTTCTATCCACAGCATCAGTTTGAGTTTCCGGATTCGTTTCACCATCTTTTCGTATCCAAGGTAAGCCATCAGCTGTATCTGGATTTGGCCACCAATATCGACTAATACTTAAATAATCATGTTTATCTCCTGAAGGCGGCCACATAGTTTTATCCATCACCGTTGGGTTTTGCATGGAAAGTAATTGATCCGCTTTTTCAAGAAGTGTGTGATAAGCATCAAGTGTGCGATCAGAAGCGCTACCTTCCTGTATTTTTTGTTTGACTGTTGAAAGAACAATGGTATCTGATGGAATAAAAGACAGAGCAAAACCCTTGGTATTAACCAAAACAAACAACACCAAAACCCATATTAACTTTCTAATTTGTATCATGCTAATTATTTTTTTACTACGTGAAGAAACTGAAGTTTAGTTTTTGAAGTTATTATTTTTTCCCATTAAAGACAAGTTTGAAATCAAAAGCAATAAATCATTCTCATGAAATTTTTAGCTTGAATAAAGATGCAATAACTTTATTATCACCATAGGCATTCTTCAGCCTATCCTTCTGTTTTTTTTGTTAACGAACTGCATAATTTTTTCGATATGTTTAAATTTATTTTCAATGGTCATATAGCCTGTCCCGCGAAATGCGGGAGAACTCACAAA
>JBFHKL010000482.1:0-2359 GCA_041595375.1 Saccharicrinis sp.
ATTTGTAGTTAATCCTTTGACATCTCTCATGACAATAGTATGGAGCCCTCCAACTATATTGTTATCCAGAACATTTTTGAGTTCTATACACTTTCCAACCCCATCCAAATCTTCAGAAGCATCCGCTAGAATTAAATCACCTTCTTTTAAATATTCGATGTCTCCATTTATTATTACATCTTGCATTATTGACGGTAACTCATTTTTCTCGACATCCACTATTGGGAAATTAAATGTAGCATGTATATCTCCATAGTGAATGTAATAATCCTTACCCCCAGAATAAGTTAATTGGGCTCGTGATAGCGACTTTGTTTTCACAAAAAAAAATATTTCTTCAATTGTGCTTAATTTCCAATCAACAGGAATTTCGCCTAATGCTGTTTCTTTATATCCTTCTCTCATATCCCCAGCTCCTTTAAAAATCCTTCCAACTTACCGTCAATCTCTTTTTCTCGCTCTTCCAACTCCGCCAACTTCAGGTGCACCGCTTTAATGTCCACTTCCGCTTCTGGTTCTGAGGTGTCTATATAACGGGAGATATTGAGGTTGTAGTCGTTCTCAGCAATTTCGATCACATCAACTATGCGCATGTATTTGTCCACCTCAGCATAAGCATCATAAGCCTTTATAATTTTGCTAATGTGCTCTTCTTGTAGTTCATTTTGGTTCTTGCCTTCTTTGTAATCGTTGCTGGCATCAATAATGGCTACTTTACCCTTTTGGACATGGGTTTTATTCTTGTTGATAATCCACACAGAAGCTGGTATACCGGTATTGTAAAACAAAGCACTAGGTAAACCAACGATACCTTCTACCAAGTCGGCCTCTAACAAGGCTTTACGTATTTTGCCCTCCGTTGAGCCACGAAATAAAGTACCATGTGGTAACACCACACCAGCTTTACCGTCTTGTTTAAGTACTGCTACCATATGCTGCAGAAAGGCCAAGTCGGCATAACCCCTTGGTGGCACACCATATTGAAATCGTCCGTAGGGATCACTCACTACCTTAGCATAGTTGGGTGTTACCTTTTTCTCTTTGCCATTTTTGTCGAGCTTTACTTCAATGGAGTTTTCGGCGGGTGTCCACCAACCATCCATAGAGAAGGGAGGATTGGCGATCACTCGGTCAAAGAGCATGAGCTCGTTATCTTCGTTACGGTGGCGCGGGTCAATCAGTGTGTCTCCCTTACGTATGTCGGCATCCATAAAGTTATGCAGTAACATATTCAGCTTACCAATAGCCCAGGTGCCCAGGTTTTTTTCTTGACCAAACAGCGATACGTTTATATTGTTGCCCACCTTACCATTGGGTTGCTGGGCAATGTACCGGGCACTTTCAATAAGCATACCTCCCGAGCCACACGTTGGATCATATACCGTATGCTTTGGCTGAGGCTGTATCAATTGCACAATCAGTTGTACCACACCACGGGGCGTATAAAACTCACCTCCCTTTTTACCGGCATCATCGGCAAATTGTTTAATCAGATATTCGTAAGCATCACCCAATAGATCATTACTCTCTAAGTGGTCGTTACGTAAGGAGTGTTGGTTAAAGTGTCTCAACAAACGTTGCAAAACCTCATTCGACAACTTTTCCTTATCGCCAAATTTGGTTGCGGTCATTACACCTTCCAGTTGGGTGTTCTTCTGTTCAATGGCTGCAAAAGCTTTATCCAGGGCAACACCAATATTTTCGGTGTGTGTTTTAATAGTCTCCCAACGTGCTTCCTCAGGAAGAAAGAAATAAGTCTCATCTTCTGCATCTTCACGAGATATACCGTCACGATCCATAATATTATCTACCTCCTCCTGAAATACGTCGTTAGAACGTTTCAGGAAAAGCAATCCAAAGATGTAGTTTTTAAAGTCGGAGGAATCGATGCTTCCACGTAATATATTCGCCGAATCCCATAACCAGGATTCCAGGGTTTCGATTGTGAGTTTATTTATAGTCATTATTTATACTAGTTTTTGGCCTTGTGTGATGTCATTTTAAAGAGCCTAAAAGTATCAAAAAAGACACATAATTTCACTTTACGATGATATGAATTGTATTTATTCTGATTTGAATATGCGTTTAATCTATAGCTTAAATTTTATTATACAGAGATATAATATTGCTTTACTATAAGTATTCCTATTGTGTTAGTTTTATATTGAGTTTTTATATTTTTAGGTTTCAAACAAAAAAATGAGATAAAATGAAAAGAGTAATTATGATCCTTGCCGTGTTTTTGTTCATGGCAAACAGCTATGCTACAGAAAAAGAAGTACTAAGGATTGTTTCAGCACAAAAAATCAGGCAAGTCAACGATTCAACAACGGAGATGGTGATGGATTGGACTCCCGAC
>JBFHKL010000483.1:0-2356 GCA_041595375.1 Saccharicrinis sp.
ATCGACACCCAGTTTTTCAAGTTGCCTGGCCACTTCTATTTTTTCAATAGTATTCAACTGACAACCCGGGACCTGTTCTCCATCCCTTAACGTGGTATCGAACACATAAATTTTATTATCCATAACCTATATAATAATTTAACAGAAAGAAGCCTAGCACCTCTATCCAAAATAAATTAATGATTAAAATTCTTCTATTCCTCTAATTTTAGCCTCTGTTCTCAACTTCTTCAAATATTTTTCCAGCAGCTCTGTTCTTAATTTAGTAATGGCTATTCGGCCAGAACGAATAAATTGAAGAACACCATATTTATCGAGTTTTACAAATAACTCTTGGGTTTCGGCTTTATGCCCTGTTTTTTCAATTACCGTATATTCCGGAGTAACTTCCATGATTCTTGCCCCATATTTTCGAACAATCTGCTCAATTTCGTTCCCGTTTAACAAGGCATCTGTAGGCACCTTATACAAGGCCAATTCCTGATGAATAATCTCATCTGTAGTAAACACAAAAACCTTGAGAACATCTATCTTTTTTTCGAGCTGCCCAATCAGTTTATCTATTTGTTCTCTTGTGGAATAAACCACAATAGTAAACTTATGAATACCCTCAAGAGATGATTCCGAAGTATTTAAGCTTTCTATATTAATACTACGTCGGGTAAATGCTGTAGTAACCTGATTAAGCAAACCGACATGGTTCTCTGAAAATATGGTCAAGGTGAATTCTTGCTGCATGGTGTCAAATTTAATGATTGAACAAAAACTATTCTAAACGGATATCTGAGACAGAACATCCTGAAGGTACCATAGGAAATACATTACCTTCTTTTTCTACTCTTACCTCTAACAGATAAGCACCTTCTGTATTGGCCATCTTTTCAATCGCTCCATCTAATTGATCTCGCGAAATAACCAAACTTGAATCCAGCCCATAACCTTTGGCAATCATTTGAAAATCGGGGTTATCCAATTCCGTTGAAGCATAGCGTTTATCGAAGAATAGTTCCTGCCATTGACGAACCATACCCAGGAAATTATTATTCAAAAGAATGATTTTAACAGCGGCTTTACTCTGAAATATGGTACCTAACTCCTGAATAGTCATCTGAAAACCTCCGTCTCCAACAAACACGCACACATCACGATCTGGTCTTCCTAATTTAGCTCCCAAAGCGGCAGGCAAACCAAATCCCATTGTTCCCAATCCTCCTGAGGTAACCACGCTGCGAGATTGCTTAAAATTAAAATAACGGGAAGCCATCATCTGATGCTGGCCTACATCTGTTACCAGGATTGCGTCATCGTTAAATGCTTTCGATACTTTATGAACTACTTCACCCATAGTAATCCCATCCTGAGAAGGGAATACTTCATTAGAAATTACCTTTTCATTTTCTATCTCATCACATGACTTAAACTCAGCCAGCCACTCCGGATAAGAGCGTTGCTTAAGCACATCCGTTAGCTGCGGCAAGGTATCTTTTACACTTCCTAAAACAGCTACATCTGCCTTTATTATTTTATTTACCTCAGCAGGATCAATTTCGAGATGAATCACTTTGGCCTGGTTTGCATACCGCGAGACATCACCGGTCACCCTGTCATCAAAACGCATACCAATGGCAATTAACACATCACATTCATTGGTTTTTACATTGGGACCAAAATTCCCATGCATACCTAACATACCTACATTCAACTCATAATCAGTAGGCATGGCCGACAAGCCAAGCAGGGTCCATGCTGCCGGGATTCCTGTTTTATCCAGAAAAGCCTTCAGTTCAGCTTCTGCATGACCAAGAATAACGCCTTGTCCTACAAGTGCAAGAGGTTTTTTAGCTGCATTAATAATCTCTGCAGCATCAACTAATGATTCCTCCTTGGTAAAAGGTACAGGAATATAACTACGTATATTTTTTACTTTTTTATACTCAAATTCTATTTCCCCAAACTGGGCATCCTTAGTAATATCAATAACTACAGGCCCTGGGCGCCCTGTTGAAGCAATATGAAAAGCCCGGGCAATAGCATCAGGAATTTCCTCAGCTGTTTTTACCAGATAATTCCATTTGGTAATGGGTTGTGTAATTCCCAACACATCAATTTCCTGAAACGCATCTGTTCCTAACAAAGGAGATCCCACCTGACCTGTAATCACCACCATAGGAGTAGAATCAATCATAGCATCCGCTATTCCTGTTACGGTATTGGTTGCTCCTGGACCTGATGTAGCAAAACAGACACCCACTTTTCCTGTTACCCTGGCAAACCCTTGAGCTGCATGAACAGCTCCTTGTTCATGACGAGTGAGGACATGGCGAAGTTTATCCTGATAATCGTAAAGCGCATCATA
>JBFHKL010000484.1:0-2315 GCA_041595375.1 Saccharicrinis sp.
AATTCCAAATTAAAACTTATTTTTTATTTAAATACTATCTTACACCATTCTTAAAAACACCAATGCAAAAGGATTAAAACCAATCTCGGCTCTTTAAGATCAATATAAATAGTTTTATTTTTTAACTTTGTCATCTTTAATTTTCTGACCAAACTATTTTTTTACGTTGATCAACCAAAACATAGAATAAATCAATGGAAACATCCAAAGAAAAAAAAAATTTCATAAAAAAGATACGTAATAAATATCGCTTAGCCATATTTAATGAACAAACATACGAGGAGCTCTGGCAAATGCGCTTATCGCGTCTAAATGTATTTACTGTAGTTGGAACTTCTGCAATTATCTTAATCATCTTAGTTATTCTACTAATCGCTTATACAGGATTAAAGGAATACATCCCGGGCTATCCCGATGGAAAAGAACGAACTTTGATGATAAGGAATGTTACTCGTATTGATTCATTAATACAAGAAATAAACAAACGAGATGAATTTTTCAGTTCAATAAAGGCTGTCGTTCAAGGCGAAACGCCTCCTTCTGAGGAAGTGGATTCAACCAAACAACCCACTCCTACAGAACACATCACTTTTGAACAAAGTAAAGAAGAGGAAGCTTTTAGAGAAAAAGTTGAGAAAGAAGAAAAGTTTAATCTCTCGGCATTGCCTGGCAATAAAAAAATTCCACAATTAAATCAGGTATATTTTTTCACTCCCTTAAAAGGAATTGTTGTAAAAAAATACATAGAAGGAGAAAATCATTTTGGTGTTGATATTGTTTCAAATCCTGGAGAATCCGTGTCATCAATTATGAGCGGAACGGTTATTTTTTCAGGATGGACTGTTGAAACAGGCTATGTTATGATCATTCAACATGCAAATGATATCATTTCTGCTTACAAACACAATTCCAAGTTACTAAAAAAGGCTGGTGACAAAATTGAAGCCGGTGAAGCAATAGCTAATGTTGGAAATTCAGGTGAATTAACCACAGGCCCACACTTGCATTTTGAACTATGGTACAATGGAGTTCCTGTAGACCCTGAGGAATACATAATATTTTAATACAAATTAGCCAGAAGATAAACATATATGAAAAAACGGTTAGCCGTACTTGGATCCACTGGATCCATAGGAACCCAAACCCTAGATGTTGTATCTAAACATCCAGATATTTTCGAAGTTGAAGTACTTACAGCAAACAATCGCATTGGTAAGCTGATAGAACAATGTCGTACTTTTCATCCCAATGTGGTGGTGATAGCCAACAAAGAAAAATATACCCAGCTCAAAGAAGCTTTGAAAGATTTGCCCATAAAGGTATATGCCGGTAGTGAGGCCATAGCTCAGGTAGTAGAAATGGGAACAGTAGATATTGTACTTACAGCCATGGTAGGCTTTTCAGGTCTGTTACCAACTATTAAAGCCATTAAAGCAAAAAAAACAATAGCGCTAGCCAATAAGGAAACATTAGTGGTTGCCGGCGATATCATCACCCAACTAGCTGCCGAGAACAAGGTAGCTATTTTGCCTGTTGACTCGGAACACTCTGCTATTTTTCAATGTTTAGCAGGAGAGTTTCAAAACCCTATAGAAAAAATATATCTTACTGCTTCAGGAGGACCTTTCAGGGGCAAAAACAAAGATTTCCTCAGGCATGTAAGCCCAGAGCAGGCGCTAAATCATCCCAATTGGGATATGGGAAATAAAATAACCATCGATTCTGCCAGTATGATGAACAAGGGTCTGGAGGTTATTGAGGCACGCTGGTTATTTGGTCTTAAACCGGAACAAATTGATGTCATCGTTCATCCTCAGAGTATCGTTCATAGTATCGTACAGTTTAACGATGGATCCATGAAAGCACAAATGGGATTGCCCGATATGAGATTACCCATACAATATGCACTCACCTACCCCAATAGAATTATCTCTGATTTTCCGCGCTTTAATTTTATGGAGTATGGCAACCTCACTTTCGAGCAGCCGGATATGGATTCGTTCAGGAACTTAGCCATTGCCTTTGACGCTTTAAAAACGGGAGGAAATAAACCTTGCATCATGAATGCAGCCAACGAAATAGTGGTGGAAGCTTTTCTTCAAAATGAAATTGGTTTTCTAAAAATGTCTGATATTATTGAACAAACTATAAGCAAAGCCACTTTTATACAAAACCCAAGCATCGATGATTATTTTAACTCAGATAAAGAGGCTCGTCGGATAGCAAAATCATTGGTTTAATTAATTGTAGAAAAAAAGAATATATTTGTAGCTTAATTTTTGAAAATAAGATAGATGGACATAATTATAAAGGCG
>JBFHKL010000485.1:0-2292 GCA_041595375.1 Saccharicrinis sp.
TCAGGACTTACTCCAGGTCCACCACTACTACCAATAACTTGTACACCTGAAGCCTTCCCCTGTAAAGTTGTACCTACATTTCCATTTGTTTCCTTGCTTAATGCTTCTGAATCTACTGTTGCGATCGAAGTTGTCACATCTTTTTTACGCTGGGTTCCATAACCTACTACAACTACCTCATCCACCGCAACTACAGATTCTTTAAGCTTAAAATTAATATTTGCTAATTTCCCTGTAACTAAAACTTCTTTGGGTTCAAAACCAATAAAACTTGCCACAATAACATCATCTAGATTTACCTTTAAACCGTATTCCCCATTTACATCAGTGGTCGTACCAATCGTTGTCCCTTTAACGACAACCGAGACTCCTGGTAATAATTCACCTGATTCTGTACTTACAGTACCTGATATTATCCTTTCTTGTGCATATATTGTTACGCTTATACCAAACAATAGCGACAACAACAAAAAAATCTTTTTCATTTGCCTATAATTTATTTACAATATCCCAATGTCTGTTCATATCCCACGCAAGTAACCTTAATCAAGGTTACTTGCCCAAAAGGGTTAATCAATCTACCTTTACTACTTTAGTTCGACACAAATGACTATCAAACACCACCTTATATGTTGTTCGTGTCTCTACTTCAATAGAAACATTGTCACCTCCATTTTTTATTGTTATCTCTGGATTTTCCGAATCATCAAACCGCCAGTATGGTTCTGGCCACCAACCCCATGGATGCTCAGGAGAAAAGATAAACTCTACAGTTCCTTCCATGTCCAGTGTTTTATAAAAACGATAAAGATTATTTTCGTCTCTTTCAAAAGTAATGGCGTACGCTGTTGACCAATTCTGATCTGGATATTCGGGAAAACCTGAGCCTACCAAACCTAATTCACCTACGTAAGTAGTACTTACATAATCATCATCGTCGGGATATTCTGTATAAGACACGAAATAATCATCATCAGGAGTATATTTTTCAAAGGAATAAGTAAGTTCATCAACATCAAGAACTATCTTATAATATCCTACCTCGCTTAATACAATTGGTAAAGCATCTTCTGAATCAATTAACTTACTATCATCATCAGGATCAATACCAAAACAATGAGGTGAGAAACTTGATGTTTGAGGAATAAAACGCACTTCTGCACCGGCCTCTTCGGCATAATAATACGCTTCAAATTGATTGGTTCCAGTAGTTTCAATAACCATTGGAACACCAAATAAATCAGACACCAAATCTTCATCAGAATCAACATCAGCCAGATACATTTTACTATAAGACAACGAAGCTTCAACTGATCGTGTATAGTATACAACATTACCTGCACTATCAGCTACAGAAAAAGCAAATGAATATTCAGCCGTTTCTGCAGGCAACGTCACCGATTTTAAATACGAATAGGTAGTTAAACCGGTTCCCATAAATGATATACTATCATAAAATCCTAAGGATGACTCCTCGACAATTATATATCCCAATTGACGCTCATCTTTAATATCGCAACTTAATTCTAGAGAGATCTCCTCCTCAGGGCTAACAGTTAATCCATCAGCGGGGCTATTAATAACAACTTCCGGTTCATCAAAATCACCATCCCAATACACTGTAACTTCTTCAGTACTTTCGTCACCACCCAAATTCTCAGCAGTTATTGTTATAGTAGTCGTTTCTTCATTCGCATCGTCAGGAACTTCGAAATCATACCATAAATTATAAGACTTTACGATCGAATCCGTATCAAAACTAATGGTTTTATCAAGATACCAATCGTCTTGATTTAGAGTAATGGAACTTAATCCTACTGCATCAGTAACATCGGCTTCAATTCGAATAGTGAGACCAACTTGCGAATGAATTTCTTCTGTTTCTATACTAATAGTAGGAACCCCTTCGCTTGTCCATCTATTTTCGTCATCGTCGTCACACCCAATGACAAAAATTGCAGTAAAAACTGCGAACAGAAAAGCTTTGACAAAATAGTTTTTCTTCATTTGATTTGATTAATTTAAATGATTCTTAGTTCTTTTTAACACCTATAACACGTCTGCTATGGTATTAATATTTAATTTGGCATACGACTTTTAGTTTTCTGAATTATACGCCAATTTCTTTGGGAAAATTATTACAATTCAGAGCCTAGGACTATATCATTTTAATCGTTATTTCTGAATTTTTATTCAACACCAGTCTCAATAACGAACGATCGCTTACACCTATACATATAGAGATCAGCCCATTCGGCATTATTAAAAACTTTCATTCACCATTTATTGACA
>JBFHKL010000486.1:0-2289 GCA_041595375.1 Saccharicrinis sp.
ATCAAAATCCTCTGCATAATCAAAATGAGGAGAAATAATAAATTCGTTCTGCTTATTTATATAGCCATATTTGCCATCTTTTTCTACCGGCATCAGCCCGTTATGGCACTCTCCAATTGAGAAGTATTGAGGTTTTATCACCCAGTTTCCTTCTATATCCAGGACTCCCCATTTTTCACCTAGTTTTGCGCTCACTAAGCCTTCGCTGTAATTCCCCAACTCATCGTATTTAGCTTCGATGGAAAATTCACCTTGTTTGTTTATAAAGCCATAAAATCCATCTTTGAACACTTTAGCATACCCCTCTTTAAATTGCTTAGCAAAATTAAACTGAGGGTCAATAACAATATTATAGTCATGATCCATATATCCCCATAAGCTGTCTCTTCGAAAAGCGGCAAGCCCTTCAGAATAAATATCTGCTTCTTCGAATGTAACATCATCAATCGTTAGGATACCATCTTTGCGATAAACGTAAGTATAAGGACTTTCTTCGGCATCAGTTGCGAGAGTTAGAGCCTTACCCTCATAAAAAGAAGTAATAAAGTATACTCGTGTTACCCATTGATCCATCTGAACGCCTTTATATCTCACTATTTTTCTGAGATTTATCCATTCACCACCAGGTGCAAGTACACCATATTGGCGTGGATTATTTTGTACCAAAAATGATGAATAACCACCTATGTAGGGAGCAACATCCTCATAATTTGTTTCGAATACAAAACGCCCGTAAGTATCAATAAATTGATAATTATCCCAAATATTGAAAAGCCCTAAAAACGTAACAGGTTTATGTACAAAAGCCAAGCCTGAATGAAAATATGCATTTCGATTGAAAATGATATCAACAAGTTCCTTACCATTAACTACTTTTATTACTTTAGTATATTGCGGCTGGAAATCTCCTTGTATAGCTACAATACCGGTAGAATCAATATATACTGAAGTGTTTTTATTTATAACAGGGAACAGTTTAGCTTCTGCCGAATAAACAAATAAAAGCATAAATAAAGTCATTAGGAATTTCATAATCTTATGTTTAATGTGAATAATATAGTATAAGTTACGAATTGTATTTCAAATTAAGAACATTTTTTCTGTGTGAAAATATCTCTTTGACTTTTTGATCTACTAAGGATTGAGCAAAAATTCTTCCCAAAATCCCAAACGGAACACCATAATGCACAATGTCTGTCATTTCAGTAGAATTTGCATCAATTTCTTTAAAGAAATGCTGATGATGCCAAAAATTATAAGGCCCAAATCTCTGCTCATCTACAAAATATTCGCCTTCTTTCACGTGAGTAATTTCGGTTGTCCAGTTCAAAGGAATGCCAAGTAAAGGAGTCACCTTGTACTGGATAATCATACCTTGATACATCTTTTCAGGTAAATCAGACAATATTTTAAACTTTAAATATTTTGGAGTAATTTCTTCCAAATTTTTAGGAGAAGAAAAATAATCCCATGCCTGCTCAATCGAAATCTTTACAAGTTGTTTCACTTCGTATTTCTTTATCATTTCAAGCTCCCATTATTCTTATACTAATAGAGCTAAAAAACGCTATTTAATTGTATGTATTAAACAGGATGCGTATATCTATCCAGGAACTCAGAAACAATTTTATCATCAGTCTTTTTTAAATCCTGAACATCGCCATAAAACTGAACAAGTCCTTCGTTTAACATCGTAACTTTGTGAGCAACTCTATCTACAGAAAACATATCATGAGTGATAACAATTGAAGTAACTTTGAATTTTTGCGCCAAATCACTTATCAGCAAATCTATTTGCTCAGAAGTCACAGGATCAAGTCCTGTTGTTGGTTCGTCATAGAAAATATATTGTGGATCGCCAACAAGACCTCTGGCAACTCCTACTCTTTTTCTCATACCGCCTGATAAATCAGAAGGTTTTTTATTTTTTAAAATTTCCCATTCCTTCCGAAACTCAGCTGTTTCTAATTCACTAATATCGGGCAATAGCCCAACTGCAGAAAGTACTCTTTGAGCTCTTGGTTCCAGAAGCTTAAAGTCTCTTTCTCCATGCTCAAAAAGCCCTATAATTACATTTTCGAATACTGTATATGAATCAAATAAAGCTGCACCTTGAAATACGAATCCCATCTTTTTACGAAGATTAAAAAGTGTTTTTTTGTTTAAAGCACTAACTTCCATGCCGTCTACTTTTACACTCCCCTGATCAGCTTCCAGCAAACCTACTATATGTTTCAGCAACACACTTTTGCCACAGCCTGACTTACCGATAATGCACATAGTCTCTCC
>JBFHKL010000487.1:0-2277 GCA_041595375.1 Saccharicrinis sp.
GGAATAATTGGTTGAGCACTCAATTCTAAATCTACATATCCATTCAAAATATCAGAACTAGCAGGAGTGTATGTTGCATTTAATAAACTGGTATCATCGAAAGAGCCATCACCTAAACTTCGCCATGAAAAAGAGGATGCATTACTTACTAGTCCACTTAAAGATGCTGTTCCAGCCTCACAAATTTCCAAATCTTCACCTGCATCAGCGGTAACATGCTGGACAACTTCAACAGTTACAGTAAGAGGTATTTCAGATAATTTGACCATACTGATTCCATCCAAAGCAAAAGCATTATCTGTTCCACTAGTACTGATATTATTTATCTGAACCTTTACTTCTGTAGCACTATCATTATAGAACAAAGTCTGATATTCATCCCAATTACAAGGAGAGTTTGTGCTAAAACTTTGTACTACAACACCATCAATCACCAATTCAAACTCATCAAAACTATCACTTTTCAAATTGGTGATATTAAGTGAAAGAACATAGTAACTATCAGGATCTACCTCAATCGTCTTTTCCCAAACAGTACTATTGACACCACCACCTTCAACAACCATCATGTTGTCCGATGAATTTCCAGTAACTCCCGAACAGTCTGCCTTATCGCGACCAAAAAATTCGGTATTACTACTCACTGTGTATTTACTGGATCGAGATCTACAATTCCAAGCTCTTGAACAATAGTAGTAATCGCTCTCGAAACTAATATTTCCCAAAGTAAAATCACCATTTTCAACTAATTCAAGAGTTTCATCAATATAAAATAAACGTAAATCATAAGTTGTTGTAGAATCTGGAGAAACCACCACTCTGGAAGAAAGGCCATCCACATCCCAATTGAAGAGAAAATCGTTACCCGCATAAAGCTCAACCGATTCATCTCTACAAATTATTGTATCATTCAAAGTGACATCAGGAACTGTTCCATCTTCACTTGTAATATTGATCATATCCATCGCAGAACAGCCGTTGATATCGTAGACACGGACAGCATACAAACCAGCCTTATCCACATCCAGATATCGGCTATGTGAGCCATCATCCCAAACGTAGTAGAAATGACTTCCTGCATCCAGAGTGATTACGTCACCCGAACTCAGAACCTGATCGGGACCTAAATCCACCACTGGTGGTGCAATCAGAGTAACATTCACATCATCCGTTGCGTCACAACCATTCGAATTGGTTACTGTAACCGAATAATTCCCCTCAGTATAAACTATAATCTCCTGCGTTGTTTCACCAGTACTCCACAAATAGGTAGCCCCGGATAAACCAGCATCTAACACAACAGGTTCACCCGAACAAACCGTCTGATCGGGACCTAAATCAATACATAAGTTATCATAAAAACCAACATAAACTGTATCACTATTCACACAACTGTACTCATTGGTAATCTCAACTGAATAGGTTCCCGCAGCAGCTACCTCTATAGATTGTGAAGTTTCTCCGGTATTCCAGGCATAGGTAGAACCCACATTTCCAGCATCTAAAATGACATTTCCACCATCGCAAGAAGCCTGTTGCTCTCCAAAATCAATAGAAGGTATTGGATTGAGATAAAGCGTTAAAGAATCAGAAACAGATCCACAGGGAGAATTAGACTCTGCAGTAGCCGTAAGAATAACACTTCCATTTATAATATCGTCACTTCCTGGAGTATATGAAGAATTAACATTGGTTGCATTAGAAAAAGTACCATCACCAGAAGTAGACCATAAAAAACTAGTTTCGTTGGATACAGAAGCTGACAAGCCTCCCAATTCGTTGCTACAAATCGTCAAATCATCGCCTGCCTCAACAGCTGCAGGCTCCACTACAGTAATAAGTCTACTATCAGGAACTTCAACCAAAGGATTAAAAGAAATTCCATCCAAAGCATAATCATTTCCACTTCGGATTAGGTTTTTATTAACGATTGATATTTCAATGGAAGTATTCGAATCAGAATACCATAAGGAATAAAACTCTTCCCAAACACAAGTCTGACCAGAACTTGGTTCAATATAATCGCCCATTAAAACGCCATCAATCATAAACTCCAGTCTGGCTGGATTGGTTGGATGCACATTGGAAGCCCAGGTTGAAAAAGCATAATATTGATTAGGAGTTACTGTAATGGTCTGACTCCAAACTACAACATCCTCGTCGGGAGCACCATTTACAATCAGCATATTATCGGGGTTATTTCCTGTATTTCCAGTACAATGAGAAAAGTTAGCATGATAATCATTTGGATCATCATCAACAGCATATCTTCCCTCC
>JBFHKL010000488.1:0-2276 GCA_041595375.1 Saccharicrinis sp.
ACTCTTACTTGATCCATACCCGCCAACCAGAAAATAAAACCTGTGTTTCCAGTCATTTAAATATTCTAAGAAGTGATCATTAACTTTAAAATCAATCATCTTTTACACCACTTATATTTATTACTGGTGCAACATTTATATCGCCCTTATCTTCTTTAGGATAAAACTCTTCCAATCTAGCAATTGTATCAGCTATTTTTGAAAGTGCTTTTAAATCTGTGTTTTTAGCTTGAAGCTGTGTGAGCTTGCCAAAGTTAATATTAGCGATTTCTACATCATCGATTCCCAAAGCCATGTTGAACCCTTTTACAAGACCTGAGATCAACTCCGAACGCGTTATAAGTGCTTTATCTCTGTGTTTATCCATTAATTCGTTGTATCTTGCCGTCACCTTGACGTTATCCATAACTTCCTTGGCTTTCCTATGTATACTGGTATCTTTCATCTTGGAAGTATTATAAGCAGCTCTGTAAGCATCCGATATACTCATGCCTTTTATCAATTCTAAAACAAACTTCTCCTGTTTAACAGTAAGTTTAGGTGAACCTCTATTATTTTTATCCAATTCACCACCCCCCGTTCAAAAAAAATAAATTTTATTAGTAATTTCTCAAAACTTTTTTACCATTAACAATAACTTCTCTTAGAGTCAATTCACCACCCCCATAAAAATAAGGCCCAATATCTGCAAATTAAATTTTTTCAGATGTTAGGGCCTCAGCCTGTTTACTACTATATATATACCATTTTTTTGGTATTTTGTCAAATTTTGTGTTATTTTTTAAGCGGTGGTTTTGGCCCGAGAATTTCTGAAGTGCTTCTGGGATTTTCAATTTCGTGTCTCAACCATTTTGTGTCAGCTAGCTCATTCCTGCCTAAATAATCTTTACCGTTAGAGTTACACCCATCACTTTTCACGACCCTTTTACCACACTTATTACACCGCAAATATTTTTTGTATGAAACTTCTTTTACAAGTGTATAATTGTGAAACCCTAAAAAACACAACATCTATGCACCTCCGTTGTTTTTATGCGTTTTCATTATTTGATCAAAATTATATCTAGCAGCTCCTTTTTGTCTGCCTATTTTTTTATCCACGTATAGCATTCCTGCCATGAATCCTACCAAAAACATTGCCAAGCATGTTAGTGCCCCCATTACAATTTCAAATATCATTTCTTTACTCCTTCAGGCGGATTTAAAACTGGATCCAACTCAAACGCTTCACAGCACTGAACAACCAACCCATCTATCTTCCCAGTTAATTCACATTCATAGCCATAATCTTCTTCAAACATTAAATTGCAAATATAACAGCACTTTTTTACTTCAACACTCATTTTTACCTCCTGTTCATATAACTTCGTCATTTACTATCAACTGCTCCGCACTTGTCACAAAAATAAACTATCTTCCCGCCATTGTACAACTCATACAACTTGCCACCGCATTTACAAGTTTTCATTTACCACTACTCCCAAATCTGCCAACACCCCTAACACTAGGATATTTAATCAAATCATCTTTGCATATCTCCACCACTTCCACCTTCGGGACCGGCAAAAGTACCGCCTGGCAAATCGCTTTATCGTACGGATAAAAAACAATCTTAGAGTGCTCAATCTTCTCTGTAGCTTCTTTTGTGATTATTATCGTCTTAGTAGTCGTGTTATTGATTGGTATCATCCATTCACCCCTGTAACCGCTATCTATAACCATACTACGTAAAGCCATACCGCTCGTACCTGTGCTTCCTCTTTCTTTTCCTATCATCATATAATCGTCAGAAAAAACAGAAGCTATCCCACTTGGTATTTTTACAACTTCTCCGGGATGTATGATAATTTCTCTGTTCTCGAAACAGGCGTATATATCATACCCACCGTTTTCTATATCTTTACTCGGTATTCTTGCGTTTTCGTGCATCTTCGCAAACAGTATTTTATTATTCATTTTATAGATCTCCCCCACAATTCGGACATTTACTTTTTGAGCCTAGTATCATAAAAATATAAGGTATCAGCCATACTCCAAAACTCCGACAGATCCGCAACTTTTCTTGATATTTTTCCTTGATGTTCCCCTACGTTGCAGAAAGCACAGCCACGAGGACAGCCCCTTGTCAAGAATCCATAAGCTGTATTTTTAAATTGTGGATAAATACTGTAATCTGGATAAATGTGCTCTATCTCGTCAGGTAATTTATTTTTTAGATCGTAAGCAATACCGCCTTTTATAATCTCTTTTGCATTTATCGGATAAGAATATTCAGG
>JBFHKL010000489.1:0-2253 GCA_041595375.1 Saccharicrinis sp.
GTGATGACAGAAAATCCACTGCTAAAATCAATCTCTACCTGATCAATCAAAGCATAATTTGAAACAAACAATGATTTAAGCATGAATAACTTTATTTACTACTTTTCAGATAAGGATTCATTATATTTTGATGAATTAGAGGGATCAATTTCCAATAAGACTTCCAATGCCTGTTTTTTTTCGACATCCGATGCTTCTGAAAAAACATTAACTAATTCATCATTTTTCGCATCAAAAAAAACCGTCATGGCAAAGGTTCCTGGACGCTTTCGATGAACCTTTTGTAATTTTTGCAGCGCCGAGAGTATTTCACCTCTGGCCTCTTCTAGATCCTCGCTCATTTTATCTAAACCCAAACGATGATATTGATACATGGCTTCTCGCATTGACTTGTGAATTTCGTTTAAATAATTCTCAATTAACCAATAACGATTCCTATTACTATCATAGGAACGCCAACCTGTTTGTGAAGAACTTTGCGCTAAACTTACAATTGATTCCGCCTGTTCAGCGTACTTATCCCCTCCATATTTGGAAAAAGAATCGTAATCCAGACCAATGATTAAATTGGCATAATAAGCCAACACGCCTACTAAATCCGAATCAAAAGTATTGGGATTATAAATCAAAGGCTGAAACTCCACATACTCAAAACCAAAATCCTGATCGAGATAATTTAACAATATGGTATTATAAGATGAATTATATACTGGACGTCGAGCTTGAATTTGTATGGTACCGGTATACTGATCAGCTACAACGTCTGTAATATTGATTAAAATACTACACTCAATACGTTCCTCCGAGCTATATACATGATCAGTCCACTGTTGAGCATTCATAAATTCACGAATAGCCGTTTGCAAAGTTTCATACACCTGTTTATTGGAACTCTGAATACTAGGGGAAACAACCGACACAGAACATTGTAGTTCTTGCGCTTGCGTAGCCAACGAAAGAAAAAATAATATACCAACTAAATATTTTCTCACAAGAGTTTGTTTTATGAATTAAGCTTAAATAGAAATTATTTTATTTACAATATCAACGGCCACCTGGCGTTTACTTTTTAACGTAAACTCTTCCTTATTATTATTTCGGTCTATGATCGAAATTTGATTCGTATCCACACCAAAACCAGCTCCCTTATTTTCAAGCGAATTTAACACTATAAAATCAAGATTTTTACGGATCAGCTTTTTTGATGCATTTTTAACAGCATTTTCAGTTTCCAAGGCAAAGCCAACCAATAATTGCCCCTCTTTTTTTAGCTCTCCTAATTTTTGAGCGATATCAGGTGTTGATTTAAGACTGATGGTCATTTCTGTCTTATCACTTTTAACCTTTTGTTTTTCACATACAAGAGGCGTATAGTCGGCCACTGCAGCAGCAAGCACAGCCCCAGTACAATCAGAAAAATTAGTTATACAGGCTTCATACATCTGCTGAGCTGACATAACCGGAATTACTTTTACTCCGGGATGATTCATTGTTTCAGATACGGGACCTGACACCAACACAACTTCAGCTCCTCTGTCAGCCAATTCTGTAGCAATAGCATAGCCCATTTTTCCACTCGAAAAATTCCCGATATAACGCACAGGGTCAATTTTTTCATAGGTAGGTCCGGCATTTACCAGAAATTTACTTCCCTTAAGTTTATCTTCAAATGAATCTGGCAATGATCTTTGAAAAAACAATTCCAAAGCCCGAACAATGCTTTCAGGCTCAGCCATTCTTCCTTTGCCATTCAAACCACTGGCTAACTCACCCGTTTCAGCTTCTATCATATGGACTCCATCGAGGGAAAGAGTTTCCATATTTCTTTGGTTGGCAGGATGAAGATACATATCTAAGTCCATGGTAGGGGCCACAAAAACAGGACAACGAGCCGATAAATAGGTTGTAACTAATAAATTATCGGCAATAGCATTAGCCATTTTACCCATAGTATTTGCTGTTGCAGGAGCAATAACCATAGCATCAGCCCACAAACCCAAATCCACATGACTATTCCAATCTCCATTCTCCGGGTTATAAAAATCAACCAAAATAGGATTTTTAGAAAGGGTGGCCATGGTAAGAGGCGTAATAAACTCCTTGGCCTTCTCGGTCATAATCACCTTTACCTCAACCCCTTGTTTAACAAGAAGCCTGGTTAATAGAGCGGATTTATAAGCAGCAATACCTGCTGAAACACCTAAAATTACCTTTTTATCTTTCAACATCGATTTAGTTATAAACAAAAAAAGA
>JBFHKL010000490.1:0-2242 GCA_041595375.1 Saccharicrinis sp.
CCATGCAAGGAAAAACTGCTGGTGTATCTGTATTATCAACTTCAGGTTCTCCAGGAGCAAGTACTAAGATTAGAGTACGTGGAACAAACTCCAACGGAGATTCTAATCCATTGTTTATTGTTGATGGAATGAAGACTGGGGATATTAATAACATTGATCCTAGCGACATTCAATCAATGGAGATTCTTAAAGATGCTGCATCTGCTGCTATTTATGGAACAGAAGGAGCAAATGGTGTTATTATTATAACTACTAAGACTGGAAAAACCGGAGCTTCGCGAATATCTTACGATTTTCAGTATGGAATTCAAAGTGCCCGAAGCAAAGTAGATTTGCTAAATTCAGAAGAATATCAAACATGGATGGGCGAGTCTGGTGATGCTACAATCTCTTTAGATGGTACCGATACAGACTGGTTAGACGAAATATATGAACCCGCTTCTATACAAAAGCATCATATTAGTTTTTCTGGAGGTTCTGAAAAAACAAGCTATATGATCTCTACATCTTATTTTACTCAAAATGGTATTATTGGTGATAGTAAAGCAAAATATGATCGTTTTACAGCAAGAGTAAATGTTAAAAGCGATGTGAAAGATTGGTTAGAAGTAGGTAATAATTTTAGTTACGCACAATCGAAACAAAAATCTATCGATGAGGATAACGTATATGGAGGTATCGTTAACAATGCTTTATTAACAGATCCAACAACTCCTGTAGTTTATGATGATGAAACATTGTATGCTGACAGAATTTCTGCTATGGAAACACTTGAAGAAAATGGTTACGTACCTCTTAAAGATGAGAATGATCATTATTATGGGATATCTACACAGGAGTTAGGTGAAATAGTCAACCCTCTTGCAAAACTTCAAACCTACCATAACAAAACAACTCAAGATAAATTCTTAGGTACTATTTATACAACACTAAAACCAACCAAAGGATTAAAAATTACTTCTAGAGTAGGTGTTGATTTAACATATCAGACCGATCATTCATGGAATGGCGAATATTATTTATCAAGCCAAACTACAAGTACCAGTAGTGCTGTTACCGATGATATTAATAAATGGTATACCTGGTTATGGGAAAGTTTTGCTACTTACGATTTTAAAATAGCAGACCATAATTTCACTATTTTAGCTGGTTATTCAGCTGAAGAATATACCTCAGACGAGTATAATATGACTTCAGGATATCTAGTTGCTGAAGGAGATTCTTATGCACATCAAGGTTATTCTGATTCTGATTCGTATGACGATGTTGATGGTTACTATGACAATCAAACCATGACATCTATGTTCTCACGTTTATCTTACGATTTTAAAGATCGTTATATGTTTGAAGCTTCTCTTCGTCGTGATGCTGCCAGTGTTTTTCCTGAAAAAAACAGAGCTGCACTTTTTCCTGCATTTTCAGCTGGTTGGATTGTTTCTGAAGAAGATTTTTTCAATATTCCTTATTTAGATTATACTAAACTTAGAGCAAGTTGGGGACAAAATGGTAGCAAGTCCAACCTTTCTGGTAACCAGGATGTAGAATATTGGTCGTTTGATACCCCATCCGTTGATGGTGATGATAATGTAGTTTCAGGATCAGAAATTGCCAGTCTGGTAAATACTGATCTTAAATGGGAAAAAACTGAACAATTTGATATAGGTATCGATTTCCGTGCACTTGATGGTAAGCTTTCTTTAGGAGTAGATTACTATAAAAAAGTAACCAAAGACCTAATTGTTACCGGTAGTGGTCCACTATCTGTTGGAAATGCTTATCCTGCTGTAAATGGAGGTGATGTAACCAATAAGGGGCTTGAATTCGAATTGGGTTACCGCAATAGTGATGGTGCATTTAAGTATAGTATTAATGCTAACTTATCTACATTGGATAATGAGGTTACTAAACTTACTGCCGATTCTCCAATTAGTGGAGATAACCTACGAGGATATGACCTAACATGGTTTGAAGAAGGTTACCCAATTTGGTATTTTAAAGGTTATAAAACCGATGGTATCGACTCAGCAACAGGAGATGTTAATGTAGTTGATGTAAATGGTGATGGAGAGATTACCTCTGCTGACCAAACATACATTGGCGATCCTCATCCAGATCTTTTATACGGTGTTACTTTTAACGCACAGTACAAAGGCTTTGACTTTAACATCTTTGTACAAGGAACTCAGGGTAATGATGTATTTATGGGATGGTTCCGAACTGATAGACTTACTTCTAACAAACC
>JBFHKL010000491.1:0-2229 GCA_041595375.1 Saccharicrinis sp.
ATTCTGCTATGGTCGACAGCAATAAGGGCCTGAAGAAAGAGTACGGTCGCGATAGTGTTCATCCAAACCTGGCAGGTTACCAGGTGATGGAACCTTTGGTGAAGGAGGCCATAAAAAAAGCTCTGAGGTAATGAAAGTTAAAGCGGTAAAAAATATCCTGCTATCTTCTTCAAATTTATTGATAGCCCTATTGTTATTGCTGTCGGTGGCAGCTTGGCGTGGCCAGATTTTGGGGCGTCCTTTGACTAATGATACAAGTAAGCATATTGTTTTTAATTTGGAGTTAAGAGAGTGTCATCGTATTTTCCCTGAGGCTGCTAATATTGAGAAAATTAATGATTTTCAGTTTGCTATTTTTGATCAATCAGCTAAGCTTTTAGGATATGCCTTTGCCTACAAAGGTGAGCAAGGCTATGGAGGACGAGTGCCATTGTTTACTTTTACCAATGAAGATGATGTAATACAGGGCATTGTACTGGGTAAACATTTTGAAAGTAACGAGTATTTATCCGAGGTGGTAGAAAAAGGCATTTTAACTAAGTGGAATGGAATTTCCCGTAGTCAGGTTAATCACGTAACAATCGATGCTGTTTCCGGAGCTACTATTACAAGCCAGGCAATTATCACCGGAGTTCAAAATTCAGCTTCCGGTCAGCAATTTACTCCTCCATTTAAATTTGCAACTTTCGATAATCTAGCCGCTTTGTTTTTATTGACAATATTAACTTTTGCTTGTTTCTTCCCTAAAAAAATAATGAAATACCGAACTATTTTACAGATGCTAACCGTTGTAGTATTTGGGTTTTGGTTGGGGCAATTTTTGTCGTTTGTTCAAATAATCAATTGGCTTTCAGGGGGCATGAATTGGCAGATTCATTTTATCCTGCTGCTCGTACTCGCTTTATCTGTAGGCATTCCTGTAATTTTTGGTAAAGCATTTTATTGTACCTGGGTATGTCCCTTTGGAGCCGCTCAGGAATTGTGCGGAAAAGTAGGAGGTAGAAAGATTCAGCTTCCCACAAAGGCAGCTAAAATACTTAAGCCCTTACGCGAAAGGCTTTTTATTGTACTGCTTATTTTATTGTGGACAGGCTTTGCCTTTGATGTAACATTAGTAGAGCCATTCTCAGCATTTTCGGTCACAACAGTTAGTTATTGGATGCTGGGCTTTGCCTCAGTCTTTTTAATAGTATCTATGTTTATTCCCAAAGCTTGGTGCAGATTTTTTTGTCCAACGGGTTTTGTTTTGGAATGGATAAGAAAGACAAATAAACAGTCCACAGTCAACAATGATCAGTAATGTAAAGAATATAAAAGCATGAAAAGCGATAAAATATTAAATATTGTGTTGGCAGCAGCTCTGCTTATCTTGATAATAAAAATAAACAAGTTCGACTTTTTTAATTCAGATGAGAAAGAAATTAAAGTAGAACAAATCAGTGAGCAGGGAGATATACCTCTAGCTACAGACAACCTAAAGTCAGGAACACACCAAACCTGGGTGTCATTAACTGTGGCTGAGGGCAAACGTTTAATTGCAAAAGGGCTGCTTGCTTATCCACCTGTACAGGAATGTTTAAAAACGGGAAAGCTTATTTTAACCAAAGGAACCACAAATACCTATGTGGCCGAAGAAATGATTAACGACTCATTGACCAATGGCGAATATGTATATGGGTATATCAGTCCTGCCAAATCGGATACTGAGGTGGATAGGAGTAAAAATCGTAAAGAGCTGGTATTTGTCAATGGTCAGATAAAAGATATTCCCTATAAAGATTTTTTACCTGAAATGGAAGAGGGTGATATTGTAATCAAAGGAGCTAATATCATTAATCATAGTAAAGGACAGGCAGCTATTATGATTGGGCATCCAACAGGGGGAACCATGGGTAATATATACCCCTATATTCAGGAAAAAAAGCTTCGTTTTATTATTCCTGTAGGATTAGAAAAGGAATCTTCACAAGATATCGACCAGATTGGCAAATACAGCAAGATAGAACATGAAAAGGTAGATCGTAAAACTCCTTGGTTATGGAGCGTAAAAGGCGAATTGTTTACTGAGATTGAGGCGATAAAGCAATTTGCCGACTTGGAAGTAATTCATTATGGTTCAGGAGGTATTGGAGGAGCTGAAGGTGCTGTGTCTCTGCTATTAAGAGGCTCGGAGAGCGAGATACAAAAAGCGCTTAAAGTAATTGAAGTGGTTCAGGGAGAGCCTGCTTA
>JBFHKL010000492.1:0-2216 GCA_041595375.1 Saccharicrinis sp.
AAAGAATGTGTGGACGGTAGCTAAAAATACCTATGAAAAAGGTTTAGGCTACGCTTACCGCGATAGAAAAAGAAAGAAAGGTCAGTTTAGAGCATTATGGATTCAAAGAATCAATGCTGCTGCTCGTTTAGAAGGAGTTTCTTACTCTAAACTAATGGGTATGATGACTAAACAAAATATTGAAATTAACAGAAAAGTCTTAGCTGACTTAGCTGTTAATCATCCAGAAGCTTTTAAAGCCGTTGTGCAAAAAGCTATGGTTGCTGCTAAATAAGGCAGGCAAATAACTTATTAAAAGGCAGAAAGGTTTATCTTTTCTGCCTTTTTTTTGTCCCTTGTGTCACTTCTAGTTCTGCATTTTATCCATAACTATAACTTAAAGTTATGGATTATAACCAAAAGTAAATCTTATTTTAGTAAAAAGGTTTCATCGTACCACTCAAAACGTCTACTTTTACCTCCCAAATATTTATACGTTATGAGTAAAGAATTTAAACCGACTTCATATATATTGGAGTCAGTGAAAACCGGTAAGCAATTTAGTGATGCTGGTTGGACTTTAGATGCACCGGAAGAAAAATACCCTACTTTAGTAAGGGCTATCTATGACAAAAAGCAGATTGAGGTAAAAGATTCGTCTTATGGTGTTTTTCGTTTTGCCGATTGGTTGCCTATACATAAAATGCTGGAGGGTTCTTCTGCACCTGTAACGTATAAAAGTAAAGGACTGGCTGATTTTCTTGGACTTACAGATTTACACATTACTTTTAGTGGTTACTGGCCCGAAATAGGCGCTAATTTCAGAACTTGTTCATTCAAAGAAACCGAGGCCTATGCTGTTGGTGGACGATTACCTGCGCACAATGATACCATATTGGTTGTTGCTTCGGCAGGAAATACAGCAAGAGCTTTTGCAAGAGTTTGTTCAGATAATAATATACCTTTATTGTTATGTGTACCTGAGGATAATATCAATGCCCTTTGGTTTGATGAACCAATTAAAGACAATGTGAAATTGGTGGTTACTAAGTCGGGTAGCGATTATTTTGATGCTATTCATTTGTCGAATATGGCTTGTGAATTGGAAGGTTTTCTGTCCGAGGGAGGAGCAAAAAATGTGGCTCGCCGCGATGGAATGGGAACCACCACTCTATCTGCAGTGACTAGTATTGGTAAAATCCCGGATTATTATTTTCAGGCTGTAGGGAGTGGAACAGGTGCTATTGCTGCCTGGGAAGCCAATAAACGACTGATTGAAGATGGACGTTTTGGTGATCATTTCATGAAATTAATGGTTTCTCAGAATACGCCCTTTGTGCCAATACATGATGCCTGGAAGGCAGATTCAAGAGATATGTTGCCTCTGGATGATGATGTGGCTCGTAAACAAGTTGAGGAAATCGATGCCAAGGTGCTTTCTAACCGCAAGCCTCCTTATCCTGTTTGTGGCGGATTGTACGATGCCATGAAAGAAGCCGGTGGCGATGTCTTGTGTGCAACAAACAAAGAAGCTGCTGAAGCTGCCAAGATATTCAAAGAGAAAGAAGGAAATGATATTCACTCTGCTGCATCCGTAGCTGTGGCTACATTGATTAATGCAGTGAAAGAAGGTACTGTAAAAAAAGATGATTGTATCATGTTAAATATTACCGGAGGCGGTGAAGAACGTTTTAAAAGTGAAAAAGAAATCGTTTATCTCAAACCTGCTCATGTGTTTGATATCACTCCTAAGCTGGAGGATGTAAAAGAAGTATTGAGCAATTTGTTTTAGAGTAGAGATTAAAGTTAAATAGATACAAAAAGCACAGTGTTAATCATTGTGCTTTTTTTATTTTCAGTAAATACTAAATAAATGATTCGTATAAATATAGCATCAATTGTTATATTTGCCATGCATAAATAACAGATGGGTGAATTGTGAAGGTTAATGTTTAGTTAAAGATGACTTGCTCCTTAGATTCTGGCCTTTTTGTCTGTTATATTTAAACTAAATTATAATATTTATTGAGTCATGAGAGTTATGACTATAGAATAGTTGCTGTTATTCTCTCATCTATAAAAATCAAAAAAATGAACATCGCTTTAATAGGATATGGTAAGATGGGCAAAGAAATTGAAAAGATTGCCATTGAAAGAGGACATGCCATAACTGCCAAAATAGATATGCAAAGTGAAGATACTTTTGAAGGAAAGGGTTTTGCTGCAGCAGATGTTGC
>JBFHKL010000493.1:0-2208 GCA_041595375.1 Saccharicrinis sp.
GTTCTGGATTATTGACCATTCTACTACAACAGAAGAAGCTGCATCGCACTCAGGAGGAACCTATGGTAAAGGTGGTGATATTCTTTATCGTTGGGGAAATCCACAGACTTATGATATGGGCGACGAAAACGATCGTATGCTTTATTTACAGCATGATGCCAACTGGATTGATGATGATTATGAGGATGGAGGTCAGATTATGGTATTTAACAATCAAGCGGGTTACTATGCTGTTGACAATTATTCAACCGTAAATGTTATTAATACAAATGTAAATGCTGATGGTTCCTATTCCATTGAAACTGACGGAACTTATTTGCCAACAGATTTTACCTGGACTTATATGGCAGATACGCCAAGTGATATGTATTCATCCATGATTTCAGGAGCACGTCGTCTTCCTAATGGAAATACATTGATGTGTGAAGGACTTTCAGGAACCTTTTATGAAGTTGATTATGATGGAAATATTGTTTGGAAATATATCAATCCTGTTGATGAAACAGGTATTGTTGATCAATATGATACTCCAAGCAAAAATTTTACTTTCCGCTGTAACCGTTATGGTACGGATTATGCCGGACTTGACTATTACGATTTAACATCTCAGGGGACTCTTGAAAGTTATTAAAATGATAATTGATAAGGTGAGTAAGTTATATTGATTTACAGAATGAAAAGCCATTGGTAGATGTTATCAATGGCTTTTTTAAGCATGAACTAAGGTTTTAAAATAAAGCGGAATCTCAGTTTTAAAACACATTGTCTTTTGGGTAACCGGATGTAATATGGTAAGGGAAGCACAATGAAGGGCTAAGCGTTTAATACCTTTGTCTGTTTTTCCGTAAATCTTATCCCCCAATATAGGATAACCTTTTTCTGATAGGTGAACACGAATTTGGTTTTTTCTGCCTGTAAAAAGATCGATTTCAAGGAGACTAAATTTCTTTGATTCTTTAATTACTTTGTAACCTGTTTTAGAGAATTTTCCTTTCTTAGGATCATTTACAGAATGTACTCTGAAGGATTTGTTTTCTAACAGATAAGAAGAGATGATTCCTTCCTTATCCTGGAGGTTACCATGCACAACGGTAAAATATTTTTTACTAAATTCTTTCCAATTTTCCTGAAGATAACGTTTGGCTATTTCATTTTTGGCAAAAATAAGAACCCCAGATGTGTCTCTATCTAAACGATGTACTATAAATACACGGTTTCTGGATTGCTGATTCCCTTTTTTTACGTAATTATTTAATAGAAAATGTGCAGTTTTCTGTTTTTCTCTATCTGTTCCTATGGTCAATAGACCATTTATTTTATCTACCACAAGAATGTCATGATCCTCATAAAGTATCGTAAGGCCTCTTGGTTGATGTTTTGGGGATGGACTTTTAAAAGATGATTCTTTTTTATGCATTTTATTGGCTTATGAGCGTAGCATGTGCTCCGGCAAAAGTATACGCGAAGATCTTTAAAAAGTTTGAAAATACAAGCGCTTACCAATAAAGTATGAATGAGGATGAGTAATTCTTTTTCGATAGCTCGCTATGCTTGCTGCTGATCGGAGGTAGAAATTTTAAAAACGATGGGTTGGTTTATCATTAACAGACAGCGATTAATAGCGATTCCAGTGAGCCAATGGCTCACTGGAGGATAGCTTATTAGTTTACGTCAATCACGAATTCTTCTCTTGGGATTCTGACCTTTTTCATGGTTTTAATCCAATCTCTCTCTTCATCGGTATATCCGATATAAATAAGCGATACGCTTTTTAAACCTAATTTATCTAACTCTAATACCTCGTCAACAAGATTATTGTCAAATCCTTCGGCAGGGCAGGTGTCTACTTTTAATTCTGCTGCTTGTGCCAGAGCCAATCCTAGTGCAATATAGGTTTGTCTTGCTGCATGGGCAAAGTTCTCTTGGTCAGGAAGGTTTATATATAGCTCTTTAAGTTTATCGGTATAACTGCTAAATCTTCCTCGAGGCAATCCTCTTTCGTCAGTTGTAAAGTCATATATCTTATCAATTCTCTCGCTTGTGTAAGTATCCCAGGCTGCAAAAACTAAAATATGAGAACATTCTTTCATCGATTCGGGATTTAGAGATCCTGCAGTGAGCTTTTCTTTTATCTCCTGATTTTCTACTAAAATCACTCTAAATTGTTGAAGTCCTGATGAGGTAGGTGCCAATCGGGCTGCTTCAATA
>JBFHKL010000494.1:0-2200 GCA_041595375.1 Saccharicrinis sp.
GTCCATCCAATGTGCTTATTTGGCATCATAGCAGTACTCCTATGTTGTTATTTAAATAAAAATAAAGTGCACTTTTTATCCCTTTATTTTCTGTCTGCTTGTGCAAAAGGAACCGGTTTAGATCGTGGTTGGTTTTGCATGCGTTCTATCTTCACTTTGTCAGGGAAGTTCAAATGTAGTAAGAATCAATTAAAAATAAAAGCGAGAAGCGGGTGGCAGGTATTGGCAGAAAAAAGCTTATGTAAATGCAAAAAAAAGAAGCACAATGATGCATTTTCATTCTTTTAGGCATTTGAAATTTGGAACGCGACCGAAGCATTCTGCTACGAAGCACCGGGAAGGCTATTACAAATGGTCCCGGATTTCCGGGATACAGTTCTCCCGCCTGGCGGGTCAAGTTGTGAGAGGTTTAGGGGTGAGATTCCCCTTTACCTACTCGACTTTAATATTTTATAATCTTTTCTTTATATATCTTATCATCCATTTGATAGATTAATAAATAACAACCTCTATTAAAACCACTCAAATCAATGATATAGTCATTACATATGTTTTCCTTTAATAACAAATCACCGCTTGTTGAATATAAACGAAGATTAGTTACTTTTTTATTCGTGTTAAAATTTATCTGACTTTCTGTTGGATTTGGGAAAAGTCGAAATTCTACAATATCGCCAGATGAAAATATACTTGTAGGAGTATTGTTATTTTTAAAAACATAAACTGCTCCTGCATCTGTAATCTCATCGCTTTCGAGTCCTGCACCTATGGCTCCAACAAAAATATTGTAGTCATTTAATGCGACAGAATGCCCAAACTCATCTCTTATTGAGCCATCAAGAGGTAATAGCAACTCTGATTCAGTCATATTTTCCCACCCATTTACAGGTTTCTTATAGACATAAATAGAACCACTATAATTACCATTTCTATCATCCCAATGAGCACCAACAATAGCCATGGTATCATTCAATGCTACTGAACAACCAAAAAATTGTTCTTCTTCCAAGGAAACTGATTCCATAGGATTTAAAATAGCAGTTTCTGTCATGTCTACCCATCCAGTATTAGGTTTTTCATACAAATAGGCGGAACCAATTACCTTACCATATCGGGTTGTATATTCTGCTCCAATCAATATCGTATTATAATAAATACTTATAGAAGACCCTAAAGAAGAATTTTCATTAGAGCCATCTGAACTAGTTAATTTAGCAGTTTGGGTCATATCTTCCCAACCGGTGGATGGTTTTACAAATACGTACGCTGAACCTGGATAAGAACCGCAATATGTGTCTAAGCTTGCTCCTGTAACAACGGTATTTCCTGAAATATCGACTATCTCGCCAAATCTATCATCAATTGTAGCATCGGTAGAAGTTAATGTTGCCTTTTTTATCCATGAGCCTAAAGTGTTTTCATAAATAAATATTTTCCCAATTACTTCATCATCTGTGTATGCCCCAACAACTAAAGTTTGTTCTTTAATCGAAATACCTGTTCCGAAATTGCCGCTTGAATTTTCTGGAGGCATTATTATAGAGGATTCAGTCATGTCTTGCCATCCGGATTTCGGTTTATTAAATATTAAAACTTTACCTAAAGCACCGATTACAATAGTGGTGTCAAAAACATCTACTGAAAACCCAATTCCATCACCTTCTATAGGGTTCTGAGGTGATAAGGTTGCAATTGTCTCCCACACACCGGCATTGTTTTGTAATACATAGGCACATCCTTTTGCATTATCATGATAAGGAGCCCCAACAATAAGTATGTCATTCTCTACAGCTATCGACTGACCATACCAATCAGCATCATTAACAAGTGTGTTTTTGGGGAGTAATTTTTGAATCTCGCTCCATTCCTGTGCACTACTATTAATTTGTACACATAAGGAAATCATTAATAGAATTAAAAGTTTAGTTCTCATTTTTTTGTGCTTTTGGTTTAATCTTTTGCTTGGATTCGGGTGTCTAGCCTTGCACCCAACACACCTATAAACCCCATCTTTGTCCATCCAATGTGCTTATTTGGCATCATAGCAGTACTCCTATGTTGTTATTTAAATAAAAATAAAGCGCACTTTTTGTCCCTTTATTTTCTGTCTGTTTTTTGCAAAAGGAACCGGTTTAGATCATGGTTGGTTTTGCATGCGTTCTATCTTCACTTTGTCAGGGAAGTTCAAATGTAGTAAGAA
>JBFHKL010000495.1:0-2174 GCA_041595375.1 Saccharicrinis sp.
CAAGGCTGCTAAGCAATGCTCAATAGTACTTACTGAGACATCATTTTTTTGCAGCACCGTACCCCGCTCTGTATAGGCCACATGCTCGGCATGGGCATCAATTACCGGCTGCTCATCTAAATCTGTTCTTTTAAATTTATACCCATGATTTTCTTCTGCAGGATTAAGTACTAAAGTAACTTCTGCACCTGTATGTAAGCCGGTTCCCTTTAAAGTAACCGAACCGGCCAATGTATTTTGATATTCCACCATAGTATATTTCTGTTTACAGCAAAACAAAGGCTGTAATTATTCACCTTTTAAAGTCTTAATTTCTTCTTTTAACTCCTTTATTTGATTCACCAAATCAGGTAATTGTTTAAAGTGGGCATGCAATTTTCCGTAAATTCGGCCATCCATTGCAGGAATACCACGCAAAAACTGATCTTCCTTACTAATATTTTTACTTACCCCGGTAAATCCACCTAACTTAACACCATCTGTTACTGTTAAATGACCTGCAATTCCAACGTGACCACCGAACATACAGTTTTTACCTATTTTTGACGAACCTGCAACTCCAGAAATAGCAGCAATAACCGTATTATCACCAACTTCCACATTATGAGCAATCTGCACTAGGTTATCTAATTTAACCCCTTTATGAATAATCGTAGATCCCATTGTTGAACGATCTACAGTTGTATTGGCACCAAACTCACAATTATCTTCAATCACCACATTACCAACCTGAGGAATCTTAGTGTACTCTCCATTCTCTCCAGGAGCAAAACCAAAACCATCAGAACCAACAACTACTCCCGAATGCAAAATACAATTTGCACCTACTTTACATCCCTGATATATCTTAACACCGGCATAAAGAATTGTATTGTCACCAATAGTAACATTGTCACCGATATAAGTGTTTGGGTATATACTAACATTATCACCAATTTTTACATTTTCTCCTACATAGGCAAAAGCGCCAACATACGGAAACTCGCCAACACTAGCTGATTCAGCAATAAAAGAAGGCTGTTCTATTCCTGTTTTACGAGGCATCGAGTCAACATACATTTGCATTAGCTTAGCCACAGCAACATAAGCATCATCTACCTTAACCATGGTAGCAGACACTTCCTGTTCCGGTTCAAACGACTTATTAACCAATACTATAGAAGCCTTGGTTTCGTATATATATTTGGTATATTTGGGATTGGAAAGAAAAGAAATTGTTCCTGGTTGTCCTTCCTCTATTTTAGATACATTATTAACCTTAGCATCAGGGTTACCAACAACTACCCCATCTATTAATTCTGCAATTTGCTTCGCTGAAAATTCCATTGTAAAAAATTTGGTGCAAATCTAATAATATTATCCTCTTTCTGAAAACATAATCAAAAGTCATATTCCCGAATTTAAGTTTGTGCAAAAAATACCTTTCTGCTTATGGCTTGGTATTAGCGATTTTAACAACTGCTGTCTGCCCAATTTAATACCTTATTTCATTAAAATTCGTTATACAACATCCTTTGGTAATTTAGCCACCCATGAACGTAAAGATTTAGGGTAACACAATACATTCTTTTTAACATTCTTTCCTAATACTGATAAATTAAGTATATCGGAGGCAACGGCTACATCTTTTAATTCACCACCAGCATATAGTATATTAATCTTCTCATCCTTAGTACTATACGCATGATTCTCAATGATGTCGGTATACACAAAATAAGAAACTTCCTTTTTGTCAACACCATAGGCTTCCCTTACCTTATTCTTAATTTTTTTCACAAACGCTTTATCAAAACTATCTTTTCGTAACTCGATATGTAACAAATCACGATTCAAAAGAGCACTCGACAGCGTAGCCAGAATAAAATCATCATGCCCAGACCAGACCTTAATAGCCGACATAATATCTCCATCATCCAACAAAGCAAATTTTTCCAAAACAGAAGCATCCTTATCAAAATCCTGCGAACCTATTTCATGACTTAAAAAATACAGTAAATGAGGAGTGGCAAACAAGTCAGCACCATTAGCACATAGAAACCTTGCTCTCAATAGTATTTTTACCAACATTTTTTCGGCCACAAGAGCCGTTTTATGCAAATACACCTGCCAATACATAAGTCTGCGGGCTATGAGGAATTTTTCTATGGAATAAATACCCTTCGATTCGACCACCA
>JBFHKL010000496.1:0-2169 GCA_041595375.1 Saccharicrinis sp.
AAAGTAGGACGCGCTGTGGTTCGTGAAAAAGTAGCCCTCTAATTCTGATCATCATTAAGGGAATAAATAAAGTTTACAGATGGAAAAAGATCCAACAAATCCAATACCTTTTCATTATTTAATACATTTCCTCCTGTACTACCAGAGGCTCCTTCCTGATCTCTACCAGTATGACGCAACACATAATTCTCTAACCGTAAGCCCAAATTAGATTTTAGTTTAGCTGATAAGTTAATTTCATTGGAAATATATACAGCAAAACTACTAACATTAGCCTCATACTCATTGGGATTTGGCTGAGTATAATCGGTAGAATAATAAAGTTGAAGATCATTATCGCTTCCGTAATACCACATATTTGCTTGCTGCAAAACGGCATTGGCATCTGTATCATCCCAGTAAGCAGTCCCACTGTTATTTAAAATATCATAGGATACAATTTCATAGTTCCTCTTTTTATAATTGTAGGCGCCACCAAATTTTAATTTTGCCTCACTACCTTTAAATTGATATTTTTTTGTGATGTCAATCTTATTACTTAGGTTAATTTCCTGCAACTCTCTCCATGTTCTGGAGGGATTACCTCCTGCACCAGAACTAAAAGAAATATCACCATCATCAGCAATAGTAAAAGGCGTTTTACGAATATCAGGATCATCAGAAGTAGAGAAGGTAGGTGCAATACGCCAATCTAAATCCCAACCGCTATGTTTGAGAACGTGCGACCCACCTAAAAAAACATTAGTTAAAGATCTTTGACTGTATTCAAGGTTATCGGAAACGGCATAATACCCTGACTGACCGGTCGCATCTTCATTATTATCGATTGTAAATTTCCCTGCCTTACTTTCTCCACTCTGCAAACGCATTGCTGTAAAACGAATCTTAGAATAATTAGTTTTAAAGGCAAGTCCCCCCATTAAACCAATTAAAACCTCATGCTCCCCTAAACTACCATTTTGTAAAGTAGCATAAACCAAATCATATTCTGATGCATCACTATTTAATTGGTATTCACCATAGCTACGCTCATCATAATATTTGTACTGAGCTTTATATGAAGCAGAAAATATAATTCCTAATTTTGGGGAACGCTTCATGAACTTTTCATTATTACTATTCAACTCTATTTGATTCCCATACGATAAGCCTAAACTAAAATCCATTGGATTCAATTTATTGCTGGCTCCTAAAGTGGAAGTGAAGCTATTGAAAAAATTATTTATCTCATCACTTGAATAACCTTTTGTCCAATAGGTAATGGGAGATGGGATATCCTCTTGTTTGGCCAAAGAAGGCAATTTGCGTGTACCATCATCAAAACCTAAAAAGTCTAAAGCGCCACCATCATAGCTAAGATAGTCGGAATTGAAGTGCATATCCGGGTTATAAGATGTAGCTAATGACACACTAAATATTTTTCGATCCGGGAAATCTTTAGTTTCCACATTCATAATTCCTCCGGTAAAATCAGCAGGCATATCTGCTGTAAAGTTTTTACTGACCATCATATTATTGATCAGGTTGGTTGGAAAAATATCCATTTGGATACTATTTTTATCCGGATCAAGACCCGGGATATCCATACCATTTAAAATAGTCTTTGAATATCTGTCTCCCAATCCACGCACATAAATATACTTTCCATCCTGAACAGATACCCCTGTAATTCTCTTAGCAGCCTCCACAGCTGTTGCATCACCAATTAATGACATTTTACTTGCCGAAATACCATCGAGCATAACTGTTGATTTCTTTTTCATGGTTTGGATAGCTGTTTCAGTGGTTCTAATCACCTCTGCTTTAACTACAACTTCCTCAATATCCATCATATTTTGACCAAGATGTAACTCTCCAATAACAGTTACATCATTATCCTTAACCTGAACACCCTCTATAATAAGTGTTTCATATGAAATATAAGATATCTGCACATCATAAAGACCTTCGGCTAAGTTAATAGTAAACATCCCGTCAAGATCAGTTATTGTGCCCGTTTGTGTACCCTTAATAAATACAGTTACCCCAACCAATGTCTCCCCAGTGGCATCGTCAATAACCGTCCCCCTTATTTTTCCATTTTGTGCTTGTACCAGAGCAGTAATAAAAACGAAAAAAATAATTAATAAGTTCTTCACTGTGTATAAATAATATAAATTGAACAAAACA
>JBFHKL010000497.1:0-2154 GCA_041595375.1 Saccharicrinis sp.
GAATTTTGGTCATGCGATTTTTGAAGCTTTAATCAATGGTGTTCCAGTGCTTATTTCTGATAAAACACCGTGGCTGAACTTGCAGGAAAAAAAAGCGGGATGGAGCATCTCTTTAGATAATAAAAAAGAGTGGGGGAGAACTATTGTTCATCTTTTGAGTGATGAAGTAGAATATTGCACTCAAGTAAAAGGAGCCAAGGGATTGGCAGAGCGTTATGTGAGGGAGCAAGATTTTAAAGAAGGTTATAGTGCTTTGTTTAGGTAGGAATTAAAATTAAGGAACGCTAAAAAGGCAGAGAAGTTTATTAATGATCCGGAACTGATAGAGAGTTATGGGCGGTTGTTTTAACTGGTGTGTTGTTTAATTGATTAACTGTTTAACTGTTGAATTGTTGAGTTGGTTAACTGGTTATTTGTGGATTTGTTTATTTGTTGAGTTGGTGATTTGTTGATACACTTGCATATATTGTTGAGTGATTGTATCGATTTTAAATCGCTCAATATTTTTTAGTCCTTTTTGAATAAGGTCTTGCTGTAAAATATCATCTTTAATAATTTGTAATATGGCTTGTCGTATAGCATGAGTGTCGTAAGGATCTACTAATAATGCAGCATCGCCGGCAACCTCGGGCATGGAACATATTGTAGAGGTGATGACAGGTCGCCCAATGGCCTGAGCTTCTATAATAGGCATTCCAAAGCCTTCGTAAGTGGAAACAAAACTTACCAAATCACACTCTTGATAGGCTTTTATGATTTCTTTATATGGGATATAAAACTTATTGTTGTAGTCGATATAATTGTTTTTAAGCAATGATTCTTGCCTGGTGCTAAGTTTGCCAATAATCATTAATTGACAGCTAATGTTTTTAATAGCTTCAATGGTACGTTCCAGGTTTTTATTATCCTTAGTCCCCAAGTGAAGAATGACCGGTTTCTCTTTATTAAAAGGTTTTGGCGTAAAGCATAATTCCTCTTTTACAGGATTAGGAATAACAACAATCTTCTGTTTAGCAAAAGGAACTATCTCGCTCAGTTGCTGTTTTGAAAATTCCGATATCACGGTAATACGTTTAACAAAAAGTGCAGGAAGCCAAAGCCAAATTAATTTTAAAAAGAATTGTTTAACAGAGTTGCCATATATATTAGAATCCGTATCGTGAATTGTTAACACAGTATTTCGCCCCAGTGTGAGTGCCAAATAATTGATATGCCCGGTAATATGGTTGATCGTGCTTCGGTGCTGCCTGGCAAAACAAAGGTTTTTAATGATGCTTTTAAGGCTGGCGCCTTCTTCAGGAACTTCCTGGATTTGTACATCGAGATGAAGGGATAAGTGCGCTTTGATGGCTATGAAAATTTCCTCAATGCTATTAAATTGAGGAAGCTTCTTGCGAAAAAATAAATGTATATCATTCATACTTTAACCCTTTACCCTTAGTTATTTCACCTTTAACCCTTCTACTTGTTATCCCTCTATTGATCTAACAGCCTACTAATCTACTGATCTACTAACCAACCGATCTAATAACCTAACACCCTACTAACCTATTGATCTTCTAACCTAAGACCCCACTGATCTATTAACCAAAATTGCTAACGAACTATTAAATTCTTATTCCCCATTTTTGTTTTATAAACCACAGCAAACCAAATATTAGTACTGAGGATTTGATTAAGTGATTGAGTACCACTACAAATTCTGTTTCAGCTTTGACAACTTGCAAAAAAAGGATGGGGCTCCAAACTAAGAGTGTAGGGTAGATATCTGATAAGTTAATTAACTTTTTCCAGAACCAGGAAACAAAGAGTCCCCAGCAAAACATAAAGGTCAGTCCGCCCCAATACCCGTAATTGGCCCAGCCTTCTCCGGCCAGACTGATCCCCATACTCGTATCGTCAGCTATATTAATGCCTGTGAATCTTCGGAAGTTTTCCTGCCCTCCGGCTTTTTTCTTATTAGGTGCTAATATCCGGGGTAATAAACTAGAGGTAATTGCTTCGGAGATAGTTGAACCATTGGCAAAAGGTTCATGTACAGGAACGTTATACATGATGGCTGAGATAATCCATCCTTGATTTAAACGTACATTCATTGTTGTTTCAGAAGTAGGCGTGAATATGCTACCGCTGCTCCATTGTTGTATAGCCATA
>JBFHKL010000498.1:0-2151 GCA_041595375.1 Saccharicrinis sp.
AGGAAGATAAAAACATGACTAATTTTTGTGTTTAATTCGATAATCCTCATTAATTTCGTTGAGAAAAAAAAGGCAAATACAGCGCATGAAGAATATCAAAGTTGGCCAGCAACAGTTTGGCAAAGACAAGCTCTTTATTATAGCAGGACCCTGCGTAGTTGAGGAGGAGTCCATAATGATGAAGACTGCTGAGAAATTAAAGCAGATAGCCGAGAACCTTAATCTTCCTTTTATTTTTAAATCTTCGTATATCAAGGACAACAGAAGTTCTCTTGATTTTTACCATGGCCCAGGTCTGGAAGAAGGTTTAAGAATGCTTGAAAAGGTAAAAAATGCATTTGACGTACCTGTTATTTCTGATGTACATCAGGCTTCTGAGGTTAAAGCAGCTGCAGAAGTTTTGGACATTATTCAAATACCTGCGTATTTGTGTATGCAATCATCATTGCTTTCTGAGGCAGCAAAAACGCAAAAAGCAATTAACATTAAGCATGGACAATTTTTAGCTCCTGAAAACATGATTAAACCTGTTCAGAAAGTTGAACACTTTGGGAACAAAAATATCATGGTTACCGAAAGAGGTTATACTTTTGGATACAACGACTTGATTGTTGATCCACGTAGTTTTTACGAGTTACAACAAACAGGCTATCCAGTTGTATTTGACATTACCCATTGCATCAGGAGATATGGAATACCAAGCTCAGATCCTAATGGAGGAACACGTCAGTACCTTGGGCCTATTGCCCGCGCCGGAGTGGCAGCAGGTATCGATGGAATCTTCATTGAGTCGCATCCTGTTCCTTGCGAAGCCTTATGCGATGCAGCAAGCCAGTATCCTTTAGAGGAATTAGAAGAATTTCTGAAACCTTTAATTGAGATTCACAATATTGAAAAACAAATTAGAAAATAAATAATATCACCAAAATATTTTATCATGGAATTATATCTTGACTCTGCGGACATCAATGAAATTGAAGAAGCATTTAAGTTAGGTTTTATCGACGGATTAACCACTACACCTACTTTTATGCACAGACACGGTATCACCGATATTGACGGTGCCATTGTAAAACTATCTAAAATGGTACCTGTGCTAATGATTGAAGCATTAGGTGATACAGCTGAAGAGATTGTTGCAGAGGCAAAGCGTTTGTTAAGCTTAGGTTTAGATAAAAAGAAAACAGTATTTAAAATCCCAGCGTCTTTGATTGCTGCAAAAGCATGTAAAATGCTTCGCGATGAAGACATGATGGTTAATATTCACCTTGTTTATAATATCCAGCAAGCATACATGGCTATGGCTGCCGGGGCTACTTACGTTTGTGTTTTGGTTGGCCGCATGCAGGACCAGGGATACGATGCTTTAAAATTAGTTGATGATTGTATTCAGTTAGTTAACAAATACAACTACAACACTAAAATTATGTTTTCATCGGTTCGTCATCCTGAACATGTGAAAAATGCGATTGAATTAGGAGCTCAGAATATCACCATTCCTTGGAAGATTATGAAGAACCTAAACAATAATAATTTCACCGAGATTGGCACTCATGAATTTGTAAACCACACACGTCAAATGACTTTGAAAGTTGGCGAGATTATTGGAAGTAAAAACCCAACCATTGGTTTAGATGCTAAAGTTACTGACGCTACTGTTGAAATGACCAAATATGCTACAGGTGCCGTTTCTATTGTAGATGCACAAGGCAACTTAAAAGGAATTTTTACCGATGGAGACTTACGTCGCCAAATGAACATTGACGGTGAAAAAATATTAAGCATGAAAATGAGCGATTTCGAAATGAAAATGCCTATCACTGTTGATCTTGAAGACAAATTACATACCGTAGTTGGGATATTTAAAGAAAAACAAATTGATAATATCATTGCTGTCAGCAATGGCAAACCTGCCGGAATGGTTGACGTTCAGGACTTGGTTAAACTTGAAATTCTGTAATCGAGACAAACAGATATCTACCGTATCCCTTTAAGTGGATAACATTATAAAATTCAAGGGGTGATTTATTAAAAATCGCCCCTAATACGTTAAAGACATAAGCCTTAGTCCTTTTGTCTAACATTTAAAAACATAAAAATATGCCGGGTACAGAATTATTTGGTAAAGAAGAAAAAGAACAAGTAATGGAA
>JBFHKL010000499.1:0-2145 GCA_041595375.1 Saccharicrinis sp.
AGCAACTACAAAAGAAGGTTTTGGTGATAATTTATTTTCCGACTGGAGATATAATAAGGATGGTTCACCTAAAGCTGATTTCATATTAAATGATTCAAACTATAAAGGTGAAGTTTTAGTCGCTGGAAAGAATTTTGGTTCCGGGTCAAGCCGTGAGCATGCAGCTTGGGCTATACATGGATATGGATTTAAGGTAGTTGTATCCAGTTTCTTTGCCGATATTTTTAAGAATAACTCTTTAAATAATGGAGTGTTACCCGTAGTGGTGTCGGAGGAATTTTTAGCTGAATTATTTGCAGCTGGAGCCGATAACAAAGTAGTTGTTGATCTTGTAGCTCAAACAATTACCAATAAGGCAAATGGAAAGTCAGAGACTTTTGAAATAAATAGTTATAAGAAAAACTGTTTGTTGAATGGATATGATGATATCGACTATCTGATCACTTCAAAAGATGAAATAGAAGCCTACGAGGAAAATAGAGCCTAAATGATTAAGCGATACAAAGTGCAAAGGCTTTGTATCGCTTGATTGAGACTATGATTTTATTCACAACAAATATTTTTTGCACAGTTTAGTGAAATATAGAATATAAGACTCTACGTTTCCGTGCATCTGTGTTCTTGCTTAAGAAATATGAAGATAGAAGTAATGGATACTACTCTCCGCGATGGGGAGCAAACAACCGGGGTTTCTTTTAACGAAGGAGAAAAGCTGGCTATGGCCAGATTGTTATTGGACGAGGGGAGGGTTGATCGCATTGAAGTCGCCTCAGCTCGTGTTTCAGAAGGCGAGTTTGCTGCGGTGAAAAGAATTACTGAGTGGGCAAAAAAGAATGATTTCCTGGAAAAAATTGAGGTCTTAGGTTTTGTAGATGGTGATGTATCCTTAAAATGGATACAGAGTGCCGGTGCTAAAGTGATAAACCTGTTGACCAAAGGTTCTTTAAAGCATGTTACAGGCCAGTTGCGTAAAACGCCAGAAAAGCATATGGAAGATGTGGCCAGGCTTGTGGATATAGCTGAGCAGATGGATATCTCCGTGAACGTATATCTCGAAGACTGGAGTAATGGAATGTTGACTTCGCCTGATTATGTGTATTATGTAGTTGGGGAGCTGATAAAAATGAGGGTCAAAAGAATAATGCTTCCCGATACTCTGGGCGTGCTTAATCCTGATCAGACATTTGGTTTTTGTGCGGATATGGTAGATCGTTTCCCGGATACGCATTTTGACTTTCATGCCCATAACGATTATGACATGGCTGTTGCCAATGTGTTTTCAGCCTTAAAAACAGGTATTGCCGGTATTCATACCACAGTCAATGGTCTGGGCGAAAGAGCAGGAAATGCCCCGTTGGCCAGTATTGTAGGTATTTTAAATGACCATCTGAAACTTTCAAATAATCTGGTAGAATCAAGTATTATTCGGGTAAGTAAGGTGGTTGAAAAATTTTCCGGATTACGTATTCCTGAAAATCAACCTATTACCGGATATAATGTATTTACCCAGTGCAGTGGAGTGCATGCCGATGGGGATTCTAAAGATAATCTGTATTTTAATAATTTAATGCCTGAGCGTTTTGGTCGTAACCGTCGTTATGCCTTGGGTAAAACTTCAGGAAAAGCCAATATTAAAAAGAATTTGGAAGAGCTGGGTATTGAACTTGGTGCCGATGATATGAAGAAAGTTACCCAACGGGTAATTGAGCTTGGTGATAAAAAGAAATTGGTTACCATTGAAGATTTGCCTTTTATTATTGCAGATGTGCTTAAGAGTTCATCCGTGAAAGATGCTATTAAAATTCGAAATTATAATCTATCTTTGGCGTATGATCTGCGTCCCTTAGCCTCTATTAGTGTGTCTATTGAGGGTAAAAGATATGATGAAACAGCCGTAGGAGATGGTCAGTATGATGCTTTTATGAAAGCGCTGTGGAGAATTTATAAAAAGTTGGATAAAGTTCATCCCGTATTAATCGATTATTGGGTCTCCATACCACCAGGAGGAAAAACAGATGCGCTGGTGGAAACCGTGATTGCCTGGGATTATAAAGGAGTGGAGATTAAGTCCAGAGGACTGGCGGCTGACCAAACAGAGGCCGCTATTGAAGCCACCATTAAGGTGCTTAATGTAATTGAAGAAGG
>JBFHKL010000500.1:0-2135 GCA_041595375.1 Saccharicrinis sp.
GAAACGTAAGATTTTTATTTTGGATACAAATGTGATTCTTCACGACCACAAATGTATATACAACTTTGAAAATAACGACGTAATTCTTCCTATTGTTGTTCTTGAAGAGTTGGATAAATTTAAAAAAGGGAACGATCAAATCAACTATCAAGCCAGAGAGTTTGTACGAGATTTAAACCATATTTCTGGTGAAAAATTATTTAAAGAAGGTGTATCGTTAGGAGCCAAGCAAGGAAAATTATTTGTTGCTACAGGAAAACCCTTTACCCAGATCATGCAAGATTCATTTTTTGAAAAATCACCTGACCATCGCATATTGGCCATCGCTTTGCATGTAAAGGAAACATTTAAAACTCGCATTGTTACGCTGGTTACCAAGGACATTAATCTGCGTATGAAAGCAAAATCCCTTGGACTAAACAGTGAAGATTACGAAACCGATAAGGTAAAAGATATTGATGTCCTTGAGAAAGGCGTACGTATCTATGAAGATTTCGACCCAAAATCAATTGAAGCTCTATACAACACTGATGGCATTCCTAAAGACCAATTCCCAATAAAAGACATACCTGCCAATCAATATTTTGTGTTGCGAAATGGCAATAAAAGCGTATTGGCTCATTACAATCCTTTTAGTCAATTAATACGACGTGTTGAAAAACAAAATTCCTTTGGAATAGAACCTCGGAATGCAGAACAAACCTTTTCGTTAGATTCTCTAATAAATCCCGAGATTAAACTGGTTTCTCTAACCGGAAAAGCAGGAACAGGGAAAACATTGTTAGCTTTGGCTGCTGCTCTTCAACAGCATAAAAATTTTAAACAAATATTACTGGCTCGACCAATAGTACCTTTAGCCAACCGAGATTTAGGATTTTTACCTGGAGATGTAAACGACAAGATAGGTCCTTACATGCAACCTTTATTTGATAATTTAAGTGTAATAAAAACCGGTCATGGCATAAAGAGTAAGGAGAATATTTTAATTGACGAAATGCAACGAGATAATCGGTTAATCATAACCCCTCTGGCTTATATCAGAGGAAGAAGCTTGTCGGATGTGTTTTTTATTGTTGATGAAGCGCAAAACCTCACACCTCATGAAGTTAAAACCATTATTACCCGCGCAGGTGCAGGTACAAAAATCATATTCACAGGCGACATTGAACAGATTGACTCTCCTTATCTTGATAAAACATCCAATGGGTTGGCCTATCTTACCGAGAAAATGAAAGGACAAGATATCTTTGCTCATGTTAACCTGATAAAAGGCGAAAGGAGTTATCTGGCTGAATTAGCCAGCGATTTACTATAAACACAAAGTTCTTTTTAAAATTTCAGGGCCGAAAATATATAGTTCGGCCTTTTTTTATACCAATCCTACATCAAGCTATTCTCCCCGTTAAATCCTTTTAATTATCTTTGTGCCCTTAAAACAAACAACAAGCATTACCCAGGCACACACAATTAAAATAATTAGAGATGATTGATAAGTCATTGTTTTTGGAGAAGAAAGTTGCCTTTCATACTTTAGGATGCAAGTTAAACTTTAGTGAAACATCCACCATAGCTAGGGCATTGGTAGATGAAGGATTTATTAAAGTAAGCTATAGTGATTTTGCTGATGTATATGTAATCAACACCTGTTCGGTAACCGAAACAGCCGATAAAAAATGCCGCCAGGCCATCAATAAGGCCATTAAGCAAAACCCCAACGCCTTTATTGTTGTGACGGGATGTTTTGCTCAACTTAAACCCCAAACGATATCGGAGATGCCGGGTGTTGATTTGGTATTAGGTTCCAATGAGAAATTTAAAATATCCCAATACCTTGGCGACCTACAAAAAAAAGCTTCAGGTGAAATTCACACCAGTAAAATAACCAACAACAAAGAGTTCTTTCCCTCCTACTCCATAGGCGACAGAACACGAACTTTTTTGAAAATTCAGGATGGATGCGATTACTACTGCTCCTATTGCACCATTCCTTTGGCACGCGGCAAGAGCAGAAATGCAGATATAAAAACAACTGTTGAGTTAGCCAAAAAAGCCATTCATGAAGGTGCTCAGGAAATTATTCTTACCGGTGTAAATATTGGTGATTTTGGGAAGAGCACCAACGAAAACTTTTTTCA
>JBFHKL010000501.1:0-2132 GCA_041595375.1 Saccharicrinis sp.
CCTCCAAAAGTAAATTCATACCCGTATCAAAGGAATCCCTTGAGGAATGCCATTTCAGAGGAGGCAAGGATGTATTGGCCATATACAACCAATTATACCCCGAAAATGAGATATTTAAAGGTAAAGGATTAACACTGGGAGGCAGCCAGCAGCTGAATAAATACAATAACGATTCCTTTTACGGCGATTTATCTGCTATCCTCATCGACAACCTGCCTTTTTGGGTAAATTTTATCCGGACACCTGATCAATCTATTGCCCTTATGGATAAGTGGGAAGAGAAGCTGGTGAAGATGACAGAAGCTACCATCAATGAGAATGTAACCTCACTCTCAGGGGTACCTTCCTGGTTTCTAGTACTTCTTAAACATATTCTTCAAACCACCAATTCCAATAATTTACTGGATATATGGCCTAACCTTGAGTTATTTATTCATGGCGGAATCAATTTTGGACCCTATCGCGAACAATATAAAAAAATCATTCCTTCGGATAAAATGCATTACATGGAAACATACAATGCTTCTGAAGGCTTTTTCGCCATACAGGACGATCCGCTTTCATCTTCTATGCTTTTAATGTTAGATTATGGCATATTTTATGAATTTATTCCCATGAGTGAACTAGGCAAAGAATACCCCGATGCACTAACGCTCAGCGAAGTGGAATTGAATACCAATTACGCATTGGTTATTTCTACCAATGGAGGCCTATGGCGTTATCTGATTGGCGACACCATTCAATTTACCTCCAAATATCCATTTAAAATTATCATCTCAGGTAGAACCAAACATTTTATCAATGCCTTTGGAGAGGAAGTTATCGTTGATAACTCCGACAAAGCCGTGCATTTTGCCTGCGAAGAAACGAACGCCATTATTAAAGAATATACCGCAGCTCCCCTGTATATGAGCACCGAAGAAAAAGGAAAACATCAATGGATCATTGAATTTGAGAAAAAACCTGAAGATATGAAGGTCTTTACTAGATTACTCGACTCTAAACTTCAGGAAATAAATTCAGATTATGAAGCCAAGAGATATAAAGACATTACCTTATCCATCCCGGAAATAATGATTGGACGTAAAAATCTGTTCTTCGACTGGCTAAAAAAACACAATAAGCTGGGCGGTCAAAATAAAGTGCCCCGATTATCTAATAACAGAGACATTATAGAAGAACTAATCTCGATGAATAAAATTTAATGATTTATAATGATTAAAGTATCCGTTGATTTTATACTTTTTCTTCTAAATTTGCCACCAAAAATATTTTAAAAATGCATATTGCTATCGCCGGAAATATCGGTTCCGGAAAAACAACATTAACTACCCTACTTTCAAATCATTACGGATGGGGCACACATTACGAAGAGGTTGATGACAATCCTTATCTGGCTGACTTTTATGAGGATATGCAACGTTGGGCCTTTAACTTACAGGTGTACTTTTTGAACAGTCGCTTTTCGCAGGTAAACCAGATTCGTAAAATGGGCAAGACTGTAATACAGGATCGCACGATTTACGAGGATGCCTATATTTTTGCCCCTAACCTTTACGATATGGGTTTGATGAGTAAACGTGATTTTGATAATTATGCTTCTCTGTTTGAGTTAATGAGTAATCTGGTTCAGGCTCCTGATTTATTAATCTATCTACGTGCTTCCGTGCCTAAACTGGTAGAACAAATTCAAACCAGAGGAAGAGATTACGAAAGCAGTATTCGTTTAGATTACCTGAAAAGACTCAATGAACGCTATGAAGCATGGATTGAACAATACAATAAGGGAAAGCTGCTGATTATTAATGTAGATGAATATAATTTTATTAAAAACAAATCAGACCTAAGTATGATTATCGATAAGGTTGATACTCATGTGAATGGTTTATTTTAATTGATTCGCACCCTTAACACAGAATCGCCAAGCAAAAATAAGTTTGGTGGTTTTTTTAAACCAATAGCACTTTTAACCATAAAAGATTTGCATACAGTTATCTTTTAACTATATTTGCACCCGCAAAAATGTTATAGACAACATTTGCCCAGATGGCGGAATTGGTAGACGCGCTGGTCTCAAACACCAGTGAGGCAACTCGTGCCGGTTCGATCCCGGCTCTGGGTACTTTTAAAAC
>JBFHKL010000502.1:0-2132 GCA_041595375.1 Saccharicrinis sp.
GTGAGTAGAATAGGTAATTTTTTCATATGTGTATGTTTTAAAGGAAAATATCAATTATAATTTACGAAATAAGAATTAAAATGTAAAGGGTGAATTTTAATTAAAATAATAAAACCCCTGTTTTAGGGGTTTTTAATAGTGAAAATAGATTGCAGTAATCATTTAAAATTTTTCAAACCCTTCCATATCCGTATCTATACTGATTCCCATATTTGTTTTATTGTTATGGGTAATTTTATTTTTTTGGGGTGAATGCTTCAATATATCGCTTGTCGAAATTTCCTTATGGGCATGAAGGTATTTTTCATCGGTTTTAAAATAGGATATTAAATTCATCAGACTTACCGACTGGTGTGAAATATCCTGTGCACCAGAAGCCAGTTCTTCGCTACCGGCAGCATTTTGTACGGTCGCTATATTTATTTGTTGTAAAGAGATATTTACTTGTTCAATGCCCTTGCCCAGTTCTATGCCTGCTGTTGTTATTTCATGCACTAATTCACTTGTTTTTTGAATGCTGGGGATAAGCTCTTGCAGGCTTTTACCTGCACTTTGTGTCATTTCAACGCTTTGTTGCACTAAATCAATAATCTCGGCAGCTTCCTTTTTGCTTCTTTCTGCCAGTTTTCCCACTTGGGTAGCAACCACCCCAAATCCTTTACCGTGTTCACCTGCTTTTGCTGCCTCTATTGATGCATTTAACGATAAAATATTAGTCTGGAAGGCTATGTCGTTAATCGCTATTATTTTTCTTGAAATGAGTTCGCTTAGTTGTTGTGCTTTAAGTGCTTTTTCATTTACCGTTTTTATTTCATCAGCAACTAAGGAGGAAATATGTTCCGTTTCTCTAGCATTCGCTTTGTTTTGTTCAATATTAGAAGATATCTCTTCCATAGTAGAGGATACCTCTTGAATGGAAGAGGCCTGCTGGTTAGCTCCAAGAGATATATCCTGTGATGTACTGTCAAATTGTACTCCACTGGCATTGAGTTGTTGTGCTCCTGTTGCAATTTCTTCAACAACCTCTTTTAGTTTGCTTATCATGCTGTTTAAAGCACGGGCTAAGGTTCCTAATTCATCTTTACGATTTGTCTTAATAGTCAGTATCAGGTTACCTGCTGCAACATCTTTAGCATGACCTGCCATTATTTGCAATTGGTCTATTATGGGTATCAAAAATCTGTTTAAAGCGATATACATCAGTAAAACACAAATAATCACCAAGATGAAGGTTATTGTTACCAAGCGATTTAATCCTGCGTACATTTCTTTTTTATAAACAGCGGTAGAAATGTAACTTTTGTAAGGTTCAAAGTATTTGAAATACTGAATTTTATCTTCACTGTTATCACCTTTAGGCCAGCTATATTCACCCATTCCAAGCTCATTATTACTGTGTATTAATTGTGAGAAAAAAGCTGCATCGGCAACATTTTCTCCTTCGTTGGTGGGGTGTAGGATCAGGTTTCCTGTTTCATCAGTTAGAAATGGGTATCCATTGTCAAAGTATTTTTTCTGTGCAAAAATTTGTTTTAGGAAAGCATATTCCATCTCCTTTACACCAACATATAAAATACCCTGAATGATACCATCTATTTTTATTGGTTCATAGGCCGTTAAATACCAGTTATCAACAACAAATGCTCTTCCTAAATAAGTTTTACCTTGTTCTATTGTTTTGATCACTTCAGATGAGTTAGGAATAAATGTTCCAACAGCTCTTGTGTTATCCTTATTCAATACGTTAGTAGATATGCGCACATAACCATCGTCAATTTTCTGAAAAATAGTGGCCGTTTCAACGCATTGAGATTTAATTTGATCTACCAATGCTGTATCCATATATAAGGGGCTATTTTTTAGTTGCCATTCAGGGATGGAGTATCGTTTAGTTTCTTTAGTGATTTGATTAGTGGCACTAATTAATAGCTTATTATTTGTGAGATGAATAGAGCCATAATTGCTTAATATATTGTGCGCTAAATTCAAAGCCATATTAACCATTTTTTGCCTTGAGTTTACATGTGTATCTACAATGGTGTATAAATCATCTAGCTGATTTATCATATTATCCTGCGTATCCTTTTTAATCTGTTTATGTAGATTGTTGTATAAAAGACTGGTTAATTAAC
>JBFHKL010000503.1:0-2121 GCA_041595375.1 Saccharicrinis sp.
GCTGTGTACGATTTCAATAATCCCAGTGATGCTGGGTTTTTTCCTGCAGGCGATTACTACGTTTTGGTTTTTAATGAAAACACACAAGCCAGTATAGGACTTGGAACGACTTCTGATATTACATTTGAATTTGCCGAAGCTTGTGCACCCTTAAGTGCTCCTGCTGCATTGGCATTTGATGCCATAGAATACAATGCAGCGTCGGATACCATTGGTTTTTATGTGAAAAATGAACGCCAATTAGCTGTTGTTGTTGACACCAGTAATGTGTTAATATCAGGAACAGATGCCTCGCAATTTAGTGTATTGACTTATCCCGACACGGTTTTAGCAACAGATGATTCAACATTTATAGAGGTTGTTTTTACTCCAAACACAGGCGGTGAAAAATCGGCTTCTATGAATATCCCTTTTGCAGATACCGTTTGCAGTACTTCAAACACCATTACATTAACTGGTTCAGGAACCGAGTCTGAAATTATACTTTTGGGTAATAGTATTTCTATTTCTAATAATGATCTTTCTCCATCCGTATCAAATTACACAGATATGGGATCCATTGTTACCAATACAGGATCCATTATAAAAGAATTTTTTATTACAAATACTGGATCAGATACCCTTGAATTAAATGGAGCGCCGTTTGTGACTTTAACCAACAATGTACAGTTCTCTGTAATTACACAACCAAGCGGTAATATACTGCCAGGCGATACCACTTCTTTTATTATAGAATTTACTCCGCTTATAGATGGATTAGCCACTGAGGATATTACTATTCTCAACAACGATCCTGATCTTTCTCCATTTACTTTTAGAATCCAAGCCATGGGAGCGGGAAGAAACGCACTTCATTTTGATGGGACGAATGATTATGTGCAAATTAATTCAGTCGCGACCTTGATGTCTGGAGTTACCGCATGGAGTATTGAAAGTTGGATTAAAGCAGAAATAACTCAAACTGGAAATGATCATATTTTGGCGGTAAATACAACGGGAACTGGCAATCAAATGCTATTTCGATTAGATGATGGTATTCTTAGTTTCTACGATGGATCAAATAGTTTTACTGTTGGCACTGATTTGAGAGATGATACATGGCATCATGTAGCTGCCAGCTATGACAATGGCTTTTTAAGTTTGTACATTGATGGAGTTCTTCAGAATACGTTTACTGTTGGATCAATTGGTTTTTTAAGCAGCGATAGATGGAGTCTGGGGCAGGAATATGATGGAACGTCCCAAAGTGATTTTTTTAAAGGTGCCATTAATGAAGTCCGTATTTGGAATAGCGTTAAAACCGATCAAGAAATAGCAGACAACAAATATTGTGAAATCTCAAGTCCAGAATTGGTGGCTGATCTGGTTGCATATTATACGTTTAACCAAGGAGTTTCAAATGGTACGAATACGGGAATTTCAACACTTACCGATTTTTCTGCAAATGCCTCAACTGGTAGCTTATCTGGTTTTAGTTTAACAAGTACGACTTCCAATTTTATACCTGCCATCAACGTGGGTATTAATTGTAACTCCGTAAGCGTTACAATCTGTGATAACAATGTTTATTCTTCGGGAGGAAACTCCTACACTTCATCTGGAATATACATCGATACTTTAACTAATTCCAATGGGAACGACAGTATCGTTTACCTTGATCTTAACATAAATTATACAAACTACGCTCAAGAACTTATCTCGGATACTACTTTAAACTCAAACGATGTTCTTATTGGTGATACGATGAAAACTTCTTTGGTTTCAACACTTCATTTTGAAAGTACCAACAATGATTGGGTTGAGTTAGATGAAGTCGCAGATAATCTTATTAACACGAACAGATCGGTGTTTTTATGGATGCGTGCCGCGGGTCAGGTTTCTGGCACACAACAAGTATTGGTTGGAATAAATGCAAGTGGCACAAGTACCGTTTCTAATTTTGGTATTGCTACAAATGAAGAACTATGGATTTATGATGGCGGAACGAATCGTAATTCAGGAATTACAGTAACAGATGGAAACTGGCATTTTGTAGGATACACTTACGATGAAACAACTAATCTAACAACCTTTTACGTAGATGGTGTTGCGGGTAGCTCTTTTAGTAATGGGCAATCCATA
>JBFHKL010000504.1:0-2118 GCA_041595375.1 Saccharicrinis sp.
AATTCCACCATGGGAAAAACGGCTTATTTTTACGATATTGCAGGGGTGAAACGCAGGCAAATGAACATAGATGAAAACGGCGATCCGGTTAATGCACCTGCTATGATGGATTACTGCGGTTCATTTGTGTACACAAACAGCGAGCTTTCCACTATATTAATGGATGAAGGTCGTATAGCAAAAGAAGATAACAACTACCGTTACGAAATCTTTTTAAAGGACCATCTTGGTAATACCCGTGCAGTGGTATCCGATGCAGGAGATGGCATTACACAAATGCATCAGGAAAGTCATTATTACCCATTTGGTCTAAAGATGCCTTACATTAGTAAAGACTACACCGCTATCAATATCAATAAATACGGTTATAATGGTAAAGAGAAACTGTCTCTTAATAATGGGGAGAATATCTTTTGGTATGATTATGGTAAGCGTTTTTATGACCCGGCAATCGCCCGTTGGCACAGCACTGACCCAAGAGCAGAAAAATACTTTGATTTATCTCCTTACAATTATTGCGCTAATAATCCTATAATTTATATTGACCCACAGGGAGACACAATAGTGGTAAACAATACTGGATATATAACGAGAAATGACGAAACAGACAATTTAGTTTATATGCAGGATGGGGATAATTTTGTACAGATAGGTGAGATTGGTAAAGAAATAGATGCAAATACTATTTACAGTAATTTAGTGGAAAAAAGTGCAAAAGAAGCTGAAGGAACTTGGAATCCTTTTTCTTTCAAGAAGTATGTAAAGACTGGTGGTAAGTGGGACTTGAAGAATGATAAGACAAGTATTTTTGGATTTGGGAATGATGGTGAAACGACCTTTAGCTTTGAGGGGAAATCAATGGAGTCTCAGGATATAGGTAATCACCACTTTGGTGTAGTTGCTGATGCATATGGTCTCTTCCCTAGTGAAGAGTTTGTGTTGAAACAGGCTGGAGATTATCAAATACAGTCAGGTACTTCGAAACCTGAATGGCAAAAATATAAGGAAGTTACAACGACTACTACATCACCGACAGGAGCACCAATAACAACTACAACCAAAGTAATGTTGCCACCATATGGAGATGACCCTAGAGACCAAAAATGGATAAAGTCAGGTTTCCAATATTACAAAACTAGATTAAAATGAGAAGGAAGATAGTTATAAGTATTGTTGGGATTATTTTGGCAATTGTAGTCTTCGTAATTTACAAGGTATCAACGTTCTCTCTGTTTGATGTAGAGATAAAGGAAGTAGTTAAGATAAATGTACCTAATAAAAATTTTAAAATTGCGATTTACTATTTACCATCAAATGCCACATCACAAGATTATATACAAGTACGGAAAATAGAAAATGGTGTTGAATCAGTAATTGAAAGTTTTGAAAGGTATGATTATTTAGTAGAAACAGAATTTAAAGGCGACAGCCTATTGAGTTTGGTATTAAAGGATACAAGTTTAAATGCCAATAGGCAAGATACGTTTTCGATTAGTTTGAAATAGAGTTATTTGTTTTATATAAAAAAAGCCTCGGCATTGTCCGGGGCTTTTTTATTCAGGCTTCCTGATAAAAGTATTATTGTAATCGAAAGTCCACCCTAAGCCTACGGTAAGATAACCAAGTACAGGTTTTTCAAGTTCTGGTGTATTGGAGAAATCGAAAAATAAACGTGTCCGGGTTCTGTTGTTTCCTGAAAATGTTCAGCCATAGCCACGGCGTTTTCTTCTAATGAGTTGCTTGCCGGATATGTGATAACTTCTTTAATCATAACATATTTAATTTAGTCGCTTTAATAAAGTTGTCTACGGTGAGTAACAGGCACTCTCTATCTTTTTCCGGTAACTGTTCAATATCCTCAATCCGCTTAAACCTCTGCTGGCGCGGATATTCATGCGTGACCATGCATTAAAAGCTTTCAACATGACCAGCGATGCGGTACGAAATATTACAAGCATCGATTACGATCACCGCTAGCGCCGATTTGCAATCGGTGCTTACTCTGATCCGCGTCCATCCACTCAACAAAAGTGTTTTTCAAAGCAAATTATTTAGCTTACTTTGTATTCTAAAAACGTATACCGATGTGTCGAAAATACAAGTTACAGAAAGGCACGG
>JBFHKL010000505.1:0-2087 GCA_041595375.1 Saccharicrinis sp.
GAATTAACAGACGTTAAAACAGTTTCTTCATTTGAAGGATCCCATCCCTGATGACTTCCTGGAACATAAATTACAGGGTAATCAGCCTGAGTTGATTTAAGTCCTGTTGAAACTCCAGAAAGCTCTGCTTCTAATAAATCATCTATATCCATAAACTTTTCAACGAATGCACTGGTAGTTCTCATACCTGCCCAGGCATTACTTGTTCCATAATCATTAGCATTCATATTACCCCCAATGGCAGCAGAAATAATAAAGGTAGTACCTCCGTAGGTCTGTGTATACAAACCATCATAGTTATTAGAAAAAATCACACCATCGGCATTATGATTATCTGCTAAAAATAAACTTTCATAACTATCGTCTAAAGTATATCCTGAGGAAATAATTTTTTCTGTATAAGCAACACAGTCAGCATATCTATTTTCTCCAGTATACACTTCGGCATTCAAATATAATTTAGCTAAAAGCATCCAGGCAGAAACCACATCCACACGACCATACTCATTCTCCAAAGGATCCATCAATAAGTCTTCCAGCTCAATTAATTCAGACTCCACATAGTCGAAAAGATCTTCTCTGGAAATTTGCTCAGGTAAATCAGAACCTACATCATCATCTTCGGTTGTAAAAGGAACATCACCATACAGGTCAATTGCATGCCAATAGCTTAAAGCTCTTAAGAAACGTGCCTCAGCCCTATAGGTTTGTACATCTGTTTTATCATCACCGGTAATACCCCGTGAATCCAGGTTTGCATCTGATGCTTCTCGAATAAACTCGTTACAAACAGATACCTGATAAAAAATTCTGTTATAGAAAGCTTCGATAAACACATCTGCAGAAGTCCAGTCATGCTCATGAAAATCATAAATAGTCTGGTCATTCCAACCTATCACACATTCATCTGTCGTAAATTCCTGGGCATAAAAATATCCTCTAAGATACTGACCAAAACCCTCGTCAATACCACTAATATCGGCATCACCGGCAGGGCCATCCTGACCAGACAATGCTAAACCTGCATAACATTTTGCCAACACCTGGTAATAGGCAGAAGCATCTTCATAAACATTAGATGCAACGAGGATATCCTCATCAGTTGGCTCCAGATCTAATTCACATGATGGCAGTGCAAACACTAGTACCATCAATGATATGATATAATATTTTATTCGATTCATCTTCATAATTCAATAAAATTAAACTTTAAAAATCAAGGTTTACACCAACTAAGAATGTTCTTGGACGAGGATAAACATTGTTATCAATACCACCGTAAATTTCCGGATCAAGTCCACTGTAATCGGTAATAGTAAATACGTTCTGAACAGTTCCATACACACGTAAATTACCTTTTTCGCCAAATAGTTTATTAAACTGATATCCCACAGTTACATTGTCCAATTTAAAGAATGAACCATCTTGTACATAGTAATCTGACAAATAGCAAGGGCTATCGAACATGGTATTCAGTGCATCTTTTGTTTTATTGGTAGCATACCCCTCTGAATAGTACATTTGACCTACTACCGAAGCATCTGAATCTACATTATTATACACATAGTTTCCAAAACTTGCCCTACCAGATAAGCTTAAGTCCCAGTTTTTATAGTTAAACTTAGAAGATATACCAAAAGTAAGATCTGCAGTTGGGTCTTTATAGTAATACTTATCATCATCATCAACGGTACCATCTTCATTTCTATCCACATACAAACCTTCAACTGGCGCGCCACTTTCGTCATAAACCTGCTCATATACAAGGTAAGAATATGCCGCATAACCCACCTGATGATTTTGTACCTGGTTACCAACACCGCCAGAAATATCTCCGGTGTCAATACCTGTATAATCAGGATCATCAACTGCTAATAACTTAGTAATTTCATTTTCGTTATAAGACAAGTTAAAACCAATCTCCCACGACATATCTGTTTTAGAAATAGGTCTTCCGTTAATCTCAAACTCGAAACCTTTATTTTCCAAATTACCTACGTTAGTTGTAATACGATTTGACAAGTTTGTTCCTGCAGCAACATCAATTAAGACTTCAGAGGGAACTACGCCTTACAGTTTTACGATAA
>JBFHKL010000506.1:0-2083 GCA_041595375.1 Saccharicrinis sp.
AAATAGTAAATAAAAAATAATGGCTGTACGTAAATTAAGACCCACAACACCGGGGCAAAGACACAAGATTATTGGTACATTCGACACAATTACTGCGAGTGCACCAGAGAAATCTCTTGTTGTAGAAAGTAAAGGAAAATCCGGTGGTCGTAACCATGATGGTAAAATGACCATGCGCTACTTAGGTGGCGGACACAAGAGAAAATATAGAGTAATTGACTTTAAACGCAACAAAGACGGTGTTCCCGCAACAGTGAAATCAATCGAATACGATCCGAATCGTTCGGCACGTATCGCATTGCTTTATTATGCTGATGGGGAAAAAACATACATTCTTGCACCAAACGGATTGCAAGTTGGTCAGATTGTTGTTTCAGGTGCAGAAGCTGCTCCTGAAGTTGGTAATTCATTACCAATGCAAAACATTCCACTGGGTACTATCATTCATAGTATTGAATTACGCCCAGGTCAAGGTGCTGCGATGGTACGTTCGGCCGGAACATTTGCACAATTAACATCCCGTGAAGATAAGTATGCGATTGTAAAATTACCTTCGGGTGAAGTTCGCAAAATCCTTTCTACATGTAAAGCTACTATTGGTAGTGTTGGAAACTCTGACCACGCTCTTGAAAGAACAGGGAAGGCAGGTCGCTCACGCTGGCTTGGACGTCGTCCACGCGTTCGTGGTGTTGCAATGAATCCGGTTGATCACCCAATGGGTGGTGGAGAAGGCCGCGCTTCAGGAGGACACCCACGTTCTCGCAAAGGCTTGTTAGCTAAAGGGTACAAAACACGTGCTCCAAAGAAACAGTCAAGTCAATATATTATTGAAAGAAAGAAAAAATAATCAGAAAACTAAGTAAATAATATGAGCCGTTCATTAAAAAAAGGACCATACATCAACTTGAAGCTTGAAACTAAGGTTTTAACCATGAATGAAAGCGGAAAAAAAACCGTCGTAAAAACATGGGCTCGTGCTTCAATGATATCACCTGATTTTGTTGGTCACACAATTGCAGTTCACAATGGTAATAAGTTTATCCCCGTATATGTAACCGAAAATATGGTAGGTCACAAGTTAGGCGAATTTTCTCCTACTCGTAACTTCCGCGGTCACGGTGGTAAGAAAAAATAATCCATTGAAATTTTAAATCAGAAAAAAATAAACATTTCAAGAAAATGGGTGCAAGAAAAAAAATATCAGCCGAAGAAAGAAAAGAAGCAAATAAGACTCTTTACTTTGCCAAGCTCAACGGAGTTCCTACTTCACCACGCAAAATGCGTCTTGTTGCAGATATGATTCGTGGCATGGAAGTAAACAAAGCATTGAGCATATTGAAGTTTTCGTCTAAAGAAGCTTCAGGAAGATTAGAAAAACTGCTTAAATCAGCTATTTCAAATTGGGAAGTGAAAACAGAACAAAAAGCTGACAATGCAAACTTATATGTAAGTGGAATATCTGTAGATTCAGCTACTATGCTGAAACGCTTGCGTACTGCTCCTCAGGGACGTGGATACCGCATTCGTAAACGTTCAAACCACGTTACACTATTTGTTGAATCAAAAAATACTAACGATAACCAAAATTAATTGCTCGATGGGACAAAAAATTAATCCAATAAGTAACCGTTTAGGAATCATTCGTGGATGGGATTCTAACTGGTATGGTGGAAACAATTATGGTGATACCATTCTTGAGGACAGCAAAATCAGAAAATATCTCAATGCCCGTCTGGCAAAAGCAAGCATATCTCGCATTGTTATCGAACGTACATTGAAATTAGTAACTATCACAGTTTGTACAGCTCGTCCCGGTATTATTATCGGTAAAGGCGGACAAGAAGTTGATAAGTTGAAAGAAGAATTGAAAAAGATCACTGACAAAGAAGTGCAAATCAATATTTTCGAAATCAAACGTCCAGAACTAGATGCAGTAATTGTTGCAAACAACATTGCTCGTCAAGTTGAAGGAAAAATAGCTTACCGTCGTGCTACTAAAATGGCAATTCAATCGACTATGCGTATGGGAGCTGAAGGTATTAAAGTAATGTGTTCAGGTCGTTTGAATGGTGCTGAAATGGCG
>JBFHKL010000507.1:0-2080 GCA_041595375.1 Saccharicrinis sp.
GACTCAAAAACCGTTGCTTTTAAAACTACTTCGACTTCTGCATCCTGGACAGCAATTGATAATGTGGATATTATATGGGATGGCAATTGGCATCATGTTGCAGTAACTTATAATGGAGCTGAAAAAGTAATTTATATTGATAATCTGGAGTTCGCAAATGTTTCAGCTAACGGAAAGATTGTATCGGGTATTGGGTACAACTTATATATTGGGGCAGGAAGAGACCAGGCATCGCCAATAGCTCTTTATACTGGATATATTGATGAGGTCAGAGTATACAATTATGGATTAACCAGTTCAGAAATTGAGGATATTTACAATTCAATAATTAACGATAGAGATACTGTATATACCTCGGAAGAAATTAATATTTGTGAAGGTGAGTCGTATAATGGCTGGACATCCGCAGGCGAATACCAAAGGGTACTGCAGAGTAGTACTGGGGGAGACAGTATTGTAACTACCTATTTATTAGTTAACCCGGTTTATGATTTACTTGAAAATATTGTAATCCAGGCAGGAGAAGATTACAATGGTTGGACTACTTCGGGTCAATATGTTCGTAATTTAACGACTGTTTTTGGATGCGATAGTACGATTACAACGAACCTGTACGTCGGACAAGATCCTAGACACTTTATTCCGGTCTGGGATGGCGAAAATGGTCAGAATCATATGACCTTTGTTATTACCGAGGCACTTGTTGATAGTGTTAAACTTGGTAAAGGTGATGAAATAGCCGTTTTTGACAATGACTTGTGTGTTGGTGCCATGGTTTTATCTGCGAGTATAAATATCGATGACGAAAATACCTATGTTTTTATATCCGCATCGCAGGATAACGGGAGCTCGAATGGTTTTACAACCGGTAACAATGTAACCTTCAAGATTTGGGATTCAACTGAAAAAGTTGAAAAAGTAATAAACAACGTTATTTATCATGATGACTTGGAAGAATGGATTACTACTGGTAAATACGTGCCAGGAGGAACTTCTGTAGTTGAAATTGGATATATCTACGAAGATCCAATTATAACTCAAACCATTAAGCTGGATAAAGGATGGAACATTTTTTCTGCTTCCGTTGTCCCTGATGATCCAGACATGAAAGTAATTCAGCAAGAATTACGTGACAGTGATTTTCTTTTTAAGGTTCAGGATGAAATAGGAAGAACTTATGAGAAAATTAGAAACGTTTGGATTAATAACATTGGAGACATGGAACAAGTAGCAGGTTATCGTATCCGGGTAAAGACTGCTTGTAACTTAGATATTATCGGTACTCAGGTTATTCTGCCAATGAATATTAATGTTAGAACTGGTTCAAACCTGATTTCATTCCCATATAATGGATCAGTTGATGCGATGCAAGTCATTCAACCATTAATTGGTGCCGGAATTCTTGAAAAAGTTCAGGATCAAAAAGGTAATTCAATTGAGTACTGGGGATCAACAATCGGCTGGTTAAACGGCATCGGTAACTTTGTTGCCGGTCAAGGATATATGGTTCAGGTAAATGCTGATGGTGTCTTGCCAATCAATGATGTGTATGAAAAATCAGTATTAGTTAGTGAATATGTTGAAACGGTATATTTCAAGCCTGCTTTTGAAGGTAATGGATCAAATCATATGAATATAAATTTGTATGGCTTGAGTGAAACCAATTTAAAAGTAGGTGATGAAATAGCCGCCTATGATGGTGATATTTGCGTAGGTGCAGTTACTTTAACCAGTACGAATTTTAATAATAATGTGGCTAGTATAAGTGCCTCAGAATCTGATCTTGACGAGATTAATGGTTTTATTGATAACAATGATATTGCATTGAAATTTTGGAGTTCTGAGGCAAATGAGTTAATAGACTTTGATTTAACTTTATTAAGTGGAGATATGTTATACAATAAGCATTCAAGTGTTTTTGTAAAGCTTAACGATCAGCTTCTTCCTGATGGCCAAAGATTCCATTCTTACGCTCAGGAATGCTCCGCATGGAATCGGTAAACTTGAGACATTCAATGCCGAAGACCAGCGCAAGCTCTCGAAGAACCTTGGGCTTGAGAAAATGACCCTGCTGTGCGGC
>JBFHKL010000508.1:0-2073 GCA_041595375.1 Saccharicrinis sp.
CAGATCATATAGTGTAAAATGCTGTATTTTATCGATTTTGTTTTCTGATTCATTTTCAACTCCACGTTATTCTTCATCAAGTAGTGCTGATAAACAACGAGTAATTGCTTTTCTTATATCATCTGCTTCTGTTTCTCCCTGTCCTTCTGCAGAACAAGAACTGATTAATTCATTTGATTTTGCCGACACAAGTTGAATTGTTACTTCTATTGTATACCCCAAACCTCTATTTCTTCTACCACTTTCTCCGTAGTTCACAATTATTGTTTCGTCTATCAATTCATTTTTTAATTCGGGCAATCTGATAAACCCCTCCTTTGCGAGTATTCCAGTTATTACATCGGCAGGGTTAACACTTCTGCTTGATGAATAATATTGTCCACCATAAGTTGCGCCAACACTTGAAGTCAAACTATTTGTAGGTGAAATGTATATGTATTTATAATTCTCAGCCGAACTATTTTTAATGACTGTTACTGGTTTAAGTGGTGCACAACTAAATATTAAAATGCTTGCAAGTAAAATTCCCAAAAATTTGATTGTTTTCATTTGTCAATCTTGTTAGAACGATAATTTATATTTCGCAGCGAATCAATGCTCAATATCACCAACCTTTCTCTATTTCACCCAATCACTTTCCACGTTCCCCAGACAGCGATGGCTCCCAACTCTCAGCAGCATATAGAATCTCACTTTTATTGTTTTTTCGGGTATGTATCTATAAGTTTTTTTTTGTCCCCTAAATATAAACATAAAATCAAAATTCAGAAAAATACAAAGCTTCGTTTTAACACCATACGCTGACCAACTAAAACAAACAAAAAGCTGTCTTTCCAACCAAAGTTTTGCCCGCGATACTGCGCTGCTGCCGCGCGGTTGTATCGCGTGGCTAGGCTACAAAGCACAAATCATTATATTACAAACCCCATCCACCCCCCCTTGCCTCCAGCATAATCCACCAAACCTTGACTCTGTTGCCAGATAATTCCATCGTATAGCTACAGAACTACTCATCAACCACGCGATACCATCGCGCGGCAGCGGAGGAACTAGCACTTTTTGTTTTGATTAGCACATTGTATATTCAATACCCTGATGCATCAAACGTTCCATTGCTTTTCCTGCAATCGAACGATTTTGAGCAAATGTGCCGTTCATATATCAGATCCGTAATTCTATAGGTAAACTCCTTTGAACTATAGATTGCGTTTGTATTAAACGCTATTTTTCAAATATTTTTGTCCGATACCTTAATACTCAAAAATTAATGAAAACCATTTATTCTTTTTTAAAAACATTTCGCAACGCACTGATTGCATTAACTTTAGTTTTTAGTGCTTGTGATGACGATAATGAAATAACAGAAGTTACGAGCGATTCCTCCGATCTTGAAGTAAACAACTACGTATTGGTATCCACCGGGCAAACCGATGCATACGACCTGGACGGAGAAATTGTAAGCGGACTATCCGAAGGTGACGAGCTCTATGGCCAGGACGGACATTATCAAAAAGGCTCGAGCGCGTCGTATACCGATAACGGCGACGGCACAGTGACCGACAACGTTACCGGATTAATGTGGCAACAAACTCCTTCGTCAGAAGATTTCACCTGGGAAGAAGCTGAAAACTACTGTGAAAACCTGGAGCTATCGGGTTACGACGACTGGCGTATGCCAACGGTGAAAGAGCTTTTCTCCATTAGTGACTTCGAAAATGGATGGCCATACATCAACCAGGATTATTTCGACCTGGCAGGTGATGAAATATCGAAAGACGAACAATACTGGGGAAACAACAAATATGTGGGAGTTACTGTTGAAGGTGGCGACGATGCGGCCTTTGGCGTAAATCATGTTACCGGCCACATAAAAGCCTATGCTGCCAGTTCAATGGGTCCGGTAGGCGGCAAATATGTTCGTGCGGTACGCGGCGACACCTACGGAACCAACGATTTCACAGAAAATGGCGACTCTACCATTACCGATAATTCGACCGGTTTAATGTGGGCACAATACGATAGTGGCGAAGGCCTCGACTGGGCTGACGCACTGGCTTATGCAGAAAACTCGGA
>JBFHKL010000509.1:0-2041 GCA_041595375.1 Saccharicrinis sp.
AACTGTAATAAGCAAAATGTGTTATTGATCATTTTGATAAATTATGCCCTATAACCCTGTTAAAAAATTCTCAAACCTGCTTGTGTGAAAAGACAGCAATTATCAAAATTATTAAATGAAGGGCATTTTTACTATCTCTGCTTTAAGCAAGCGGTTTCTAACTTTTAAATAAATAGCTGTCCCTATTTTGGTATATGCACTGTTTATATATCCCATTCCAATACCTTGCTTTAGCACTGGGGAGTGTGTTCCTGAAGTTACCTTTCCTATTACTTCATCCTGCTCATTAACAATTTCATAGTCATGCCTTGGAATTCCCTTGTCAATCATTTTAAAACCTTTTAGTCTTCTGTTTATGCCTTGGTTTTTTTGTTGCAATAAGAAGTCTTTGTCAATAAAGTCTTTTTGATCGGTGAATTTGGTTATCCATCCTAAGCCTGCCTCAATAGGAGAGGTAGTGTCATCAATGTCATTGCCATAGAGGCAATATCCCATTTCTAGTCTTAAGGTATCACGTGCGCCAAGACCAATAGGTAAAATATCAAATTCTTTTCCTGAATCAAATACTGCTTCCCATATTTTTAGGGCATCACGATTATACATATAAAGTTCAAAGCCACCAGCACCTGTATATCCGGTATTCGAAATAATAACATCTTCTACTCCTGCAATTTTTCCTGTGGTAAATTGATAGTAGGGTATTTTTGACAGATCAATATCAGTAAGTTTTTGTAACGTTTCTGTTGCTTTTGGTCCCTGGATGGCCAATTGTGATATGTTATCTGAGGCGTTTTCGAGTTCAGCCTTCATGGTATTGTTCTTCACACACCATTGCCAGTCCTTATCTATATTGGCTGCATTAACCACCAACATATATTTTTCATCATCATATTTATAGACTAGTAAATCATCAACTATTCCTCCTTTTCCGTTGGGGAAACAACTGTACTGTGCTTTACCAATGGATAATAACGAGGCATCATTAGTGGTTACTTTTTGAATAAATTCCAGAGCATTAGGGCCTTTTACCCAAAATTCACCCATATGCGATACATCAAATACACCTACGGCATTTCTTACTTGCAGATGTTCTTTGGTTATGCCACTATATTCAATGGGCATTTCATATCCGGCAAATGGAACTATTTTGGCATTCAGTTTTTTATGTTGTTCAAAAAATGCTGTTTGTTTCATCATCATTTATTTTTGTCAATTATTGGAATATTTTTACGATTATTACAAATATATACATTCTTATATTTGGCTAATATGATATTTATTCTCTTTAAAAAATTATTGCTTTATTCGATTGTTTAATAAAAAAAAGTAGATTTGTAATACAATAAGTATATTAACGTTTAACCTAAACCCATATGTCTGAACAGTGTAAATATGTTGATCTTTCTTATTTAGAGGGTATTGCAGACGGAGATAAAGGTATTGTAAAGGAATTAGTTGAAATTTTTTTAGACCAAATGCCTGAGTTTACTGATGGATTTGCTGATAGTTTGAAAGATAAAGATTGGTTGAAGATTGCAGCCATAGCACATAAAGCTAAATCATCGGTTGTTTCTATGGGTATGCATGAGCTGGGTAATAACGATTTAAAAAACATGGAATTACTGGCTAAGCAAATCAGAATTCTTGATTTAAAGAAGAAAGATAGTATTACCGAGTCTCAGCAAGAAGAAATAGTAACACTTGAACGTAATTTGGTGGGGTACCCGCAAGAGAGAATAAATTGGGTTAAGGAAAATGCAAATATTGATGTTTTATGTGAATTAATTAATAAATTTAATGTAATTTGTGATAAAGCAGTTGAAGAGCTTAAAGATGTAATAAATACCTATTAATCGTTTATATTCCCATGATAGAAACAAAAGTAAATAATGGAGTAGTAGTTGTCAATATTAATGATTCTGATAGATTGACGGCTGCCATCGCAGAAGATGTAAAAGTTGAATTAACGAATATCGTTTCGGATAGTGGAAGTAATGTAATGCTTAACCTATCGAATATTAAATTTATTGATAGCACTGGT
>JBFHKL010000510.1:0-2036 GCA_041595375.1 Saccharicrinis sp.
ATGCTCCGTTTTTTTTCTGCTCCCGGAGCAACTTTATTCCTCGAAAAACATTTTAAGGGGTCAACATCCGCCGGAATGTCATGCTTAAACACAACCTTAACCAACGTTTGGGAAGGGGGTCAACATGCTCCAGAATATCCATCATCGGCATGGAAAGGGCATTTTAACATGTTGTTTTTATCGGCTTGCAAACCGTAGTGTTTCAGTACTGTATCGATGCTTAAACGTGCCTTTATGTCCTTGATTTCCATTGATTAAATTTTAAATGTGCCAATTTGATACTGTGCAAATTTAAAATTAATGTTCCATAAAGACAACTTTATATTATCCAAAACAATACATTTATTGATTTTTGTAGCTGTAATGACTATTTTTACAACAAATCATTTTAATATGGAAGTAGGTAAAAACATTAAGCGCTTAAGGGAAGACAGAAGCATAAAGCAAAACGAGATTGCCGACCTGATTGGTATGCACCGCTCCAACTACAGCAAAATAGAAAACGGACAACGTGAGATTTCTGTGGCTGCTCTTGATAAAGTCGCTGCCTATTTTAATATAACTTTAGATGAACTTGTACACTTAGGCGAAGATATTCCCCAAGAAGTAAGTGTGGAAGATAAAACCACAGTTGAGCAAGTAAAACTTATTCATGAGCTCGACCAGGAAGAAAAAAACATGGTCTTTAAAATGATTGAGACTTTCTTAACCAAGAAAAAATTTAAAGACTTCTTTAATAAAAATATCGCTGCACTGTAAAAACAAAAAGCCCGATTGCTCGGGCTTTTTAATATCAAATTATGGGATAACTACATATTGATGAATTGCACTTCCTTTCTGAAAAAAATTACTTAGAGAATCTTCAACTCCCCAATATAAAATTTGCTTTTTTACCCCTAACGTATCAAATGTACAGTTGTAGGTTATTTTGCTATTAATTACCTCGTGAAGAAATAAAGGATGCTTTTTTAGGTCTCTAGTCTTCGGATTCTTTACATATTCTCCTACCATAACCTCAATTTTAGAATTGGGAGGCTGAACAAAATATACATCTCTCCAATAGTTCTTCCCTACGAACACGGTATCTGTCGTAATACTATCTTCCCCAATTATTGCACTCCCTTCGGCTTTTATTGCCGTGCCATTTTCATCATATAACCTGTAATAAGATAAATTACCTTTGTAATGTAGCTTATAACTTTGAGGGTTTCCATTTCTATAGAAAACAATACTCTCCTCCATATTTCTGAAATTTTTCACTTTATTTTTTTTCCCGTAAACACCCCCAAAAATATACTTAAGCACTATTGTACTGTCACTATCTGATTTTTTTTTATAAACAAAATCTAAATTCCCCTTTTCATTTCTCACTTGGACCAAATCACACGATGTAAACAATCCAATACAACCTACAAGAAATAATGTGTAAACTTTATTCTTTTTTACCATCCTAAAAATTTTTTATAATGTTCCTCGGTAACGGTTATTGGTAAACCTATAATTGTATCTTTTTTATCAATCCCAAGCGTGGGATAATCACAACAACCTTTATAACAGTGCCTATTATAGATAATTGTATCTCCATAATCCGTAAACCATCTATTAGTCTCTGGAGTTCCTCCTAGATTTGTTGTTAACCAAATTGCCGCTTGCATAAAACCACTTGGAGAATATCCCCCAACATTAATGGAACCTGACGGGGTTCCCTTTAACTCAAAAGGAGAAATATTGCTTGACGGGCTACGCCCGTCTTGAGTAATCATAAACCCTCCCATATAATAATCACTGGTTGCTTTTATCGTAGGGTCTCCGCCTGTTCCATAATAACCAGGAGCAATCCTTGTGTTATCCATAGGTACTACATTGTTGCCCCAATTATAACCCCCTTGTGAACTGGCATCATCTGAAATTTCAAAACTAGAAACATCTTCAACAGAGTAATTAATATGAACAAAAGCATTGGCTTTTTCATCTACCCCATATTTTTCTGTTCGAGTAACTTTAGATCCTGATGAAAGAGTGATCCTTCCTTTTCC
>JBFHKL010000511.1:0-2026 GCA_041595375.1 Saccharicrinis sp.
ATCCTGAATCAATATACCTTCTTGGCCATCCTCCAACATAGAACCGGTACCTCCGGCATAAGTGGCTATACATGGCATTCCCAAAATCATGGCTTCGCAAAGATTGTTCGGGCTGTTTTCGATGTGGGATGGCATAACATAGATATGAGAATCTTTCAATTCATCTATCAACTCATCTTCGTCCAGAGAACCCATCAGTACCAACCCTTTTAGGGGATATTCAGATTGCAAATGTTTACGGGTGATTTTGTTTATCAAGCTGCTTTTTACAATTCCTGCAACACGCCATTCTACATCAATCCCAATTCCGTTTAAAAGATGCAGGGCGTGGCAGAGAGTTTCAAATCCTTTATAGTAATTGTTCCCGTTTGTCGTAAACAGTTTAATGGTCCCGGATTTATAAAGATTATTCCATTGGTTGGTGTAAAATACGTCGCGAAGCATTTCATTGCCGATATAGTACTTGCTTTTGGGCGCCAAAACTCTTGTAATGCGCCTATCCCAATGAGTCCGGCCAATGATGTTTTTGGCAATTTTTAGATGTTTCTGTTCAACCGCAGCCATTCTCTGCATTGTATTATACCATTTATAAAAGTTTTGCTTGCCAAGTAATATTGATTTTATTGAGATTTTACCATTGTTCTGTTTGAGGTATCGGCCATGATATCCGGAGAAAAATTTATGATGATAGACATTTAGATTTCCCTGGATGGAAATTACGACCGGAATTTCCACTTTTCCTAAAATGCTCAAGAATGAATTCTCCGTCCCATGAATGTGGATGATGTCGGGCTTAACCTCTTTAATAATTTTTAAATATTGATCCAGGAAATCTTCATCATATACTTTTCCCAAAAAACGCCTTTTAAAATTTTCCAGAACTATATTACCTGTATATATTGGATAATAGTTGGTGTTTTGATAGGTGAAATTCGGTTTATTGTAAGCATAATGAAAAGCCACAGAAAGTTCAACTTTTTCCTGTAGAGCTACATTTAAAGCATACATCCATCCGCCGGTACCTTTTATACGGTTATCTTTATTGATAAAATCTCCACCTAATGCCGGCGTGTTTGAAAACCAAAGAACTTTCATATTACCTGGATTGAGCGATACTACCTAAAAAAAAAGATAGCTTATTAATTACTTTTATCCGTAAATTATTTGTTTTTATAAACCAAATGGTACTCGCTTTTGAAATTTTCATCCGTGTTTGTGATCAGGGAACATCCCCCGTTTCATAATGGATACCGTGTCAGTGATTCTTGCCTTTCGAATCTTTACTTTTTTTTATTTGTTTAATGATCAACGATTTTATCAGCAAATACTCCTTATTTTTCAAAACTTCTCCCAATATGAAAAATAAAAAAACACCCATAACCAATTGAATTACAAGTATTTCAAATTTAGAGAAATCTAAAAATTGACCGATAAAATATACAGGTAAAGCCACGAAGATGGCAATTTTAAAAGCCGGAAAAATATCTTTTAGTTGTTCTTTTACAGAATACTGTATCATTTGTTTTGTAAACAACAGAACCACTGAGTAAAGTATCATCACAGAAATAATCATTCCCCAAATCATGACAATAACACCATAATAATAACCAATGATTAATGCGGGAATAGAAAGAATCACCGTTAATAATTTAATTATTAAGGAAAGATCAGACCTTCCTTTTACGTTCAAAATATTGGTGTTTATTGATATTAAGGGGAAAAACATGCCAACGATGCATAGCAGTTGTAAATAGGTTGCCGAAGTAAGCCATTTTTCCCCGATAAGGGTAACGATGAAAGAATCAGCAATCGCAGCCAATCCAAGCAAAAGCACAAAAGTAATAAATGCGGTATTTTTAATCATCAACCTGTAAATAGCTTTCAATTGTTCCGATTCATTTTGGATAGAAGCCAATACGGGATAGGTGACCTGTCGTACTATTATATCAATGTTTCCGGAGATTAGTTTTTGAAAATTATCAGCTTTTGAAAAATAACCCAATGCTGCAGGAGTAAATATCTTTCC
>JBFHKL010000512.1:0-1998 GCA_041595375.1 Saccharicrinis sp.
GTGCATTTATCGTCAATGGAAGAAGAAAAAAAATAAGTATCAAATTTTTCATATTCTAATAGATAACATTTTAATGACTATATCAATGATTAATATTTGTATTCAAAGCGATTTGGAGCTGCAACATAATATTGCTCATCGTTTAGTGTATGATTTCGTAAGGGATTTCGGGCTTCAAAGCTATCTAGTTAACACCAAATAATGATACGGAAGATACCGTTCAAAAACCCCTAAAACCCTTATGTATTATACCCATTGTTAGCAAACGTTACTCATTATATTTTAATATCCATTTATTATACAAACGCTCCATCTCTTTTACCCTTTCAGGATACATTTCTTTTAGGTTGTTTGTTTCCGTTGGATCTTTCTTAATATCAAATAAATCCCAAGGTTTATTTTTACCATTTTTTACAATTTTCCAATTATCTTTTTGCATGGCACTACCTTGTTGCCATTGCCAAAAAATAGGATTATCTCTATTCACTGTGTTACCTTCTAACACGGGCAATAAACTAATACCTCTCATAGGGGTAATTTCTTCCCCATTAAAATGCTCCAAATATGATGCTCCAGTAATTTCAATAATAGTGGGCATTATATCAATAAAATGTCCTGAAAAATTTGAAAAGGTATTGGCTTCAATTTTATCCGGCCACCAAACAATCAATGGTGTGTTAATTCCTCCTTCGTAACTAAAGTTTTTATAAAACCGAAATGGAGTATTACAAACATTGGCCCAGTCTTTACCAAGCGATATCCAACGATCAATGCCACCAATTACTCCGTTGTCGTTGTCATTAGGTAAATTAATGACCTCAGCTGAAGCACCATTGTCTGATACAAAAAAGATAACCGTATTCTCTATTTGATTAAAATAGTTTAATTCAGCAAGTAAGCGTCCAATATTTTGATCCATACGATCAATCATAGCGGCATATACTTCCATTTTCTTGGCTTCGAATTCTTTTTGCTCCGAAGTTAAATTATCCCAGGGCTTGAAGGTAGGTTCCGAAAGTGTATATCTTTCATCAATTAGTCCGATTTCCTGCTGCTTCTTATACCTCGCTTCCCGAATGCTTTCGTACCCTGAATCATATTTGCCTTTGTATTTCGAAATATCATCAGGCCATGCCATTAATGGATCATGTGGTGCGGTAAAAGCTAAATAAAGGAAAAATGGTTGTTCTTTTTTTGATGCCTCTTTTATATAGTCGATCGCATAATGTGTAAAATAGTCAGTGGTATAAAAGTCTTTTTCTTCGGGCGTGTAGCCCTGATACATTATACTGTCAATACACCAGGCTCGATTATTTCTTTTTTGTGCCGGTCTTGCTTCACCTTCTCTTTTTACTCCCGGATTAAAAAAGTTGCAACACCCATCTTTTAGTCCATAATAGCGATCAAATCCTCTTGTAATAGGATTCTCTTTACCATGATGTTTACCACTCCAATAAGTTAAATATCCATTCGCTTGCAGAACTTCTCCTATTGTTACTGCATTAGTTATCGGCAAAGTATGTGTTTTATTGTATCCACAATCATGAGCATAAACACCTGTTATGAGAGATGCACGTGAAGGAAAGCATTTCGCTGTATTGTGAAATTGGGTAAACCTAATACCTCCGTGGGCTAGTTTATCAATGTTTGGTGTGTTAATTTCACTTCCATAACAACCTATATCAGACCATCCCAAATCATCTGAAGATATAAGTATTATGTTAGGCTTAGATTTATGTGTTTTATTGGTATTGCATGCGGTAACTATCAAACCAAATACAAGAAATTTGAGTGCAATTTGCTTCATTTTTAATATTTAAATTCATATCTAAAATTCATCTGCAGCGAATGTTTGCTAACTACCGACTAAGTCTCATTACATCAGTAAGCCTCCTTTTGATTACGTATATTTTTACCATAAGCCATATTTAAGGTTATTGGCTTTAATAACGATACGAATACCATTTGTAAATAAAATGACTTTTATTCGAATTTAAA
>JBFHKL010000513.1:0-1997 GCA_041595375.1 Saccharicrinis sp.
ACCCTTTCTTGCTGCTGTTAAAGCAGCGGTCATTCCTGCCATGCCTCCTCCAACAACTACCAAGTCTGCTTTTGGTGCCATCACAGGTTTTTTAAAACCTAGCAACTTACTTCGAAAATTTGCCAAATCTTCAATGTCATTTGGAGGATAGAATTTCTTTTTTGAAAAATAAATAGCATCCACACGTCCGTTAAATCCGGTTAAGTCGCGTAATCCAATCTCTGCATTTTTCGCCACAGAAACCTTTCCCGCATATTGCCACTCCCACTTTGAGCCAGATTCACCCAAAATGGTTGGCAAAGCTTTTCCGTTAACAAGTAATTGAATTTTACCTGGTCCTTTCCCTTTGTACCACGGTGAAGTCCAATTATAAGTGCGAACAAAAGCATGATACTCTCCAGCTTTCGGGAATTTTACTGTTTTTGTTATATCAGGCAGTGGCACTCCAATTCCGTTAGCCATTAAATAGGCCGAACCCATCTTATCAAAGGCTTGCTGATCAATCACCCAACCATCTTTTGCCCCCAAACTTTCTGCTTCGATAAAAACTTGTGCAGATAAGAATGTTGAAGCAGAAAACACTCCTAAAATGAGCATAACAATTACTCTTGGCATAAACTTTATATCTCTTCTAACCATGGTTATATTTTTTTGTTTATTCGTTTATGTAATTGGGAGATAATCCCTTAGCCGACTAAGCCCACAAAAAGTTACCATTAAGACAAAGTTTAGTGACTTTGTGCTCCATCAACGAAGTGGTATCACAGTGTTCAGGATAATAGGTTTTCATTCGAATTCCGTCCCGGCAGTTCAACCCATTTCTGGTTCCAATCTACATTCTTCAAAAGAATCTTGCTGAATGCTTAAACCTGCAATTTCACTCAAGCCTTCATCAAGACCTAGCTTTTTAAATGATACATGTTGTGAAAATGACTTACTATATGGTAGTAATACCGCTGTAAATATCAATAAGATAGATAGAATCTCTTTTACATGATTCATTGGTCAGTTAGTCTTTTTAGTTAGCATTCAAATGTAGTAAATCAGTATCCATAACTCGCACATTTATACAATAAGATTGGACATTCTTCTGATTTTTATTGTCCGAACTACCCCATTCCCATTAGTATCGCTATCATTTTTAAAATTATAATCCGTTTATATATTATTTCCCATTTTTTAGAAAGTTCTGCGTCCAAGACTTACTCAAGCACATAAACTGTACTATTATCGTACAAATCCACAGGCGGGACCATCATGCAAATGGCAAAATATCCTCCAGCTAGCTGCTTCAATGGGACTTGAAATCAAATTGAAGGACTTGAAAAAATCAACTTCACCTTTCAAAACCTATATAAACAAAGAGGTTCCGAGGTTGGAGAACATTGCTGAGTATTACAAAAAAGCGGATGGTAAGACAAATAAGAAGATTTTAGGTTGCATCTTTTCAAAAAAACTCGTTTTGGAGAAAGGAAAAGTTGCAACCTACGAATTCACAAAACCGATACAAGTCCTTCTCAATGCCAGCAAGGTTTTCAAAAATTCGGGCACAGGACAAGAGGTCATTTTCGATCTCTTGTCCTGTGTGGCTCCCCTAATTGCAGAAAGTTGCAAGCTGATTCATTAGACCAGGTGTAATCTTTCTACTTTTATTTCACTCATTTCTTATCTGCTCAGTTGACCGACGGAGTAACAACAAATTTGCGGAATTCCACAGGCCCGTGATCACCCTGAATCATAAACGGACCAGGTTCTCCTTCTTTGCTGTCGAGTGAGCCGCCTGTAATTCCGGGAATAGGACGGTTAGAAATAACTTCTATTCCATTAAGCACAACTGTAACATGGCGACCAACAAGCGTAACTTCATACGTCTGCCACTCTCCCGGTTTTTTAGCAGCGTAAACTGCCGGGGCAATAAAACCGTAGATACCACCTAAACTTACGAGATCAGTTCTTTCTTTTGAGTCTTCAATCTGGAGTTCATGACGGCCACGAAG
>JBFHKL010000514.1:0-1950 GCA_041595375.1 Saccharicrinis sp.
ACACTGATGTTGGTTTGTTCGGAATTAGGATTTTCGCTCCACATCAATCGTCCATTCATATCATACAGTGAAACGTTTTTAATGTTAATACCTGTAGTATTTACTGTAATTTCAGTCACTGCAGGATTAGGGTAAACTTTCACAAGCTTAGAAACATCTCCGATTTCCTTTAAAGATGATGTTTCACTTACAATAATCTTCTGATTCGTTGGTGCAGGAGTTATGAATTGGTTGTCAGCTTTTGGCAACGCCCAAACTCCCAATCGTTCCGACGTATTAGAAATTACATATAAATTTCCTGCTCTATCGAATGAAATGCCTGCCGTATTACTTCCCATAGCAGGGCTAATAGAATATTGCAGGGTAAGTGTTGGCACATTGGTATCAGAAAATCCAATAGCGAAGATTTTCACTTCATCTCTGCAACCCATAGCTATCAATGTTCCGTCATAATTTACAGCCATACCGCCTTGATACGAATTAGCAATCAACAAAGGTGTTTTTCCTGAATTGAAATTTACCAAGCCATCAGTTCCTACATGGATAAGTGAAGGAATAGTTGCTGCATCTTCTGCACGATATTGTGATATCCACCAACCATCACGTCCATCAGGAGCAATACAAGAGTTATAATTTTGTTGTAAATTGCCATTCACTGCATCGTTGTAAACCACAGCACTTGGTGCCGACTGCCATGGAGTTTCCAACGTTCCAATATTATATTGTAATACATTGCCTGGACTTGTTGCATCTATATCGTTATAGTCTTTATCAAAAGTAAATAGTTTTGTATCATCACCAGTACCTGTAACCCAGCAATGAGCAATCGTTCCATGTACATTCACTCCGTCTTTGCTACCAACTCCTGAAGTAAGCGTAAGTCCATCAAACACAGGTTTAAATGCATCTGTTGGTTGTTCAGGATCCATAATCCAAACTCCAGGATGCGCTGTACTAAAATCAGTAACATACACTTTTCCATCCGGTGCTACAGCCAAACGCATAGGCGAACTAGCAGCACCCCACGTGATTTGTCCTGCATAACTAGCTACACCTTGATTTGTAATATCTTCTAGGGCCGAATTCAAAATATATACACCATCTTGTGTTGTTCTACTTGTAACAGCTCCTGATACTGTTTCGGATGCATAAACTCTTCCGAAACAAGGGCTTTCAAAACTATTGTCTACCGCAACACCACGTGGAGAATAAAATTGCATTTGAATTTGGTTGTTATCCGATATTTTTAATGGTCTATCCACCGCATCGGTTACAGCTTTTACCATCCATGTAAATTCTCCATCAGGCAAATCGGCTGATAAAACAGTAACAGTTTGTTCCCCTTTTGCTAATGCACCAGCATCAATAGTTTTCACTTCAGTAGCGCCATCATAAATAAGAATGGTAGTAGCCAATGAAGCTTCGTTGAGTGTAAACTTCAAGTCATAACCATCAGCTGTAGCTGCCGCTTTAAGTTCGGAAGCATATATATTTGCTTTAGCATCAGATGCAACAGTTTTATATCTAGCAAATCCCTGATTTTGAGCTAACACCATTAACTCAATATCATAACCACTTACCTTAGCAGCTGCACACATATAGCTTGTTTTAGTTACATCCAAACCATTTTCGGGAAATTTATCCGATACTTTTACTGCATTATCTAAGCCTTCAGAAATATCGAACAATGCAACACCTACACTTGTAGAATCGGCATTACAAACTGGCGATGCCATAAATACATGTTTAGCATGACGGAAAAAGAAATTTCCTGATGCTATAGGTTCCATAGTGTAATTCGATTTTTCAACAAAACTACCTTTACTTACCAAAGCCGATCGATCGGCTAAGCCCCAATTAAATTGAAATTCTGTTGGCAACAATTTTTCACTGTCCACGTAAAAATGATCAGTACCCGTTGGCGAGATAGTAAATCTAATATCTTCCCCC
>JBFHKL010000515.1:0-1935 GCA_041595375.1 Saccharicrinis sp.
CAGTAGAAATAACAAACAACTATATCATTGATAATTCTGGTACTAATTTTTATAATTATATCGGACAATATGGAGATGGAACTGCTGCCACACCTGGATTAATTGCCAATAATTATGTTGGTGTAGTAAACCTTTCAGGAACAGTACATGGCATGCGTATTTATTATAACGATTATTATAACATTTACAACAACACCATTAACATATCAGGAGGAGGAACAACTTATGGACTTACTCTGCGCAACTCAACAACAGATGGTGGATACTGGGATGTAAAAAACAATTGTATAGTAAATATGGATGCAAGCAGCGGCAATTGTATGTATTTATATTCCTCTACTGCTTTTCAGAACCAATTACTAAATTGCTCTAACAATAACTATTATTTAAATGACAGCCATGTCAACCGGGTAGGTTCAGTGAATGTAGACTTCTCCTCATGGACGACGAACTATTATCCAAACGATCATTTAAATGTAGATCCTGTTTTTACTTCTTATGATGATCCGCACACCAACTCAGTAACTTTAAATGCTTCGGCACTGCCACTAGCAGAGGTTACTATTGATATTGATGGAGAACCACGCGACCTTTTAACTCCAGATATCGGTTGTGATGAGTTTGTTTCATTGGATATTGATGCAGGTGTTGTTGGATTAAGCGGTATGTCTGGCGTTTGCTCAGGTAACGCAGATATTTACGCTACTGTAATGAATTATGGGATTATTGATTTAACTGCTGTAACTGTTAATTGGGAGGTTAACGGTGTTTTACAAACCGCGGTTGTTTCAACAGATACAATTCCGGTTGCCGGTACCATTGACATATTACTAGGCAGCTATGCACTCCAACCTGGATCAAGCTACGACTTTATTGCATGGACCAGCTCGCCAAATAATCTTTCAGATGGTAACTCAACCAATGACAGTGACACTATTTTAGGAGTCCAAACCGGTATAAGTGGTGTTTACACACTTGGTACAGGTGGTGATTTTGCTGACTTTACAACTGCGGCAAATCAATTATCAACAGCAGGTATTTGCGGACCGGTAGTATTCAACGTATTATCAGGCAGCTATAACGAACAATTTACCATTTCAAATATCGCTGGATCGTCAAGTATCAACACCGTTCAGTTCAACGGTTTAGGCGATTCTACAAGAATTCACTTCTCACCGGGTTCTTCAAATCGTCCAATCATTAACCTTGACGGTGCTATGCATGTTACATTCGACAGCTTTTTTGTTGAAGTAGAAGGTGCTCAAGGTTATGCATTTAACTTTATGAATGCAGCCGACAGCAACACCGTACGCAATTGTCATATTGCACTTCCAGGAACATCATCCGCTTACATGGGTATCTGTGCAATTGGTTCTATTAACGGATCTATTGGCAATGGTAACCATGCAAACTATCTTCAAATAGAAAATAACCTAATTGAAAGTGGTTACTTTGGAATTATACTAAAGAGTACCAGTCCATACCTTACTGGTAACAAAATAATTGGAAACACGCTTCAGGAATTTGCAAGTATAGGAATCGTTGTTACCGGAAACAACCAAATGGATGTGATTGGAAACAATTTGAGTTCTTCCCTCTCAAGTACAGTGAAACAAGGTATTCAAAGTTGGCCTAACGGAACTTTAGTGAATTTTATTGGGAACTACATCTATTTGAAATCCAATATAACAAATGCCCGCTTGTTATTGGTAGCAAATGCACCAGGCGGAGGATCAGCCGGTGGCGAGACTGTAATTGCAAACAATATGGTTCTGTTAGAGGGTAACGCACTGAAAGGTGTGTGTATCTATGTAAAGAACACAAGCTATGTTAATATATATCACAACACAACCAAAGTCATATCAGCAGGTACTGACTCAAAAAGCATTCACCTTGATGGAGGAGCTTCCAATATTGAATTAAAGAATAATAACA
>JBFHKL010000516.1:0-1923 GCA_041595375.1 Saccharicrinis sp.
TAGTAAAGCAGACTTTATTATCTTTTATCGCCTAAAATAAACAGATATAGACTATAAATTTTAATTTAAAATTTTGAAACCAGAGGGATTCTTCTTCCTAAGCCAAAAGCTTTTGAAGACACCCTGATGATAGGTGCAGTTTGAAATCTTTTATATTCATTAATATTTACCATGCGTACTGCTTTATACACTGTTTCTTTGTCAAATCCGGCTGCTATAATTCTTTGAGGTGATTCGTTTTTTTCAATGTAGTTAAACAGAATTTGGTCGAGTATATCATAGTCGGGCAATGAATCACTGTCTTTTTGGTCAGGGCGTAATTCTGCAGAAGGAGGTTTAACAATAGTGTTTACCGGGATAATTTCCTCATCGCGATTGATAAATTTGGCCAGGTCAAAAACATCGGTTTTGTATACATCTCCTAAAACTGAAAGTCCACCATTCATATCGCCATATAAGGTGCCATACCCAACAGCAGCCTCACTTTTATTAGAGGTGTTGAGCAGAATGTGTCCAAATTTGTTGGATAAGGCCATGAGTAAGGTGCCGCGCACCCTGGCCTGTATGTTTTCTTCGGTTACATTTGCATCTAAACCGGTAAAAAGGGGAGCTAATGTGGAATCAAAACTATTGACAATATCTTTAATCGGAACAATGTCATATTGTATTGCCAGGTTATTGGCTAAATCTTCAGCATCTTTAATAGAATGATCCGACGAATATTTAGAGGGTAATAATAGTACTCTGATATTTTCAGGCCCTAAGGCTCTGGCAGCGATAACCAGTGTAACAGCTGAATCGATACCTCCCGATAGGCCAAGTGTTGCTTTTTTAAAGCCCATCTTGCTAAAATAGTCTTTAACCCCTAGTATCAGAGCGTCGTGAATTAGTTTTAGTTTATGTTGGGTTCTGGGTTGTATGCTGGCAGCCGAATTTAATTCTTCCAGCTGGCAATATTGAATATCTTCAGTAAACGAATTTAACTGGTTAATAATTTCACCCTGATTATTTACCGCCAAAGAGCTCCCGTCGAAAACAAGCTCGGTGTTGGCGCCAATTTGGTTCACATAAATAAAAGGTATTTTGTTCTTAGCGGCCTTCTGCGATATAATTTGCTGACGTATTTGTCCTTGATTATAGGAGAACGGAGATGCTGCAATATTGATTACCATATCAGGGTTTAATTGTTTTAACTCCCTCATAGGTGATTTTGTGTACAGCTTGCTTTTGGCAAAAGAGTTGGCAACAGGCTGCTCGTCCCATAGGTCTTCACAAATAGTGATAGCCAGTTTTTTACCTTGAAGCTCTATCAGGCTATATTGACTATTGGGTTGAAAGTAACGATATTCATCAAATACATCATAGTTGGGTAAAAGTGTTTTATGATGTATGGACTGAATTTTATTATTGGCTAAAACAAAGGCAGAATTAAATAGCTTTTTCCCTTTGGGTTCAGGGTTGATACTCGGGCAACCAACAATTGCCATGATTCCTGAACACACGGAGGCAATAAGATCAATTTGTTGAAGGCATTGTTCCACAAACTCTTCTCTCTCCAAAAGATCAAGCGGGGGATATCCACATACCGACAATTCGCTGAATACAATGAGGTCACATTGCTCTTTTTTAGCCTTGGTAATGGCATCAATTATTTTTTCGGTATTGTATTTAAAATTCCCAACGTGATAATTCAATTGAGCAAGAGCTATTTTCATTCTTTCTGTTTTAACTTACTTTATATTCAAATGCTATTTTTTAATCAATCGGCTTAATATTTGATGATAAGGTGCACTAAAAGATAACACCAACATTGAAAACCAGGCGGTTTAATACGGCCTTGTCATCAAAGTATTCGTGGTCTGTTACATCTGAGATTCCTTGGTTGTAGGTGATGCCTGTTTTTAAATAGGTATTTCCTCCCAA
>JBFHKL010000517.1:0-1903 GCA_041595375.1 Saccharicrinis sp.
AACCACCAAGCATCATGGCAACCCGGGGAATAAGCTCTTTACGCGATGTATAATTCCAGGCCAGTTTGGAAAAAACAAATCCCTGGCTGTCGGCATCTGATGAAATGGAATATATCACCTCCGGAATGGTTTGCAAAAGAACAGCCGATAAAATGGCATGTCCGCTTTCGTGCACTGCTATAATGCTTTGCATATCGTCTTTGCTGTTTTTTCGAATATCCGACAGCACAGCATTAACCTGCATTATTCATGATCCCTAATAATTTCAGAAAATATATATTTATGTTCTTAGTACTTTTATAACGGAAGAGATTTGATCCAATTCTGAGAATTTATTGGCTAAATATTATACATGAGAGGTTATTTAAAACAATAAATGTCTGCTATTTTACGATTGGACATACCAATCCCAAGTGGAGGAAATAAACTGATTCACCCGTCCTTTATTGAAAAGCTAATTCTTTCAGCAGGTCTTGGTAAACAAAGGATTTTGACAGCTTTATGTAAATTCTTTTTACCGTTTTTCGGATTATGCCACCTGCTTTTAACAGGTATAACCTAATGTTGTCTATTTGCCATTTGTGTGCCTTTTTGTGCTTCGTTTTCCTTATCATTTGTTTGATAATCAAGAACATTTCATATACTATACTACTAATTACCAGGCGCATAAAGTTAGCCCAGAACGAGTGGTTTGAAAGCCTGTCTGAGAAACACATATTTTTTAATTCCTTAATCCTGTTCTCGCTGGCATCTCCTCTTTTTACATAAAAGTCAAAATAGATCTCCCGGGCACCTTTTTGGGGCATATTACTTACAAAATGCCTGACATTCATTCCAATACCAGTGCTTTCTATTTTAGAATAACATTGCTGTGGTGCATGCCAGGAACCGGCCTGATACTGAAACCCTATGAAGTGTTGATGTTTCTCTTGCTGCGATAAGTGCAAATGTTTAACTGCTTGTTCTGCTCTTTTTATCCTTCTCTTTAACACCTCGTTAGTTGCCAGCCCGACTGCATAATACAATGATTCCCTTTCTGCCAGCTCGTAAAAAGGGGCATTACTAAAACCACTGTCTGCCCTTATGAAAATTTTAATATCAGGATGTGCAGCTTTTATAGCCCTAACAATTCTTTTCAAAATGGATACATACCATTTGTTGGAATGACTGTTCCCCGGCCTTAATACGGGTAATATTATTTGCCCGGTTTCGCCATCATGAAACAAGAGCTCGTTGTACATAAATTGACCATAATAACCGTTATACATGGATAATTGCTGGTTTCCATGGGTGGGGTCATCTGTAGCATCAATATCGATAATAACCTGTTTTCTTCCTGATAAACTTTGTACATACCGGTTTAGCCATCCATAAAGTATGCTGAAAATGGTTCGTTTGTCAATGGTGTTTTCAAATCTGGAAACCGTTGGTTGCGAAGCTAATTCACCACCAAGAATACTTTTTATTATTGGGTCATTTTTAAGATAGTGCACATCATTGGCGTCTTCATAACCTTGCATCATTAGATAGACCCTTTGCTTCAATATCTTCTCAAAAGAGTGGGTGATGCTTTTCTTATCTCTGGAATCAGAAATGAGGCTACTAATGTATTTTACTAATCCATGTTTTCGCTCAATTTTATCAGCTAAAAATATGGATGAATCAGAACTGATAGCTTCGGATGAAAAGTCTAATAACCAGGCTTGGTTTTGCTTGTAAAAGAGTGTATTTTTAGTCTTCATAATTGGGTGTAATGATTTTGTTTATATTTCTTTCTAACTAATTTAAATATAACACATTACACCCATATCTCAATAGTATTTGTGAATTTTCCGGGTTAACCCATCTTGCAGCTACACGATAAAAAAACAAGAAATATCGGCCTAAAAACAGGTTTTTTCAG
>JBFHKL010000518.1:0-1898 GCA_041595375.1 Saccharicrinis sp.
AATAAAAAAGATCTAGTTAAAGCAATTAAAGACAACTGTTCTGATTTCGGAAATCATTTTTCTGGTTTATATGTTGATGTTGACGGCTGTATTGATTACACTGAAAAAGACAACTCTGGTAATTCGATGGTTGTTTTAACATTCTCTGGCATGGGTGAGTTTGTAGATAAAAATGGGCTTTATGCTGATGATGAAAATTATGATGCGGTAGGAGTTGCGGAATATATTGTTGACGAAGGTGAATGCCTTAGCTTATCAGGTGCATTATTAAACGATGATGGCTCAGAAACTGAATATAAATTTGAAATTGTTTAATTAAAAGGGTTACATTCTAAAATAGTTCAGTTATACTTCAATAAAGTTTCAGTCTGTTAATATTAATGCATCAAAGAAAACAATTTACTTGAAGGGTGAATATTATGAAAGGTCAATATATCCAAATCTATAAAGAAAGTTCGAACTCTAAAATGCGAATGTTAGTGGAAGATGAAGGTAATATTATTCCTTTAGATGGTAGAAAATCTTTATCAACTTGTTGTAATGAAGCTGTAAACCTTTGTAGGAAAAACAATTTTAAAGGTTTTCGTATTATGTGGAAAGGTGAGATAACAGATAAAACAGGGACTTATAATACCTTTAAGATGTTAACCGATTGCTGGAAAGTTTTTAAACACTCCATTGAAATATAAATTATTTTAAAAAATAGCTTGCCGTTGTGTAGGCTATTTGATAAAGTAACTTACAGTTAAACGGTACTATCAAAAAGGAAACATTATGAGAACTTTCATTTTATTATCAGTGTTATTTTCATTCCTAGTTTTAAGTAATAATGCAAGCGCAACAGCTACACAAGTCGAACATTACCAAGTACAACAAGATACGCCTGTTAAAGTTGTTATTGCTGCAAATAGCGGTCTACCAATGGCATTATGTAGTTTTAAGGATAGCAAAGGGGGTCGAGTAGTTCGCCAAGTAGTAACAGTGGTTGAAACGTTGGATAGTTTAACGATCATTGAAACTCGATTATATAGTGAACAGGTTGAAAAGGTTAGTTCTGTTGAGTGTGAAAGTTAATTTAAAATAATTGAAAATAATGCTTGCAATCATAAATCAGTTTGCTATTATATACACATAGGCAAGGGAACGGTCAAACGGGAACAGCTGGACGAACCGAGACAGGCAGAAATTAGATTCGCTGAGGGAGGGGGATACACCATACCGAAGTTTGAAACCCAAGACCTACAAACAGTAAACAATCACCACCCGATAAAAGGGAAGAACCATGCACTATTCAAACGTTAAACTATCAAACCTAAATACTATAGAAGCTTGTCAAAATGCGATTGATGCTATTGAAAATGATTATCAAAACATTGCAGGAGGTTTTAAGGCTTGGAACAGTGGCTACCAGACGGAACTAACAAAAGCCGCCCAAAACAAAATTGAAGCTATCCAACGTAAAGAGGACAAACTATTTAGCCTAATCAACAAAGAAAAGTTTAAGAAATATCAATCTGATGGTGGTGAACTTAGTTTTGAAGAGTTTATGATCAAGTATTGCGATTAAGGAGTTAATGATGAGAATTAAAATAAATAACGTTTCTAATAAATTACCCGTACTGAAATCAATCATATTAGAAATAGGATACATTTTTAAAGATGTGATTATCTTAGATAATACTAATGACATTGCCACTTTTGACTGTATCACTAGTGATTATGTAGATAGTCGGGATGAGGTAGAAGAGACTTATATATTAATGGAAAAATTAGTCGAACAGGATTTTAAAGTTGAACTGATTAAATAACTAAACCTGACACCCTTTAAAACGCCCTTAGAGCCTTTCTAAGGGCTTTTATGTTTTAGTGGCACTCTGGTATTAAAACTTTAACTTTAG
>JBFHKL010000519.1:0-1880 GCA_041595375.1 Saccharicrinis sp.
CACTATAAGTGTAGTAACTTCCTCCAGCGATAATATCATCTCCGCTCCCCGTATCAGTTTTAGTGATTATGGAACCAGATGGAATCCAAATCATATCACCCAAATCCCCATCTGCAGGAGGCTGTGAACCATCCCATGCCGATACTTCAGAATAATCATAAGTTCCTGTTTCACTGTAATAATAGGAAGAAGGCTGCGCATAACTAACGCCTACCCCAAAACCAAATAATAACACAACTAAAAAAGCGTATACCTTTTTCATATACCTTCAATTTAAAATTACCACACAATAAAAAAAGATTTAAGCCATTAAAAAGATAGACTTAAGAACTTTATAACTCAACACATTATTTGTTTACGCAAAAAATTAAAAAAGTTTCACTTCTTATGTGCAAAGACCGTTATTTTTTATGAAATATTAAATTCTGGGTAAAAAGAAGATTCTCAAGAATATAACATAATAAAATTACAATTTACGTAAGGAATATACAGCCACAATCTTCCCTCAATCAAGCAACGAAAACGATATAAAAACAGCGAGGGCTTCACTTAAAGTGAAGCCCTCGCTTGTTTTATATACTTTCCAAAGTTTTGAACTTTGGAAAAGGTTTTACTTCTACTATTAATTCAAACTTACCACCTTTTCCTGATACGATCCATTATCAACACTTACCTTAATAATATACACGGTATTGCTTTGTGGCAAATCAAACTCTGTTGTTGTTGTATTTAGCTCTGAAGTACTGATTAACTGACCTGCCAAATTATATACCTCAATCATTCGATCACTACCCAACAACACATCATTAGATACCTGAACTTTAGCCCTTTGTTTCACGGAATAAATCAACACATTGGCACTTGAAACTGCGATTTCTTCATCATCAATAGCTGTGGTGACTGCTTCACTCTCGAATCTGATTTCAAAGCGATCATCATCTTGTGTTTCTGATGGCGTAAAGGTATAACTCGATTCTTCTCTCAGATTAATCACCACATCTTCATCCAGATCAACTAAATAAACGGAATAGTCCGCATCAAAATCATCCAGATTGGTGGCTGTAATCGTAAACTCGCCCAATCCACTTGACGCTACTTTATAGCCCAACGGAACTACTGTCTCACTTTCTACTTTAGGTAAGGCATTTATTACCAGGTCATCACCATCCTTTAAGCTATATAAATTGGCTATTGAGCCATAGGCCAACATTTTATCTGCATCATAGCTATTAGCCGACTCAGAACCATTGTCGCTAAATACCAATACGGTTTCATCGGTAGAATAATCACTCCCCAACTCAAAACGTAATACATTACTACTTATTGAAGAACTACTTTTTAAAGATACGGCTGTGGTTTGATGCTCTCTGGCTGAACTCGATATAGATATCTCTGAACCTGCTGTTGAGGTCCATACCCAAATACCTTGATTAGGAGACAGTATATTGCTTCCGCCATTAACAGCTACCGGATTATCCGGATCAGACAAATCATACGTACATACTACATTATCTCCTTGCCTGATATAAATGGTATTCTCAAATCCTCCGAAATCAAAACCATCACTTGCTGCATCAATATAAGCTGGATAAGGGTTTGTTACCAGATGCCATGCTCTCACATCGGCAGTATAGGTATAACTATCATCGTTATTTAGCACGCCATTATAAGATAAATCTTCCCCATCGGTAGTAAATTTAAAATCATAGCCACGCATAGGGTTCGTATCAAAATCACTATCACTACTCACTGCGGCCCATCCACTATCATAATAATACAGGCTATAACCTCCTGCATAAGATGTACTATAATCGCTAAGAGCGATGTCGGATATGGAATGCCCCATTAATTGATACTGTCCTGAAGTTAAATCATTCCAA
>JBFHKL010000520.1:0-1874 GCA_041595375.1 Saccharicrinis sp.
AACAAAGAACCACAACAATACCATCATAGGTAAAAACTGGGCAATAAAATCAGATACCTGAAAGTCTTGCTTAATATAGCCGGTTGCAACCCCAATTATATCAACAAAACCCATTATCACAAACGACAAAAATACAGGGAGTAATTTACTCCAATTCAACTTTTTGGTTTCCATTAATTTAAATTTGTTTGTTATTATTTAATTGGTTTATTCATAAAATATGTGCGAAATAACTATTCTGAAAAGGCAACTTTTTAGCACTATTAATATTACAGATTTTAAATTAAATATCACTACAAATCTTCTCATAATCTCCTCCCACCAGGAACCGGTTCTTTAATGTATTTGTCCAAATAAGGTCGGTTTATAACGTTCATAATTTGAACCAGGTAGTGTATCAATTTTTATTGCTCGAATGAATCTGGCCAAGTAGCCTGAAGAACTTTTTCTCCATCTATTTCCCGAATCCAGGTATCAAATTTCCGTTGTCCTTCTTTTAAAACTATTACCCGCCCACCAAGTGGTGGTTTTTTCTGATTCCTCAACTTGGAAGTCCGTCCGTAGGCCAACACAATATCATAATAATTTATAATGTAATCGTTGTAGTGATCGTGCCCAACAAAAGTTCCCATAATATCCCCACATTCAAGCATTGCAGCAAACATGCCTGTATTAATATCAGGACAACACACATCTTCTCTTTTTTTTCCCACCCGTTGGTTTTCTTTATTTTCCCAGGCCAGCTCATATTCAGGCAGTGGTATATGAAAAAATGCAAGAGCTGGATAAGGTTTCCCCCCATTGATGTTTGAGAATTTTTCACTTTTATCGCGATACCAGTTCACTTGTTTATTGGTAAACCATCCATCATCTTTAACCAGTGGTTGTAAGGTGCTCCTGACGTTCGAATCCATAAAATAAAGTAAAGCTTCCGTTTTATTACTTTTCCCTAAAAGGGATAATATGAAATTTGAATTTCCGTCGGTTTCGCCTGAATCGTTATTTAAACAGAGTGGCCTATTTTGCAAAAAATCGGCCAGTTCTTTCCTTGAAAAAGAGCCCTGCGAATCGTGATTTCCAAAAACCATTACCCATGGAATCCCTGCTTCCATAAATACTTTCTCAAAAAGCAGATATCCTTCCTGCGGATTATCCTGAGTAACAATATCTCCTGTAAGAACTACCAAGTCAGGTTTTTCTTCTTCAATAATTTCTTGTAAAGGGGTGAAAATATTAATGTTCTCTCCCTTTTCAAGATTTACATGGGTATCAGTAAACTGAACAATTTTAAACTCTCCGTTTTCATTAAATTTTAGCTTCTCTTTCGTTTGGGCATATCCAGCCGAGCTAAATACCATTAAACAAATCAAGCCGGACAAAAAATTCTTCATGACTTATTTCTTTAGATTAAATGAATCAGCAATATTACCCTCAACATCAAATACTTTATAGGTCAATTCTCTATCCTCAATTTTCAGGTATTGGTAAAACTGTCCATCCGGAATTTGAACTTTCCTTTTTTGATGCGGATCCCCTTTCTGCTGAAAAAACAATTAGCAGCAGAATTAAAATGATATTAGAAATTTTTCTTTGTTTCATATATGCTTATAATTTATCTTCATTTGACCCTATCCTGTCCCGCTTTATGAAAAATTGAATACTTTAATTTCACATGGTCGTTTCATGTTTTAAATAATTGCCTTTTTTTTCATTTAGCCTTTTCCATTTGTCGGTGAAACGATTCAACATGGGGCTTTCCTGCTTCAGCAAAATGGGTAATTCCTTCGCGCGTTACAATCTGATTGAATCGTTCATAAGTTCCATCATATTTTGCTTCAACAGGAGTTCTTTTGCATTTCAAGTACATAATCGGA
>JBFHKL010000521.1:0-1857 GCA_041595375.1 Saccharicrinis sp.
AAATAGGGGCAATCTCTCGTGATGATTTACTCAATCTGGAGCTCAAAAAGGTAAATGCAAAAATTGATCTGGAGCAATCGGTGAACGATTTAGAAAGTGCCCGACTCGATTTGTGTGTTTATCTGAACTTACCTTCTGATATACAAATAAAATTGGTTATTCCGCAAACAGGGCGGTTGGAGTTTATTGATGTAGCCAAAGCACAACAAACTGCTATGACCAATAACCCAGACTTTGACGAATATAATTTAAATTTGATTGAGGCCGATGAAGATCTGTACGATGCTAAACAAGACAGGTTCGATTTAAGTATGAGTGCAGGAATCGGTTATAACCAAAGTACCAACGATTTTGTAGATTCATACAAAGATCTGCTTTCGAAGCAAAGTTTCAAAATAAGCATAAGTATGCCTCTGGTTGACTGGGGAGAGTCAAAAAGGGAAATAAAGGAAAAAGTTTTGGATAGAGAATTGGTAATACAACAAAACGAATATTACAAAAATATTTTATTGGCATCTATACAAAAACAAACTAACGATTTCAATTTACGAAAGAGTGAGTTGCGATCCACAGAATTGGCAGATAGTATTGCTCGGTTAGCATCGGAAGCTACTGAGCAACAATTTATGTTAGGAAAAGTAAATGTGACCGACCTTAATAATGCTCAGGAAGCTAAGGAAAGCGCAAGATCAAATTATATTGATGCCTTGCACGACTATTGGTCTCAGTATTATTATATGCGTAACCTGTGCCTGTACGATTTTGAAAACGAAGTAAGCCTAATGGATCAATTCGAAAAAATATTGGAAAGGTAATTTGATATTATGTGCGCCTATCTCAACATAGACATCACTTTTTGCGCCAAGGGGAAATGGCCTCTTTTTAAAATGACTTTTGTTTTAATGTTAAGCTTTAGTAAGACCGGGAAGTTGAAAACTTGTTCAAAAATCACCCGGCCGCACTTAAGCTTAAGGCTAAATAAGAAAGTTATTTTAAAAGCAGTCTTGAATTTCTTTGTTTCGTTTCTTGTTTCAAGACAAGAAATGAAGTCGGGTTTGGGTGAAGCGCCAATGCAGTTGGAGTAAAATTTAAATAAAACCTTTTATCCTTTGTATATAAAATAAGAATCTAAAAAACAATGGTAAAATTCTTAATACAACGCCCCATTGCCGTCACGGTAATATTTATCGCTTTTGTGGTGATGAGTCTGGTGGCAACAGGGTTGATACCCGTATCATTGATGCCGGAGGTGGACATCCCGGAAATCATCGTTAAACTGAACGTGGCCGAAAAGCCCGCCAACGAGATGGAAGAACAATATGTCCGCAAGGTTAGGAGACAGCTTTTGCAGGTTACTCACCTCGAAGACATTGAGAGCACCGCTACTAACGGTCAGGGATATATCAGGCTCAAATTTAAATACGGTACTGATATCAACTATGCTTTTATCGAGGTAAACGAAAAGGTTGATGCCCTGATGTATTCCATGCCCGAAGGTTTTGACCGTCCAAGGGTTATCAAAACTTCGGCCACCGACATACCCGTTTTTTACCTCAACGTGAGCCTGAAAGATTCTGCTGACGAAGAACGTTTTATGCAGCTCAGCGAGTTTTGCGACCAGGTAGTAAAGAAAAGAGTGGAGCAGTTGCCCGAAGTGTCCATGGCCGATATTAGTGGCACTGAATATCCCGAGCTGGTAATCAATGTGAATATGGACAAGTTAAACCTGATAGGCGTCGACCGTTCCAGCTTTGTGGATGCTTTGGAGGATAACGATATGTCCATCGGTAATATCAAAGTGCGCAACGGATTGTATGAGTTTAACGTTCGTTATGCTTCGCTCCTGAAAGACCGCAA
>JBFHKL010000522.1:0-1815 GCA_041595375.1 Saccharicrinis sp.
CATGCTAGTTTCCGTAGCATATTGTTTTTCCTTATTCGACATGGATTTATTAATTTTTATTGCTACGCAAATGTAGTTGTTTTGTGAAAAAATCAAAATAAGTGCTCAATATTTTATTACACAATTTAATGTTTTTGATTGATAGCTACCTTGAGGTTTTAAGCTTGGAATCGTTACATTTGTCATCTGAAATAATATGTGTATGAATTTAAAGCAACTGCATTTAGTAAATTTTAAAAATATAGAACTGGCTCAATTGGCTCTATGTAAGGGCATTAATTGTTTTGTTGGTCAAAATGGAACGGGTAAAACAAACCTGTTAGATGCAGTTTATTATATGTCTTTTTGCAAGAGTTTTTTTAATCCTCTGGATAGTCAGAGTGTAAAACATGAGCAGGATTTTTTTGTCATTCAGGGTACTTATGATGTGAATGGACAGGACGAACTGATATACTGTGGCTTTAAAAAAGGACAAAAAAAGCAATTTAAGCGTAATAAAAAGGAGTATGATAAGCTTTCGAACCATATTGGACTGTTGCCCCTGGTAATGATTTCGCCTCAGGATGAGAGTTTAATTATTGATGGCAGTGAATTACGAAGAAAATATATCGACAGTGTGATCTCTCAGTATAATAAGAGTTATCTGGAGTATCTGATTCATTACAATAAGTTATTGGCGCAACGAAATGCATTTTTAAAGGGGATATCGCATTTGAATAGTGAAAATCATAATATGCTTGATATATGGGATTTGCAAATGATCTCCTATGGTCAGAAAATATCCAACGCACGTCAGCAATTTCTGGATGAATTAAAACCTATTTTTCATCAGGTGTACAACTATATATCAGGCTATAATGAAGAGGTTGAGTTTGAGTATAAATCTCATTTGTTAGATGCAAATTTTGAAGATAATTTGAAAGAAGCCCGGCAAAAGGATGTAATTTTAGGCTATAGTTCAAAGGGGATACACCGAGATGACGTGGAGTTTAAAATCAATGGATATCCTATTAAAAAAATAGGTTCTCAAGGTCAAAAAAAGACCTTTTTAATTGCGCTGAAATTGGGACAATTCAAATTTTTAGATAAACATAAAAAGACTAAACCTATCTTACTGTTAGATGATATTTTTGATAAACTTGATGTTCAAAGAGGAGATAGGTTGATAGAACTGGTGGGGGATGATTCCTTCAACCAGATTTTTATTACCGATACGCAAATAAATAGGATAGAACCCGTTTTGGAGAAAATAAATAAAGAAAGTAGTATTTTCATCGTGAATAATGGTGAAATAGTAAACTATAATACAATCAATAACTAATGGAGAAAAAACAAGCACAACCTATAAAAAATATCATTACTGAGATATTGAAACGACAACACTTAGACCATAAGATGTTGGAAAATAGGGTTACTAGGTCATGGGAAAAGGTGATTGGTAAAAATGTTGCCCGTGCTACTACACAAATATTTATGAATAACGGTACCTTGTATTTGAGTATTAATTCCAGCGTGATGCGTAATGAATTACTGATGCTTAAAGATAAAATAATGGATGCCCTGAATAAGGAGGTGGGGCATATTGTGGTTACAGCTATTGTTATTCGCTAAATCAAATTGTTGTTAGGGTAGTCTATTTGCTATTTGTATTTAATTTTTAAGCACTAAATATACTTTTTAAACAGTACACTGGTTTATAGCTTTTGTAAGCTTTAAAGCTTTACCAATAGATGCTAAGTCCTGAAGTGAAAACACATAAACATAAGCCAAAGACCAACGTCCAATAGCTACTATAAGCTGTTAACCAATAGAGTC
>JBFHKL010000523.1:0-1788 GCA_041595375.1 Saccharicrinis sp.
CCTTCTGGTCACAAAGAAATGAACACAAAAAAAAAGGAAGAACCTAAGTTCTCCCTTTTACTCAATTAAACATACTAGAATAATAATAGTTAAAAAAGATCAACCATTACCAACCTGGATTTTGTTCCAGATTTTCATTCAATTGCAATTCATCTAAAGGTATTGGTAATAAATATGCTTTAGACTCGTCAAAATTATAATCTCCGGTACTTGCAAAAGGCAAAAGAAAACCTTCATCATCAACAACAGCATCAGCTAAATCTAAAGTGGTATTAACAATACCATCTTCCAAATAAGCTCCCCGAGGCTGATCACCATCAAATAAAGTATGCGCTCTCCATCTGTAAAAATCATCAGCTCTAAATCCTTCAGCCATCAACTCAACAGTACGCTCTCTGCGTAATTCATATAAAATATTGGATAGTGTATAACCATAATCAGGCCAATCCGGATCTATAGTAATTGCTCCTAATGTTATATGAGGCATTCCAACACGGTCGCGTAATAGATTTACAGATTTATCCAAATCGCTTTGAGTAATTGTCTCCAGTTCAGCCTTAGCTTCAGCAAAAATCAACAAGGCTTCAGCGTATCTAAAAATAATTCTTGGCGAATCTTCTGTGAAATCATCATAATTTGAATCATACTCAACGTTTCTATATTTTTCGGATTCATATCCTGTTAAACTGGTATTAGTGCCATCAAAATTAGGATAAGCCCAAAAAACCGAGTCACCATTTTCATCAATTTCTTCCAAATCGCCCGGCACCATGATTGTTGCTGCTAATCTTGGGTCTCTATTGTTTTCTATGGTAGCCAAACTTGTATTACCCTCATAAAGATCACTCACAGAAATTGGATCTCCATCCAGGCATAAATAACTATCGACTGCAAATTTGGTATACCCACATCTGTTAGGCCACTGTTGCTGCAAAACATTAGCGATGCTTAATTCTATTGAATTATAATCTCTCCAAAGCATTACTTCACTATTATCACCATAACTCATATCATTAAACAATGTTTGGTAGTCACCATATAACGAGAACACACCGGCATCTATAACATCTTCGGCAGCATCAACAGCAATTTGCAAAAATTCTGATCCATCCTCTCCATCCACACCAAAATCAGTACCGGCATGATACTTCTCCCATGTACCTTCGTAAAGCGCCACCCTAGCCTTAAATAACTGAGCTACCTCTTTACTTATTCGTGGCGTAGATGAAATATCAGGGAAAGATTGCAATTTAGCAATCGCAGTATCCAGATCCGCAATCATAAACTCAACAACTTCGTTTCTGGAATCCCTGGAAGCATAGATATACTCCTCATCTGTATTGTCAAAATACTCTGCAAAAATAGGCAAATCGCCATATTTCATTAACAACTCAAAGTAATAATAGGCTCTAAAAAAATAACCCTCCCCAATATATTGATCTAACAAGGTTTGATCTCCAGTAGCCTGATCAACATGGTCTAAATACCAGTTCACCTCTCGAACCTCATCCCAACTCCACACACTTGCTGATGCAGAAGTAGGCACACTATAACTTAGTCCACTTAATCGATTACTGGGTTCCTGTGCAGTTCCTAAATCGGAATACATATCTGGCAATATATTAAACCCTATCGACAATGCAGACCAGCCTGGTAAGTCATTATAAAAACCACTTACCGCAGCCTCCAAATCCGAAGGGTTACTATAAAAAGTAGCTTCCGAGACCTCATCTAAGGGTGTTCTATCTAAAAAATCTTCGCATGATGTTAAAGATAAAAAAGCACCTA
>JBFHKL010000524.1:0-1784 GCA_041595375.1 Saccharicrinis sp.
GCTACCGTGATGCGGCGGCAGCTTACGATAGCATTCCTACGTCAGCTTACATCGAGAAGGATTTTATTCCTATGAGCCTATGGGATCGTTTTTCGAAATATTTTGTGACCGAAAAGGTACTTCCTATTGGAGGTGTTATCAGTAACCTTCGTTGGCAAAAGAGTGCTTACGAGCTAGAACAGATGCGCGCTGCAGGTGCCATCCATCAGCAAGTTTTGGAGCACGATATACCCAAGATACTACGCGAAGGCATGTCTGAGGCTGACCTTATTGGCGAGATGTTTAACACTTTCGTGAAAGCTGGTCACCAAGGAGTCGCGCGCTTTTCGATGTTCGACACCAACTTGTTGGTAGGGCAGGTGGCAATAGGTGATAATGCCTTGTATCCTACGCATTTTGATGGTCCTGGTGGTAATGCGGGGCTCAACCCTGCTGTGCCTTTTATGGGGACTACTAGTCGTAAGCTAAGCAAGGGCGATTTGGTGTTTATTGATGCTCCGGTTAATATTAATGGTTATCATACCGATAAGACTATGATTTACTCTTTCGGTCAGGAACCTGCTGAGGAGGTGATGCGTGAGCATTTGGCTTGTGTGGATGTCAAGAATCGTATTGTTGAGCAGTTGAAACCCGGAGTATTGCCTGAGGATATTTATAAAAATGTGATGGGAGGGCTTTCGCCCGAATTTCTAAAAAACTTTATGGGCTATGGCAATCGCCAAGTTAAGTTCTTAGGGCATGGTATTGGTCTCTTTATCGACGAGATGCCAGTGATTGCTGACCGCTTTAAAATGCCATTAGAAGAAGGAATGTGCTTCGCTGTGGAACCTAAAAAAGGCATTGCTGGAGTGGGTATGGTAGGTATTGAAGAAACCTTTATCGTAACCCCTAACGGCGGCGAATGCATCACCGGCGATCATGCTGGATTAATGGTGGTGTAAGTGCTTGTTCACTAGATGTAAAGATCTGTTTCTCCGGTATCGATTTTAAAAGCGTAACACTTTTGCAACCTTGTGCTCTAGTTTTATGGGGTGAAATTTGGTACTTGAAGATTAAACAGTATCTTTGCATCCGCAAAAAAAAAGAATGGTTTGGTAGCTCAACTGGATAGAGCAACGCCCTTCTAAGGCGTAGGTTCTGGGTTCGAGTCCCAGCCGAATCACGAAATCCCCTGTAATCTTCTGATTATGGGGGATTTTTGTTTTTAATGGTGGCGAGTAATAATGGTGCCAATGTGCCCTATTATTAAGCACCGTAATGTTAGATTATATGTTTCTGTTTGAAATAAAAGGACTGAAGCTGTAATGTTTTTCTTTATAAATTCCTCATCAAAGTCATATGTGAGTACGTCGTTATTTTTACACGTAAATCATTTTAACTTTCGACGTCGAGATTAAAAGAGGCCTCTTTGAATTCTGGCTTATTCGAAATGCCAATGGATTTATAACTTGAGCCCCCTATGCTTTGAATAGGAAGGCTAAAATATCTTTCCATCTGGATTTCTTAAATTCTGCAACACAACACTTAGATCGATGTTTTTGGTTAAAATGATGAAAATAAAATGACTAGAACATTCAGTTGAATAAGTCCTAACATACTATTCATTAGAAATTGTATTTTATTTTTGTGTAGATCATGGAATTATCTTGATATTGCCCAAATTGTCCTTCTTGCTCACCAACAAAAACATTTCCTCCTAAAAGCATGGAAAAACTATCGTCAAAATCGTAGGTTATTTTAGGCCTAATTAAAGCATCATTGTCGGATAATCCGATATAGGAAAA
>JBFHKL010000525.1:0-1780 GCA_041595375.1 Saccharicrinis sp.
GCAGGAATCCGCAGAGTGAATTAAAACAGTACTCGCCAGGTCACTAGAAACAAAAAAAGCTCCGACTCAAAAATATGAATCGGAGCTTTTTATTAAAGGTCGGCGACGACCGGATTTTATCCCGATTACTCGGGGCTCCCGCTTTTACGCAGTACCATTCAAAGGGGAAAAGAGTGGAAAGGGTGGAAAGGGTGAAAAAGGGGATCACTCCCAAAAGTTGGGTCTAAACTTAAAAAACCCGATTTTTGCAGAGTATGGAAAAAGAACTCAACACATCAATTCTGGAGTTATTTCTACCGGAAGGTATCCTGGATTATTTTACAATAACAGGATTTGATAAAGAATCTAGTGGTCAATATGTATATGACAAAAAATTAACGCTTTATTTAGAAGAAAAGGCCATTATACCAGAAGAATACAAGAACCACATTTACAAGGCGTCAGGTTTTATGGAACCCAGGAAGATTAACGACTATCCTATTCGAAGTATGTTGGTAACTTTAAGCGTAAAACGAAGACGCTGGGATGTAGAAATTGATGGCCAAATAAAAAAGGTTAGCAGAGATTGGGAAGTGATTGCACAGGGTACTCGAATGAGCGAAGAGTATGCTGCTTTTTTAAAAGAAATTAGTCGATACTAATGCTATCAGCTGCCAAAGTCTGGAGACCTACCTTGGGGTTAACGGACGAAATTTCCAACGTCAGTACAAAGAAAAACTGAGTGATTTTTACACTTGGAAACAAGGCCCACATGCCGAACAATATGTTGTATACCCCAAAAATCTTGGTCCTTATCTGACGATTGATGAAACAGCTTTATCAAATGGAGAGCTTTATACAATCATTACCAATAAAGGCAGAAAAGGGAAAAAAGGCACTATTGTTGGCATGTTTAAAGGCACTCAGTCGGGTGATATTATCAAGTTAATACAGGAACACTTTTCTGCGAATAAAAGAAAGATTGTACGTGAGGTAACCTTGGATATGGCTGGTAACATGAATCTGATCATCAAAAAGTGTTTTCCACGTGCCAAACGAGTAACCGACCGGTTTCACGTTCAGAAGCTGGCTTATGAGGCTGTTCAGGATATTCGGATAAAACACCGCTGGGAAACACTCGATGAAGAAAACAAAGCCTACAAACAGGCCAAAGAGAAAGGACTGGACTATCAACCTGAGGTGTTGTCAAATGGCGACACGCGAAGACAACTATTAGCCAGAAGCAGGTATTTATTATTTAAACCAGAAGAACGATGGACGCTTCCTCAATGGGAGAGAGCCCAAATTTTGTTTGATTTATACCCTGATATTAAGAAGGCTTACAACTTATCTTATAAGCTATATGAAATTTACAATCGTCAAATTTTACCTGATGTAGCCAGAACAAAATTAGCCCAGTGGTTTAACGAAATTGAACAAGCGGGATTTAACGCTTTTGCAACAATCAGGCGCACTTTTGAAACACACCATGAAACCATCATCAATTATTTTAATGGCAGAAGCACAAATGCAGCAGCGGAATCATTCAATGCAAAAATAAAGGAGTTTAGAAGGCAGTTCAGAGGAGTTGTGGATGTGAAGTTTTTCCTTTATAGATTATGCAAAATTTTTGCATAGACCCAGATTTTACTCCTGATCCTCTATCGGGACCCCGTTTGACCACTTCGGTAGGTAGATTCACTGGATGAATACAAGCGTCTTGTAAATGTGTACCTGGTGAGTAAAAATATTCTCCGCTATTTTATGATGCCATTTTTGGAAAGCAATGCATTTTAAGCAA
>JBFHKL010000526.1:0-1764 GCA_041595375.1 Saccharicrinis sp.
GCATTAAAGAGTTATGTGTATTTATCTCGGCAAAAATAGTATCTTTTTTCCCAGATGGGAATATACTGATATATACTTTAGCATTGGCCAGGTCAGGAGAGATTCTAACTTTCGATACTGACACCATAGCTCCTAAGGTAAGTGATTTTGCTTCTTTAATAAACATTTCGCTTATCTCTTTCTCCAACAATCTCGACACTTTTTTTTGTCTGGTTGTTTCCATATTATCTTCCATTTTTATAACCTACGAAAATAAACTTTTTAGTTGTAATAACAATATTATTATGGAACAGGATCGTGACCATGCCCGCCCCAGGGATTGCATTTTAAAATGCGTTTGATGGCCAGATAAGTTCCTTTCAAAGGGCCATGTTTTTTTAAAGCTTGTATGGCATATGTTGAACAGGTGGGTGTATATCGGCACGACGCTCCCAGCATTGGAGAGATGGCGTATTGGTATATTTTAATTGGTATAATTAAAATAAAGACCAATGCTTTTTTGATATACATCGCTATTGTGTTAAACACTTGCTTCGTTTTTGTTAATCGTTGATAAAGCCCCTTCGAGTTTAATCAGTGCCTTTTTAATGCCTTTTTCTATGGCTGTAAAGGGTAATTGATCCGATGGTAGATAAACCATTGCAAAAGCAATTTGTTGATGCTCCTCCTTTAAAAAGTTTGTAAACTCATGTCTGTGAAGACGATAGGCTTCTTTGCTTCTTCTTTTTATCAGGTTGCGGTGTACAGCTCTTTTAAATCTTTTTTTTGATACGCTAAACATCACTTGCGACTGTATGTCATCGGGTAATTCTGTTTGCATGTATACTACTCGAAAAGGATAACACACAAAAGAACTGCCTGTTGTAAATAAAGCTTCGATAACGTTATGGCTGCATAACCTTTCTGTTTTTTTGAATGAGTAGTTGGAGGAGGCCATATCAATCAGAGGTATGATAGCTATTGATTTAGAACAAAATTGAGATAAAAAAAGGGCATTATAAAATGCCCTTTTACATGGTTTATATAGCCGGACTATTTTTGAGCTTTATTATGTTTTTTTATGAATTGCTCAAGAGCCATAGTCATCGATGGCGCCTGAGGCATAGGAGCTTGAATGTCAAGTCTATAACCTGCCTCTTTTACCGCTTTAGCAGTAGCAGGGCCAAAGGAAGCTATTTTAGTTTCTTTTTGATCCCAACCCGGAAAGTTTTGCAATAAACTAGCAATTCCTGAGGGACTGAAAAAAACCAGAATATCATAATCGATATCTTTTAAATCACTTAAATCGCTGCTTATAGTGCGGTATAAGATAGCTTTTGAGTAATTGATTTTATTTTTATCCAATAAATCAGGAATTTCCTGCTTATGAATATCAGAAAGAGGGACCAAGTACTTTTCATCCTTGTGTTTTTTAATCACTTCAATTAAATCGTGAAATTTGCCTGTGGAGTGAAAAATTTTTCTCTTACGGTAAACGATATATTTTTGTAAATAATAGGCTGTCGCTTCTGATATACAAAAATATTTCATTGTGTCAGGTACGGTAATGCGCATCTCTTCAGCAACCCTAAAGTAGTTGTCAATAGCTGTTCTGCTGGTAAATATAACTGCCGTATGGTCTAGTATATTTACTTTCTGGGCTCTAAACTCTTTGGTTGGTACGCTCTCTACTTGAATAAAAGGTCTAAAATCAATTTTTACATTGTTTTTATCTGCCAATTCAAAATAAGGAGACTTCTCTGTTTGTGGTTTTGGCTGGGAAAC
>JBFHKL010000527.1:0-1762 GCA_041595375.1 Saccharicrinis sp.
AATTGTTTAATTCGGTAGTGATTTACCTCAATAAAAAAACAAATTTTATTTAAGAAATACAGAATTATAAGCTAAAAAAAATGAAAAAGTTATTACTCAGTCTGATTGTCTTATTATCATTAAATGCTCTTGCTCAAGAGAAACAAGAAAAATTAACCTTTACACCCTATGGATTTGTCGCACTTGATGCTTTTGTCGACAGCCGGCAAGGGGTAACTGCACGCGGAGGCCATGGTTATTTATACCCCTATAGCTACTCTGCCGATGCCAATGGAAACGATCAGAATGATCAGAGTGAATTTGATTATGGTGCCGGCATTACCCGTTTAGGTTTTAATATATCAGGACCCAAGGCCTTTGGCGCCATAACCACAGCTAAAATTGAGGGTGACTTTGCTGGGTCTTCGGGTAACTCAAAAGACTTTGTTCCCCGACTTCGCCATGCCTTTGTAAAATTAAAATGGAATAAAAGTTCCTTATTAGCCGGACAAACCTGGCATCCTTTATTTGTGACGGAAAACTATCCTGCCACAGTAAGTTTTGTGGTTGGCGTACCTATCCACCCATTAAGCCGTAATCCTCAAATCAAATATCTTTATCAAGCAAGCGAAAAAATGTCATTATCACTAATGACCTTATCGCAAGGCGATTTCAAAAACTCTGGCACTTTAGATCAAATAGAAATGGCTGATTTTCCTGAATTTGATTTCCAGTTAAAATACGGTTCCCCACAGTCATTTTTCTTAGCAGCTACTATAGGTGTTAAGCAGGTGCAACCCTTGTCCCTTGACGACAATAGCGCTATAGCAGATGGCAAGGTAACCAGTATGCATACCAATTTATCACTTCGTTACACTTTTCCTGCTATAACTATAAAAGCAGAAGGCGTATACGGCGGCAATATGACCGACCAGGTGATGATAGGCGGTATTGCAAGAAAAACAAAAGATGGCGAAATTGTAAACGATGAATTTGAAGCTATTAAAACATCTTCTTTCTGGTCTGAAATTCATACCAACAGCGAGAAAATTCAGTTTGGACTTTTTGCAGGAATTACTCATAACCTGGGAACAGCTAAGGAATCGACTATCGAAGAATCGGAATATACACGAGGTTCGGATATTGAATATATATATAGCTATGCTCCACGTGTGAAATTTATGTCTGGTAATTTATGTGTAGGACTAGAATGGCAACATACTGTAGCTGCTTATGGCACCATCGATGAAAAATCGAAACCAACTGATTCTCAAGAATACGCAAATAACCGAATGGTATTAGGGCTTAAGTATAGCTTTTAATCCATAAAAAAATGATATTTTTAATCCCTGTAAAAACACATTGCAGGGATTTTTTTTATCTAAAAAAAATCTGCTTTACAATTTATAAGATGAAACGAGCATGCAAATTCAATTATTGAATTTACACACAGGAAAATGCTTGAATTTATTTGTGAGTTCTCCCGCATTTCGTGGGACAGGCTATATGACCATTGAAAATAAATTTAAACATATGAAAAAATACATTGGTATAGCGGCAGCATTTTGCATCATTATGGGCTTTGGCATGATACATGGCTCCTATAAAAATGCAGAAATATATGGCGGCAGTTTGATAGGCATTGGGAGTTTAATTTTATTGTATTTACTTTACAGTTCAGGTAAGAAGGAAGAACAAGAGGATTAATGTATTATGTACTCGAAAGAACAAGAAAAAGAACTTAAACTGGAGTTTTGGCGAAAACTGGGTAACAGAACCCGTA
>JBFHKL010000528.1:0-1762 GCA_041595375.1 Saccharicrinis sp.
AGTATAGTATATATCTTCTCCAATTGTTGTTGCATAAGCAACTGAACTTACTGGAATAAGTGAAAAAATAATTGCTAGACACATAGCAAAACTCATTAGCTTCTTCGATATAGTTTCCTCCATATACTTTGTAATTCAGCAGTTCCCCACATATGTAGGTAAGTTTCATAGTGCGATAATATAATTTATTCCTAAACTTTAAATAGGCATAGAACAATTTAAAATCTATTATAAATTACAATACAGTTAAGAAGAGGGTGTAAAATAATTGGTGTAAACTCCTGAGATTGTATAAACTAAATCTATCTTCAAGGAGGAACACTATAATGGCCCAGAAAAAACTCATCGACAAACAACTGATCCGCGAACTCATGAAAGAAGGCGAGCTTAAGGATGTCAAAGACATCCAGTCCCTACTAAAAGCACAGTTCAAAGACATCATGCAAGAAATGCTGGAAGCTGAACTGGATCATGAACTCGGATATAGCAAGTATGACTATAAGAACAAGGATACTACAAACAGCCGTAACGGCATTCGTTCTAAAAAGGTTCGTTCCGATTATGGAGAAATGGAAATTGACATACCTAGAGACCGTAATGGGGATTTTGAACCTGTAATCATTAAGAAAAACCAACGTGATGTTTCAAGTATTGATGACCAGGTCATAAGCATGTATGCCAAAGGGATGACTGTCAGAGACATTCAGGATCATCTACATAACCTTTACGGAATTGATGTATCACCAACCATGATTTCACAGATTACTGAGAAAATATTACCTGTAATAAAGGAATGGCAGCAACGCCCACTACAAGAGGTTTATGCCCACCTAATCATGGATGCCATCCACTACAAAGTCCGTCAGGATGGAAAGATAGTCAACAAAGCAGTCTACATCATACTAGGTATTGATTTGGACGGTAAAAAGGACGTTGTAGGTATGTGGGTCGGAGAAAATGAGACCAGTAAATTTTGGCTTAAAGTGTTAACTGATTTGCAGCATCGTGGTGTTAAGGATGTGCTGATAGTGTCTATCGATGGACTGAATGGCTTTAAAGAAGCAATACAGGCTGTTTATCCAGACACCAGAATTCAGCGGTGCATCGTTCATATGATTCGCAATTCAACGAAATACCTGTCCTGGAAGGACCGTAAAGCATTCGTCAATGATCTTAAACCAATCTACAAAGCAATCAACGAAGATTCCGCTTTGAACGCTCTACAAGATTTAGAAGACAAGTGGGGCGAGAAGTATTATATCGCGGTAAAACCTTGGAAAGAGAACTGGGATGAAGTAGCAACAATGTTCGAGTATCCGGCTGAAATCAGAAGGATGATATACACAACAAACGCCATCGAAAGCTTTAACCGCCAGCTACGCAAAGTCACGAAATCCAAGAGTGTGTTTCCAACCGATGATGCCCTGTTGAAAATGCTGTATCTGGCAATGATTGATATAACCAAGAAATGGACTATGAGGACTCGGGACTGGGGTAAAATTATTAATCAGCTAGCAATTCACTTCGAGGGACGTATTTGACCTTCCACGAATTGAGTTAAGAAAAATCTTTAAGGAAGTTTACACCAATTTCTTGACAGACTCGGCATTCCGGGTTATCAAATTGCCAAAATATTTAATGCAGAGGCAGTTACAACTTTTAGCCCTAAGCCCTGGGCCTCACATCGAATCCTTAGGATTATTTCTAACGAAAAATACGTTGGTGATACACTTCTGCAGAAAACCTACGTAAATGAACTTGG
>JBFHKL010000529.1:0-1737 GCA_041595375.1 Saccharicrinis sp.
CTATGATAACGAAGAAACAAACAGGCACGAGCTAGGTTTTATAAAATTTGATCCTCTTGCTCCCGGCACTTCGGTTGAAGAAACAGAGTCAATGCCCACTTTACAAACAACTAGGTTATACCCTAATCCGACAAAAAGAACTGCTACGGTACGATTCTTTTTAAATCCTAACTTCCGCAAAGAAGTAAAGTTTGATATTTACGACTACATGGGCAACAAAGTAAAATCTTTAGACAGTGAATACAGCTACGATGCCTCCATTGCTTTCGGCACAAAAACAATTGATGTGGTAGGTATGCACACCGGAGCATATTACCTTGTCATAGATAACGGCAACGAGAAAAGCAGCATCGGTTTTATCGTTGAATAGATGAAGCAAAGTTTGACTCCTATAAAAAGGCTTGTATTTTAATAATATGAGCCTTTTACACTATTGATATAAATAATAAAATAATATGTAACTAATCTTCTAATTAATGTGTTATAATTATAAAGACGCATTTCATGATTAGCAGTTCCGATCTGCCAATTTTTTTCATTTCTAAAGGAGTCAACCAATGAAATATTTACTTGTTATACTTTTTGCTTTTACGTTCTTGAATTATTCTGCTAAAGCACCTAAATACGGGAAACTGCATAAGGTAGCGGGAATTGCAGGTAGACAAGTTACTTTTGATAGTGAAAATAATGCATGGTTTGGATGTGAAACCGGCCTTTATAAAGTACCTTATGGAACAGATTCTTTAATCAAAGTTGAAGAATTTAGAGATGATTCTCAGGTTGTTAAAATTGACTACAATAGAGTGCTGCATGAAGGCTCTCCTATTATTTGTTTTGCTGGTGAAAATGCCATTTTAGGGCTTTTAGATAAAATTTACTTACTAAAACCAAATAAAATTATAAGAATTGACACACTATTAAAAGACCTTAATGATCCATATTTATATTTGTGTCATATAACTGATGATAAAACATTCTGGCTAGATATGACAAATGGTTCATCCACATATTCTGGCTTATATCATCTTGATCCTGAAACTTTATCCTTTGAACATTACCCCTGGGCAACAGACGGGCGTGGCTACCCGGCTCTAGGTGCAAATAGAATGCATTTACATAAGCACAAGGATTATTACTGGTATCCGGGCACAAGCAGTGAGCTGACATTTTTTAACAAAGATACCGCCGGTATAATAGGTCTTGAAGCATTGATGGAAGATTCCGTTACTTTTAGTTTCAAAAAAGAGGGATGGTTTTGCGGTGACACTTACTATTTTAATGGATATGATAATAAAATTTATAAATATAATTTGGATAGTGGCAAACTAACTGTTGAAGATTTAACAAATACTGTCGTATATAATGAAAATCAAGATCTTATTCACCATGATAATACTTCCAGAATTGCACTTGCCTGTGTAACAGAAAAATTTCAGGTAGTAAAAATTTATGTTGAAGAATCTCCTCGTTTTTTAAATTGGTACTACAGAGAAACGGATGATTCAGTTTATCACAAAATCGAGGTTGATTCAACATTTTTTACCGGCTTCTCACGTGTTTTCTTTGATAGGGAAAATATTCTTTGGGCATCAGTTGTATATTACAATGAAGAAGAAGGCAGGCACGAGCTAGGTTTTATAAAATTTGATCCTCTTGCTCCCGGCACTTCGGTTGAAGAAACAGAGTCAATGCCCACTTTACAAACAACTAGGTTATACCCTAATCCGACAAAAAGAA
>JBFHKL010000530.1:0-1730 GCA_041595375.1 Saccharicrinis sp.
AACCAATCTCTTAATTAATGGCGATGGCTTATATTTAGGATTACCAAACTCTTCGTATAAGTTCTCCATCCACTTAGAAATTTTACTTAAACCAATAATATCTGCAGTACGAAAAGGACCAAATCGCATACCTAAACCAACTTTCATGGTTTTATCAATATCACTCAATGTAGCTATGCCTTCCATAAGTATTTGGCAAGCTTCATTCAATAGGGTAACATATAAACGTACACTTATCAATCCGGCTGATTCCTCTACTGGAATAACGTCACGGTTAATCAGTTTAACAAAAGTACAAACCTTCTTATATACTTCCTCTGTGGTATATAAACCTTTTACAACTTCAATGATTTTAGCTTCGGGTGAAGTAACAAAAAAGTGGAGACTAATACATCTGTCCGGTTTTTTCATTTCTGAAGCCAGTTCAGTAATGATGATGGTTGTAGAATTGGTTGCAACAATTGTATCTTCACTAACTATTTCTTCAATTTTCCTGAAGACTTCTTTTCGTTCATCAATACTTCGTACCCCTGTATTATGATCTGAACGTATCGCTTCGATAACAAAATCACAATCAGCCAGATCTTTATAGTCAAGAGTACCTTTAATACGACTCATGATGGCCTTCTTTTCATTAGATGTCAGCCCCCAGTTTTCAATTCTATTATCAAGCTCCTTATTGATTGTCGAAATTGCCGTTTGAATTTTTTCCTCGGTGAGTTCCAAAAACACCACCTCAATACCATGCCAACTGGCAATACGAGCAATACTTTGCCCTTCTTTACCACAGCCTATAATACCTACTTTAGAAAATAAAGTAGAGCCTTTCTTTTTATTTTTACTTAATGCATAACCTTCAATAGGTTCTACTAAAATCTCAGCCATTATCTATTATTTTTAAAATTACCTGAATAAAACAACACCTGCCTCAAAGCTTACACATTACCTGCCGCCTGGTTTGCTGTAATGGCAACCAGATTGACAATATCACTAACAGAACAACCTCTTGACAAATCATTAATAGGAGCAGCCATACCTTGTAATACTGGTCCAATAGCTTCGGCATGAGCCATTCGCTGAACCAGCTTATAGGCAATATTACCTGTTTCTAATGTAGGGAATACTAACACATTCGCTTTACCTGCAATTTCGCTTCCCGGTGCTTTTTTGGCACCAATAGCTTCAACAATAGCGGCATCAGCTTGCAACTCACCATCAATTTTAAGGTTTGGATCCATTTCCTTAGCTAAACGTGTGGCCTCTGCAACTTTATCCACCATTTCATGTTTAGCACTTCCTTTTGTTGAGAAACTCAACATAGCTACACGAGGTTCGAAACCAGCAATTGATTTTGTTGTTTTTCCTGTTGTAACAGCTATTTCAGCCAATTCGGCAGCTGTAGGATTAGGATGCACAGCACAATCGGCAAATACCAACATTCCATTCTCTCCAAACTCTTTATTAGGAAGAATCATAATAAAGGCTCCTGAAACCACACTAATACCAGGTAGTGTTTTTACTATCTGAAAAGCAGGACGTAATACATCACCTGTTGAGTTTTCTGCTCCGGCCACCTCTCCATCAGCATCTCCATTTTTGATCATTAAGGTAGAAAGATACAGCGGTTTTACCACCAACTCAGCAGCCTGCTCTCGCGTTAAACCTTTGCTTTTTCTAAGCTCAACCAACAAATCGATATACTCCTCTTTCTTTGCATGATTTTGAGGATC
>JBFHKL010000531.1:0-1722 GCA_041595375.1 Saccharicrinis sp.
AACGATCCTGAAATCATGGCAGGTTTAGGAGAGGCAGGACAATTAAGCATCCCTTCAACAGGACAAGCCGATAAGGCATACCCGTGGTTATTACAATTTTTACCAACAGGACTAAAAGGTGTGGCTTTTGCTGCATTAGCTGCCGCCATTGTTTCGTCTTTAGCATCGATGTTAAATTCAACATCAACCATCTTCACCATGGATATTTACAAGCAGTACATCAATAAAAACGCCAATGATAAAGCTACTGTAAATGTGGGGCGTATTTCGGCAGCAGTTGCATTGATAATAGCCGTTATAATGGCGCCACTTTTAGGAGGTATCGATCAAGCATTCCAGTTTATTCAAGAATGGACAGGCGTTGTCAGTCCAGGTATATTAGCCGTATTTATTTTAGGGTTATTCTGGAAAAAAACAACAAACAATGCCGCTATTTGGGGAGCGCTTTTATCGATTCCAATAGCACTGTTATTAAAATATATACCTATTGAAGCGTTAAAGCCATGGATGCACCAAATGGGATTAACGGCAGTACTTACTATGCTAGTTATAGTAGTTCTGAGCTACCTTCAAAATAAAGGAAAAGATGATGAAAAGGGTATTACATTAAGTAAGGAATTATTTAAAACAACACCATTATTTAATATCGGTTCCTTTGTTGTGTGTATTGTTACGGCGGCTTTATATTGTCTATTTTGGTAAATGGCGCATCCAATCACACATAAATTATAAAAAAACATAATGACGCAAAAAGTAGTAGTAACAGGCGGTTTGGGTTTTATAGGTTCGCATGTTGTGGTAGAACTTCAAAATGAAGGATTTGAAGTTGTAATTATAGATAACCTGTCAAATTCATCAATAGAAGTATTAAAAGGCATTACCGCAATAACAGGTAAGCAACCATTGTTTGAAAAACTCGATTTACGAGAGAAGGAATTAGTAAGGGGTTTTTTTAAAAGGCATCATGATATTATAGGGGTTATTCATTTTGCTGCATCTAAAGCGGTGGGTGAAAGTGTAAACCTTCCGTTGTTATATTATGAAAACAACTTGAGTACGCTCATCTACATTCTACAGGAGCTTCAGAAAAAAGAAGCTGCCAATTTCATTTTTAGCTCATCTTGTACGGTATATGGTCAGGCAGATGCATTGCCAATAACAGAATCGGCTCCCATAAAAGAAGCTGAATCTCCATACGGAAACACCAAGCAAATAGGTGAGGAAATTATAAGGGACACGTGCAAGGTAACAGATACATTAAATGCCATTGCACTAAGATACTTTAACCCAATAGGCGCTCATGAATCGGTAAAAATTGGCGAATTACCTATTGGAACACCTCAAAATCTGGTGCCGTTTATTACACAAACAGGTATGGGATCACGAGAACAACTATCCGTTTTCGGAAATGATTATCCAACAGTAGATGGTACCTGTATTCGTGATTATATTCATGTGGTTGATTTAGCCAAAGCCCATGTAGCTGCCTTAAAACGACTTATTGATGGAAATAACACTGATAATTATGAGGTGTTTAATATTGGAACGGGTAAAGGCTCATCGGTTCTGGAAGTGATTACCGCGTTTGAAGAAGTTTCCAATCAAAAACTTAATTACAAAATAGTTGATAGACGGGCAGGCGATGTTGTTGCGGCTTATGCTGATACATCAAAAGCTAATAATATATTAGGTTGGAAAGCAAAATTAAACCTAAAAGACGCA
>JBFHKL010000532.1:0-1713 GCA_041595375.1 Saccharicrinis sp.
TGAAACTATTTTAAATTCAACAGTAAAAGCCTCTCAAACTGGAGATATCAGTGGTTTTTTAGATAATTATAATTCTGCATTGGTTCAACCTAAATCAGTTTCTGGTATCTCTGGATATGTGTTTAGCATTTCAGAGTCAGAGAGTATTAATATAGAATCAGAAATTACAGATCATTACACAGAAAGCGGAAGTTATATTAATGATCATGAAGTCAGAAAGCCTATTCAAGTTACTTTAAATGGTTTAGTTGGAGAGTTAACTAATAAAATAGAAACAGGAATAGAGGGAGATGTGCAAGAGTTAGACAATAGACTTGAAACAATAGAGGCTTATACGGGGGATTTAACTCCTTCCGCAGTACAGACGGCACAAAATGCAGTATCAAAAACAGAAACAGCAATATCAAATATAAATCAAGTTTTAGACAGAACTGGAAATGTAGCGAGTTTTTTTACTGGTTCCGATTCTGAAAAAACAGCCCAACAACAAGCCTATGAAACTTTTTACGGGTATTGGCAATCTAACACTCTTTTGAATGTAACAACTCCATGGGCTTTTTTAACTGATATGAGAATTATTAATCTAGCGGTCTCGCAGGATGCAGAAACAAATCAAGTGTCTAATTTTTCTGTAACGTTGAAACAGTTAAGATTTGATAATACAACGTCGGTTACATTTGAAAACAACACAACCGTTCCAAGAGTAGAAATTCAAGATGGGGAAGCCGAAGAGGTTGGAAAAGTTCAAGGGAAAAGTCAATCATTGCTTAGTAGTATTTTATATGGAGATGATTAAAAAATGAAAATATTAACAGGATTACAAGCGGTAGGAACTCAAAAATTTAATACGGTGGCAGAGTCTGGAGATACTGTTTATATTACTTTATATTTTAGACCAGCTATTCAGCAATGGTTTATGGATTTAACTTCTGGAGATTTTGAGTTATATGGGCAAAGAGTTTGTAATAGTTTAAACCTACTAGAACAATATTCCAGAGTTATAAATTTTGGAATAATAGTTATTGTTTCAGATGGTGGGGAACCGTTTCAAGTGAATGATTTTACTACAGGAAGAGTTCAACTAGGGGTTTTGTCAGAATCTGAAATTGAAACAATAGACAATTACTACAAGGAATTAAAATGAAGTTCCAAAGAAATTATGAATTAACAATTGAAACTCCTTTAGGGGTGTCTATAACAATTACACCACCGTTTTCTATAGTTTTTAATACCACTAGAAATGTCCATGCCTCTGCAAATAGTTGTCAAATCAGTTTATATAATCTAAAAAAAAGCACCAGACGACAAATATATAAAGATAGATATAGTACAACTGAGTATTGGAAAATAATTTTAAAAGCTGGTTATGGCACTAAATTAAGAGAGATTTTTACAGGAAATATTCTGGAAGCCTCTAGTACAAAACAAGGTGTAGACTGGATAACAACTGTATCAGGTTTTGATGGTTTAGACGCTATACAAAACGGCTATGTATCAACCACGCTAAGCAAAGGGACAGCACTAAAAGAGGCTGTAAAAAGTGTTGTAGATAATATGCCTAATCTTGTTACAGGAGTTTTAGGCGGAGATTTAGAAAAAGAAACATCAAGAGGTCAAGTTGTTATGGGACAACTACCCGAAGCAATGGGAACTTTAACAGGGGGCAATTATTTTATAGACAATGAGACTTTAAATGTATTAACCGATGATGAA
>JBFHKL010000533.1:0-1684 GCA_041595375.1 Saccharicrinis sp.
AAAACAGAGGAAAAGATAATGTACAACGCAGACAGGATAAACAAGATAAATCATTTGATTTTGATGGTATAATTTCAGCCTTAGGGGTATTGGAAATTATGCAGGATGGTTATGGTTTTTTAAGATCATCTGACTATAATTATCTGAACTCTCCTGATGATATTTATGTATCTCAATCACAAATTAAATTATTTGGTTTAAAAACCGGAGATAGTGTATTGGGAAGCATTCGTCCGCCTAAAGAGGGCGAAAAATATTTTCCATTGATTAAAGTGGAAGAGATAAATGGCCGATCACCTCAGATTGTTCGTGATCGTGTTCCTTTTGATCATTTAACCCCTATTTTTCCTACTGAGAAATTCCAGTTAACTACAGGAAGCAGAGATAATCTTTCGGTAAGGGTAGTGGATATGTTTGCACCTATAGGAAAAGGTCAGCGTGGTTTAATTGTGGCTCAACCTAAAACGGGTAAAACAGTTTTATTAAAAGAGGTAGCTAATGCTATTGCGGCTAATCATCCTGAGGTTTATATGATTATCCTGTTGGTGGATGAACGTCCTGAAGAGGTAACCGATATGGCTCGTAGTGTAAATGCGGAGGTGATCTCTTCTACATTTGATGAACCTGCTGAGCGTCACGTAAAAGTGGCTAATATTGTGTTGGAGAAAGCCAAAAGAATGGTAGAGTGTGGACATGATGTGGTAGTATTGCTTGACTCTATTACACGTTTAGCACGTGCTTACAATACTGTTTCACCAGCTTCGGGTAAAGTATTGTCTGGTGGTGTAGATGCCAATGCTCTGCATAAGCCTAAGCGTTTCTTTGGTGCTGCTCGTAATATTGAAGATGGTGGTTCTCTAACTATCTTGGCTACTGCGCTTACAGAGACAGGTTCTAAGATGGATGAGGTGATTTTTGAAGAGTTTAAAGGAACAGGTAATATGGAGCTTCAATTGGATAGGAAACTTTCTAATAAGCGTATTTATCCTGCTGTTGATGTTACTATGTCGAGTACTCGTCGTGAAGACTTGTTGCTTGATAAGGAGGCCTTAAACAGAATTTGGATACTCAGAAATTATCTTGCCGATATGACTCAGATTGAGGCAATGGACTTTTTACAAGACAGATTAAGAAAAACACGAAATAACGAAGAGTTCTTGATTTCAATGAATGACGGATAGAGTTTGGGTAGTTGTTGACTAAGGTCTTTTGTAAAAAGGGTTAAAAGCAATGTTTATATTCTTTTGATCTGTGATATTGAAAGCTATTGGTTCAATAATTTAACTAAGCTGTTTTAAAAAGTGTTTTTAATTTAATGATATACAAAAGGCTTCTCTGTTTATTCAGAGAAGCCTTTTTTTGGCTTATACTACATAAGGTGTTAAATATTTCCATTTCTTTATACTTCTAAAGCCGGAGTGGCTTTTACTTTAGCTCACAAGGTTCATTTTTTTAGCATTCGTTATTTACGCTTCGCTTCAATTCTGTCTTTTCAAAATAAAGAAAAGTGAGTCCCAAGCTACGTCGCTTAGGCCGAGATCACATACTCAGAGTGTATTTCCTTTATACTTTAAACTTATACCTTTATCCTTTAAAACTTTCTCTCTTTTCCTTTGGAACAAACAGGAAGCTTATATTATCTGCCGCTCTCAATCTCCCACGAGGAAATGATAAATAACTCTCT
>JBFHKL010000534.1:0-1680 GCA_041595375.1 Saccharicrinis sp.
AGCAAATAGAAGGCAAAAACGTGGATGTGTATTGGTTAGATGATATGCAGGGCGATGTACTTAAGGCATTGGCTTATATAGGAGATCGATTTATTTGCGAAGTAATGGAGATGCCGCGTTTTAATCGTGCTAAAGCTGAGCAAACACCTGATCAAAAAGCAGCTATTCAATTACAAAGCCATTATAGCCAAACGGTTATTGGTTATGCTCAAAGAACTGCCAAAGAAATAGCGCCTATTGGCTATACAGACCTTACTCCAAAACCGGAGCGTAAATTTAAGATTGCAGAATTAAGCAGGTACGAGGCAAACGAGGATGATTATACTAAGGTCGAGGTACTTGATGATATGCACGAAGATGATCAGGAAATAATGTACAACCAAAATAATAACGATGCCGGTGCTCGTAGCTGGCGTGATTCATTCTTAAAATAAACGAATATGGTAATTTCAGAAGAATTTAAGACTAAAGTACGTGCGGCCATGTTGGCCAATCGTGACAACCATGGCGGTTCTGACTCTCATTACGCAAAAACACTGGGTATTAGTTCTAGTATTTTTAGCCGAATTAAAAAAGGTGAAACCAATAAGGTTTTATCTGATACCATGTGGATATCCATAGGTAGAGAATTAGATGTAAAGCTACACGAAAGCACATGGAGGGTTGCACGCACTTCTGTTTACGATCAAATTGAAGGTTCACTTACATTTTGTAAAGAGCTTAGTAAATCAATGATACTGGCCGATGACTGTGGTATTGGTAAAACCTTTTGCGCCCGCCATGTGGTGCGCAAAATGAAAAATGCATTTTACGTGGATTGCTCTCAGGCAAAAACCAAACAACAATTTATAAGACTACTGGCCAAAACAGTAGGTGTTGATAATAAAGGCTTATACCGTGAGGTAAAAGGAAACCTAAAGTACTATTTAAACATGATGAATAAGCCTGTTATTGTACTTGATGAAGCTGGTGACTTGGATTACAACGCTTTTCTTGAATTAAAAGAGCTTTGGAATAGTACTGAAGGTACATGCGGCTGGTATATGATTGGTGCCGATGGTTTACGGGCTAAAATAAACCGCGGTATCAACAATAAAAAAGTGGGCTATGCCGAAATATTCAGCCGTTTTAGCGATGAATATGTACGGGTTGTTCCTGCCAATCACGAAGAGAAGAAAGCTTTTTACAAAAACTTAATTGGAGCTGTAGCTACTGCCAACACAGCCGATTCAAAAACAGTTAACCGACTTATAAAAAGATGCATTGATAAGGAGGCAACGCTACGCTATTTAGAAACACTAATAAAAATGGGAGCTTAAGAATGATGAACAAGCCAAATGTAGATAGAACCACCACTCCACCAAAGGGAATTACTAATACAAGACCGAAAGGCAAAAAGATAAACCAATTAAGGGTAAAAAAATTTAAAACATTTGCTTTTGATGGCATTTACAAAGAGGTATTTGGAAATCCTGAAACCAATGGTATTTGGATTATATATGGCAAAGAAAAGCACGGCAAAACAACACTTTGCCTAATGCTTGCCGAATACTTAAGCAAATTTACAAAAACGATGTATATAAGTGCTGAAGAGGGCTTAAGTAAAGACTTTACCGAAGCTACGGTAAGAGCTAAGTTAGCGCCTAACAATAATAAATTAATGTTTTACGAATACACTGA
>JBFHKL010000535.1:0-1672 GCA_041595375.1 Saccharicrinis sp.
ATAGGCAATATGCAAGATATTGGAACGGATCAAATTGTTCCTGTCGATCAGGTTGGTGACGAGTATATTGTTATGAAAGGGCAGGGGAATAATACAACAGAAAGACCTATTGTTGTTGCAACAGAAGCTGACACAGAAGTTACTGTGAATGGTACATTGGTAGGGACAATTGCTGAAAAAGGAGGCTATATTTTACTATATGATGTGTACGATGATAATGGTAATGCTTACATAACAAGTGATAAGGATGTTTATGTATACCAAACTCTTTCCGGAAGTAGTACAAGTATTGGTCCAACTGTGGGTCTGAACTTTATTCCTCCAGTTTCAACGAGTGGAATTAGAGAAGTTACTGTTCCTTATGCAGATATGTTAGCGGAGCAAAGCGTTACTGGAGTTGTTACAATCTTAACACAAACAGGTGCTGTACTTAGCTACTATAAAGATGGTAGTGATGTAAAAAATTCAATTGATGATCTTAATCCTATAGGCCCCTATCAAATTGATGGAGTTGATGAATGGGAGATTTATCAATTATCCGATAATTTAGAAGGGAGTTATCGTTTCTTTAGTAACAAAGCAATCAATTTGGCCTGGTTGGTAAAATCCGGTGTAGTAGGTGCAGCAGGTTACTATTCTGGTTTCACCAAAGAAATATCAAAAATTACAGCCGATATAGAGGTTGATGCGAATGCCGATCTGGAATTTATTTGTGAAAGCTACGATGAAAATATACTAGTTTCCATTAGCGAGCCTCTTCCTGATTTTTATGAATGGTATGTAAATGATTTTAGTGAAGATCCAATAATCGAAAATGGTCCACTGGATATAGAAGCTCCCGATGAGGAAACTTCCTATTTTGTGGTAGGTTACTATCGAGATCCAGATTTAGATCAGTTGTTCAATGGTAATTTTTTTTCCAAATCATTTACAATAGATTCTGATTATGAGGAAGCAGATGCTAATTTGAAAAATCCTGGAGAGTTTTGTTTAGCGCTGCAATCAACCGATGCAAACCCCGCTTTTAAGTATCCGAATTCATTTACCGATATGAATAACGATTACATGTTTATGGCTATCTCTAAAGATAAGGGGGATGTTATGTATCGGGGATCTTCAGTAGATGTTGTGGATGGGTACAATTACATCATCAAAGTTTTTGGACGAGCGGTAAGTGATAATAGTTCATATACAAATTCCCAGTCATTAAAAATATTAGTGAATAACGATACAATTGTAGAGAATTTTAAAATAGACACAACTAATTCATGGCAATCGGTATCAGCCTTGTGGAAGCCAGGTACTGCTGAGTCTGGAGTCATTAAAATATTAAATAACAATAACGGTGTTCATTCTGCCTTTGCTCTTGATAGCATAACCTTTGTTCAGGCAGTTCAGGATACGGCTGAATTTGTGGCGAAAGTGGTTCCGAGTTTTAGTTATGGTGAGGATGGTGAGGATGTTAGTATGTGTGCTGGCGTTAAGGATTCTATCGATGTTTCTTATGGGGATACGAGTTGGTATGACTATTCCTGGTCGAAAAATAGTGTCGAACTAGTTGATGGAGATGTATTTACTGGCGTAGATTCCTGTAAATTAATTTTTAATAATCCTCAAGATTCTTTAGAGGGAGATTATGTCTGTACGATTTCATATAAGGAAGAATATCAGG
>JBFHKL010000536.1:0-1667 GCA_041595375.1 Saccharicrinis sp.
AAAGTTCCACAGTCCTAAAAAATACTTATCTTAACCAGTCTTAAATAAAAATGATATTCACATGATCAATAAATTCATTACCATCCTATTTTGTGCTTTAGCTATTGGGTGGTCCGACATGCAGTCCCAGGAAAAGTGGGCCTTGGAAAAATGTATTAATTACGCATTAGAAAACAACCTAAGCATTAAACGTCAGCAGGTTACCTCTCAATTGCAGGAAATAGAATTAAAAGATAGTAAGCAGCAGCGCCTACCAGATCTGGATCTGGATTCATACTATAGTCTGAATATAGGTGAGACCCAGGTATCAGATGATAACCAGTACATCACCGTTACAGATCCAATACATAGTTTATCACTTAGCTTAAATGGTTCTGTTTCCGTTTTTTCAGGATTATACCAGAAGAACACTATCAAAAAAAATGAGCGCGATTTGATGTCCTCCTTGGCTCAAACAGATAAGATGCGTAATGATATTGCCTTAAATATCACCGTGCAATATTTACAGATTTTATTTGATAAGGAATTATTAGATGTAGCCAGGGAACAATACGATGTTTCAAAACAACAGGCAGATAGAACCAAAAAGTTAGTTGATGCAGGTAGCCAGGCAATGGGTAGTTATCTCGAAATAAAATCGCAAGCAGCCAAAGAGGCACTCGCTGTTACCCAGCAACAAAACAGCCTTTCTATTGCTCTGCTCGATTTGGCTCAGCTGCTCGACCTGGAGGATGTGGAGAATTTCGATATCGTTTCGCCGGATATTCCGCTAATAGAAGAACTAAAATTAGACAACCCTAAGGTAGTTTATCAAATGGCCTTGGGAATTATGCCTGAGATAAAGGCTTCGCAATATTCATTGGAGAGTAGCGAATTAAGCGTGGCGGTAGCGAAAAGTGGTTATTCTCCCAGTGTTAGTTTAGGCTACGAATGGAGCACCAGTGCTTATTGGTATATTGATGATAAGTATAACAGCAATAGGTCCTTTAATGATCAAAATAGTGATAACAAAAATTTCTATGTTTACATGGGCGTAAGCATTCCAATATTTAATAAGTTTTCAAACCGCAACAATGTTCGAAGCGCACAAATACAGGTGATGGATGCCCAGTATTCTTTGCAACAGCAAAAACTAAGCCTACGCAAAGAAATTCAACAAGCCTATGCCGATGCGCTTGCTGCCCATAACAATTATCTCTCCAGCGTTGAAGCCGTGGAGTCCTATAAGGAATCGTTTCGTTATACCGAACAAAAATTTAATGTAGGCTTGGTTAACTCTGTAGATTACAATGTAGCCAAATCGGATTTTACCTCGGCACAATCGGATTTATTGCAAGCGAAATATGAGTATATCTTACGAAATAAAATACTGGATTTTTACAAAGGAATTCCCATTACACTATAGGTTTTTATGAGTTAGTTTATTTACTGAAGGCATTCACTCTCTATCGGGTGGATGCTTTTTTTGTTTTCTGGTTTAGAGGAAATAAAGGTTAAAGTATAAAGGGAAAAAGCCCCCACCGACTCCCCCAATAGGGAAGAGATAAGCACGGTGTTATTAAGATAAAGGAATTTAAGTAGAAAGGTATATGGTTAAAGGATAAAGGAAATAAACTCTGAGTATGTATTCTCGGCCTCAATGTTCAAAAACAACATCTAAGCACGTA
>JBFHKL010000537.1:0-1637 GCA_041595375.1 Saccharicrinis sp.
AAATACCGACGAATACAAAGCTTTACAAAACCAGTATAAAGCCAATAATGCCACTATTCGTACTAATCAAACACGAATGCAAGCTCTTCGTCAAGAAATTGGTTTAACCGGGCTTACCACTAAGCAACTAAGGCAAGAGCAGCGTAGGTTGAGAACTGCAATGGATAACACTACGCCTGACACACAAGCATGGAATAGATATAGAACACAACTTAATGCGGTAAATGGTCGTTTGCAACAGCTAAATACGGGCACTTCAAGGGCTGGTGGAGCAATGGGGCTTTTAAAAAGTGCTTTACCTATTGTAAGTGTTGGAGCATTATTTGGTATTTTAAAGTCTACAGGTCTCGAACTACTTGGATTAACCCAACAAATGCAGGGTGATGCTGTTCGCTCATCAACTGTTTTTGGTGACGAATTGGCTTATGTAGAAGAAAATGCCGCTAAATTGGCGGCTCAAATGGGGCTAACGAATCGTGAGTTTGTGGCCAATGCCGCAGCTACAGCTGATTTGCTGATCCCTTTAGGCTTTCAGCGCGATGAGTCAGCGAAAATGTCTGTAGAGCTGCAAACTCTCACCGGGGCTTTAGATGAATGGACTGCAGGAAGTATTGGAGCCAAAGGTGTATCCGAAATACTAACAAAGGCGATGCTTGGTGAAAATGAAGGTTTAAAGCAATTGGGTATTGCTATACAAATGGATAGTGACGAATTTAAAGATCTGGTAAAAGCTAAAACAGCAGCTACAGGAGCGACCAACGCCCAAGCAAAAGCCATGGCTACCCTGGAGTTAATTACTAAAAAAAGTGCCGATGCTCAAGCGGCTTATAATAGCGAAGGAAATGCATTATTACGTTCTCAGAAAAAACTTAGTGTTTGGTGGAAAAACCTTAAAGAAAGTGCTGTTGAATATTTTCAAACAAAACCAGTTGAGAAAATAAAACAAGAACAGTTAGGAATGAATGTGTTAGCAAATAAAATATTTCAGGCTAATATTAAACAGGAAGATCGAAAAAAGCTAATTAATCAGTTAAAATCTACTTATCCAAAGTATTTAAAGATGATCGATGCTGATAAAGTTACTAATGAGGAGCTTTCCAAAGCCTTAGAAAAAGCTAATACTCAATATGCCAATGGTATAATTCTTATTCAAGAACAAGAAAAAGTAAGAAAACAAGTAGAGAAAGCTGATGAAGCAACGGCAGATGCAGAAAAAGAGAAATCCAGGATATTGAGAATTCAAGCAGGTTTAGGCCGTGATTTGAATTTAACGGAAGAAATCAGAGGTAAGACAATACAGGAACAGTCTAAAATCATAAAAGATTATGTAAAAGAAAATGAAGGTAATATTCAGAAATTATCCATTATTAATGCAGCCATAGGATTAATGGATGAGAGAATATCAAACTATGGAGAATCGGTAAAAGATGTTCAAACAGAAGAAGAGAAGTTAAAAAAAATACAACAAGATAAACAGGACTTATTAGATGCTTTGGGGATAGAGGAAAGTAAAGAAGAAGAGGACGACGATGATGATGGCGAAGAAGGAGGAGGTGGAAATAAAGACGATGAAGCTTATGCCAAAGCCAATGCAGCCCTTGAAACGGCTCATAAAGAACGGTTAAACCTGATTAAAA
>JBFHKL010000538.1:0-1634 GCA_041595375.1 Saccharicrinis sp.
ATTGCCAACCTCAAATCCGCTAAATAAGATGGGCGTTGGCCAATTCTGAATGGCATAATACGATGCTTCAGGATCCTCATTTACATTAAACTCATTTCCTTCTGGAAATCCACCAGCCATTGCGACCCATTTTTTCACTTTCTTTTCGACTAATTCATTCCCTGGCAAGGATGAATATTCATCGGGTTCTGATTTAAGCAAATCTGCAAGGTTACTCAAAAATCCTACGGTTACTATGGTAACACTTTGATCTGATTGATCTGCCAATACCTTCCGATAAACATCTACGGCAGATGGGTACTTGTTAGTTCCTGACTGATCAGTTAAAAATTTCCCAATAATGGAATCATTCCAATGATTTCTAGCAGTAATATCGGGAGCACTATCTACCGCAACACCTATTGGAATATTATCTTTTCCAAAATAGGTATTAAAAACGTCTATTGTGGGTGCAATGGTCGGATGGGCATCGCTGGCACAACAGGCAAGTATTTCACACTCGCCTTTTGCAGCTAACGCATGAAGGACTGCAATAGCACCCACATCGTCATAGTCTGGCCCCATGTCAGTATCAAAAATAATTTTAACTGGCTCATTAGCCTTATGTTGCTTTGTGAATGTTGTGCATCCGACAACTAAAATCAACATGCTAACATAGATTAGTTTCATCGTTTTGTAATTAAGTGATTGTTTCAATTGATAGTTAGATATCGTCTAAGGTCTCCTTACTGTAAGGCAATGAGGTTTGAGCTTCAGCTCTTGCAAAGGCACAATTTTTTTAGGGCTTCGCTCTATCACTCATATATTAGAATAGAGCCACTCTGTTAAAATTCCTTCTTAATTTTTTCTAGAAATAATATTTCAGCAAAGAATTGCCAATCGAATGATATCGTTTGGTTTGCCAGATGAGCATGATGATCCTGATCGAGAATATAACCCTTTGGTTTTGTCAGTAGACGAGTTTTACCATATACCAATTCAAGTTGTTTTCTTATTTCATAGAATTCCTTTGGAAGCTGTTTGATTCTCATTAAAGCATCTAATTCTTGCTGTTTGGTTTTAGCTGAATCATAGTTTTGTAAAGCCAATAATGCTTTCGGGGCAAATTGAGCTATTTTATTAACCTGTTCATAAACCTCCAGTGTATATAAATTACGGATAGCTTGTGATTTCATGAAAGTGATTTTTGCAGCAATACTATCGCAACTTTTCGATAAAATAGCTGCTTCTTTCAAGCGGGTGGCGTATTGGGTGCTCCATTTACCTTTAATGTCTTTATCAGGAAAGTCAATGACAGCTTCCTTTATGGGATTGTTTATTTTATGTAGGGAATTACGCTTAGTATCCTTTAATAAAGCGTTTTTCCAGAAGGCTACGGGTTTTTCCAGTTGATCAATAAAAGCATAATCAGCTTCTGCCAGAGTGGAAGAGAATTCCCTCTGCCTGTATGCCGATTTTAGTTCTGCTTTGGTTCTCTTTTCTCCTGCCCATGTGTATTCTGCAAAAGCAATAATACCTCTCATATACAGCTCAAAATGAGGAGAGTCGTCATCCCAGAGGGTTAATAATAGCCCATTTAGGTTATTGTTTATAGAAGATACAGCAAAGGACTTAATATTATCAATATTACTTTC
>JBFHKL010000539.1:0-1632 GCA_041595375.1 Saccharicrinis sp.
CGCACCGAATTACCTACTATATCAAGAATATGCATCGATATATCACGCATAGGTTTATAGTTTAATACTCGTCGTTACTATCTTTCTACCCTTCTGATGAGAGAGAGCCATTTTAACTTCTTTAAAACTCAAATCCTCCATAAGTAAGATTGAGTACCCTGCCCCAATATCCTCTGGCACATGGGCATCAGAATTGGTAATTAGCCTATATTTTTTTAACCACTTATATTCTTCAAGCACTTGGTTTAGCTTTGCCACACGACTAATCTCCAAGGCAGTCACCCGTAAATCAGGCGGCATAAAACCCAGCTGACTGGTCACACTATTTCTTGGTCGATCGACATGTGCCGGCACAAAAATACCTCCAATACTCCCTACTTTTTCAGCTACCTCATCAATAGACCTCAATAAACCCACTATTAACAATCGCTCCTCTTCTCCCAGAATATTATTTTCAGCATCTACCCAAACCTGATCACCCAAAAGGGCTGGTTTATTTTTCACCACAGGAAGGTTTTGATCGAGATACTCCTGAAAATCATTTAGCTGATCCTTTTCCTCGAAGAACGCAAGACAATGCACCTCTTCTTTGGTATTCACTTCAGCACCACACAACACAAACAATCCTCTTTCTTCTCCCAACTTTTTAACCACCTCACATTGTCTTGTACTATTATGATCGGCAATACCAATAATATCCAAGCCTTTATTCAGTGCTGCCTGTACAATATTAACCGGACTCATTTCTAGACTTCCGCATGGCGAAAGCACAGTATGAATATGTAAATCGGTCCGGTACGTTTTCATTATAATCTGTTACTTAGTTCAAATATTCTTAATTCTATTTAACAGAACGTTTCGTTCTTCAGGCTATAAATAATTGATACTCTTCTACAAATGATTGATTAATCTAATCTTTATTACATATCACATCAATTTGTTCAGGTGTATCCTGGTTAGCTTAATCCTTTAACAAAGCATATAGCTCACCCGATGTTTCAAAGGTTTCCGATGTTGTACCTAAAATAGGTATACCTTCCTCATTACTTTGATCTATTGTACTTTGTTCCGGTTTTAACCCTTTAACCAGAATAATGGCAGCCAAATCCTTTAATGAGGCAATGGCCATAATATTTTTATGAGTTTGCAAGGTTATCCACACCTGACCTTCATCGGCATTTCCCATGACATCGCTAAGCAGATCGGAGGTATAGGCTCCGCTTACTTGATTATTCATACCTTGTTCACCACAAAAAACTGTTAAGTTCAGTTTTTCAACTAAATCACATACCTTCATTTTTTGCTCCTTTTTTACTGCAATCTTTGCCTAAGCGATCTTTACCCCATGTTTTTTCAATGATACGGGTAGCATGCTCACTACTTAACTTTCTGTTTCTCTCCATGGTTCGCTGCATAAAAACACAGTTCGACAAGTTTGCTTTACGTTGAACAACATCTTCGGCCAATGACTGACAACTTGGCGACCCGCAGGCTCCACAATCAATTCCTGGCAAATAACACATCAAGTTACGAATTCGTTCCATCTTTTTCAATGCCTCGGAAAAATCCTGATCTAAAGCCATGGCCGGAAGAGGGTCAATTTTTGTAATAAATAAATCTTTATCCTGAAGA
>JBFHKL010000540.1:0-1604 GCA_041595375.1 Saccharicrinis sp.
GAAGTGGACATTTATTTTAGTTCTTCTTATTGCAGTTTTTTCCTGCCAGCAAAAACCAACAGCATTAGATGCAGCTGTTGAAGAGGTTTACCAAAAAGCCCTAAGTAATCATCAAACGAAACGGGATTCTCTCGACTATTTCTCTCAGCAGTGTCTGCAATATGATACACTTTTGTTATCTGATTTATCCAAAGCTCGGATTAGCCATATTAATGGTCTGATGTATGAGACGCAATTAAAATATGATAGCGCCAGCACTTCTTTCCTTTATGGGGCTTCATTACTTCCCAATGATACTTTAAAGGTCAGACTCCTTCTGCGTGCAGCTTGCGATGTCGTTCGAATCTCAGATTTTGAAACGTACAGAAAGGTAATGAATGAAGCAGGGGAATTGGTCAAACGGCTTGATGCCCCTTTTCAGAATGCTGCTTTTTGGGGTGCAAAAGGTGATTATAGTGTAGAAATAGAAGATTTTAATCAGGCTGTATTGTGTTATTCGCAAGCAGACAGTATTTTGGAGGCTAATGGCATTTTGAGGGTTCGAGATTATTACCAGAATAGAATCGGGCTTGCATATCGAAAATTGTCAAAATCATCTTTGGCTTATGAGGCTATATTAAAGGGAATTGAATTATCCAAACTTAATAATAATATGCCAAGACTGGTTGCCGGCTACATTCAATTAAGTCGTATGTACCGAAGCGCTCAACGATATGACGAAGCCTTAAAATGGCAGAAAAAACAGTTGTCGTTGGCTTCTGAATTGAATGATAAAAGTCAATTCAGAGAAGGGCTTGAACACATGGGCATTATATACACCGAAAAAAAAGAGTATGATTTGGCTGAAGACTATTTTATTGAAGCCCTCGAAATTGCCTATAATATCAATGATCCTGCCGCTATTGGCGATGGATTGGCTAATTTGGGGAACTTTTATTATCGTAAGGGCGATATGACAAAAGCCATTGACTATTATAATAGAAGTTATAACTACAGAAAGACGCATTACAATAGGGATATCGCAATATTAAATAGTCTTTTTCATTTGGGTGATGCTTATCTTGTGATTAAAAACAGAGAATTGAGTGAGTATTATTTGAAAAAAGCTGTTCAGATGGCTGACTCAACACAGGCAATAGGGTGGGCCGTGACGGTTAATAAACGATTGGTTGATTTGTATCGATCTGCTAATGATTATGAAAAATATGCCAAAGCACTGCAACATTATATTGATGTAAAGGATAAATGGAATACAAAGAAAGAAAACACCAAATTTAATCAGCTATCCGTTCAGTACGAAACTCGCCAAAAGGAAACCACTATTGCTTTACAGCGAGAGCAGTTAAAAACACGTAAGCAGCTTTTGATTCTACTTGCTAATGCTCTTATATTCGTTATTTTAATTGTTACGGCGGTGCTTATTAATAAAAAGATACGAGGGCGTGCGCTTAGGGCTATTTATAAACAGCAACTTCTGGTTAATGATCAGCGGAAAGTAATAAGTAGTTTATTAAAGGAAACGGCTTCATATAGGCCAGATCAGGGTGAAAACAAATTGCTTTCCGATTTGTTGACTCTCTTGGAAGATCAACATATTTATCAAA
>JBFHKL010000541.1:0-1599 GCA_041595375.1 Saccharicrinis sp.
CCCCAGTGGCATCGTCAATAACCGTCCCCCTTATTTTTCCATTTTGTGCTTGTACCAGAGCAGTAATAAAAACGAAAAAAATAATTAATAAGTTCTTCACTGTGTATAAATAATATAAATTGAACAAAACAGACCCGCATAGTAAAATAGCGAGTCTGTTATATTTTATGCTTACTTTTTTATCTTGAAATTAACCCTAGTCTAATTGTCCTTCAGCATAAGCCCAAGTCCATGATAAACTAGAACTATCAAAAGTATTAGTTGTACCAGCGGTAACTGATGAAGGAACCTCCTCGGCACTATCAACACCATCTAAATACATGTATAAATCAGCTTCATCAACATTAAGCACAAGATTGGAAAGAGTAACCAAGGAACCAATTAATACATCTTCGTCAATTTCCTGCGCATTAATAGATGTGAAATACACATTGCTCATTGAAAATTCAGAGTTTGAATCGGCATTAACCAAATCCTCACAGGCACGATCAACTTCACCATCATCATCATAAGAGGTAGCGATCACCTGACCATTAGTAAAAGTATGTGATCCATTTCCACTTCCTTCAGGTCCATCTAATTCAAAAGCATGACCAGCAGGAGTAATAACAATAAAGTTATCACAAGTTCCAGTCCAAGCTTGATCTGTATCTAATCCATCATCGCCCACATTCCACACTACAACGTCAGAAACATTAACTGCACCGCCAAAGAACTCTATACCATCATCCTGGTTTGCAACAATTTCGATATTAGAAATAGTAGTACCTGAACCAACTCCTCCTAACGAAAGACCGTTAATTTCATTACCTTCACCTATGTTAGCACCGCCATGTCGAATAGAAACAAAAGAAAAAGAACCAGAATCATCAGATGCATCATCACCACCATAAGTACCGTTGGAGTCTGAAGTAGGAATACCTTCTATTTGTGCAGTTGAAGCATCGCCACTTACAGAGATAGGAGCATATCCTAAAATTATTACTCCACCCCAGTATCCATTGGTGTCGTCATCAAGGTTAGGACTTGAAAATGAACCTAATTCAATATCCTCATAATCAATTTCATCAGCAACAGAAGTAAAAATAATAGGTAATTCTTCTGTTCCAACAGCATAAATACTTGCTCCCTGTGCAATAACTAAAGCAGAAGCATTAGTTCCTGTACCAGCTTCACCTTTAATAATTACACCTGGTTCAATGGTTAAAGTAGCTCCGGTTTCTACAGCAATACGAGTAGTTAATTCATAAATAGTTCCATACTCCCAGGTAGTATCCTCTGTAATATTGTCTGTAATTTCAACCGTTGCCGATTCATCATCATCATCATCATCGGAGGAACTGTCATCATCACTACATGCAGTAAATAAAAGACCAAAGGCCAATACGAAAAATAATAAATTCTTTTTCATCTTCTTCTTAATTAAATAAAGTATAAGTTATAGTACATTAAACTCTTTAGAAATTTTAAATTTTCTATAGTTCTAAATGAGTAATTTCTTGTGAGCAAAAATATAGGTACACAGCTTTCTAACCAATATCTAAACATTAAGGGTATATGAAGTAATTATTAACCGGAAAAAAACATATAACACTATAA
>JBFHKL010000542.1:0-1585 GCA_041595375.1 Saccharicrinis sp.
TAAAAACTAAGTTGCGGGAAAAAGAAACTGACATTGAAAAAATGATGGACGTTTATTTAAAAGCCGAAGTGAGTCGCATTAAAAAGAAAAGTGAGGCAAACAGAACTGAAGAAGAAAAACAACTATTAAAGGAGGCAGCATGATACTATCATACAGAAAAACTAAAGAAGGAACTTCGAAGCCTACCAACTTTGAAGATAAGATTAAGCGAGGTGAAAAAATACATACTATTCGCTTGGATAATAAGAACCGTTGGAAAAAAGGAATGAAAATTCAGCAAGCCAATGGCGTCAGAACAAAATATTACAATTGCTTTCAGGAGGATGTTTGTACTGGAATTCAAACTATCAAAATAAAGCATCCTAAATCATCTATGTCGTTACTAAATACTTATTATTCTATAAAAGTATACATTGATGATGTGCAATTGGGTACTATAGGGATTAGAGAGCTTGCTATAAATGATGGTTTTAATTGTATGAAAGATTTCTTGGATTGGTTTAACGAGGACTTTGAAGGTAAAATTATTCACTGGACAGATAAAAGGTATTAGTATGTACAAGCCAACAGCAAAATCATATTTTTCAGGAGCTGGGTTAATGGATTTGGGCATATCATTAGCTGGCGTTGAGGTTATTCAATCTTTAGAAATAGATAAAGAAGCTGTCAAGACTTTAAAAGCTAACTTTAGCCATAATATTGTTCATGATGATATTATGAACAGAACCGTGTTAGATCAGCCACATGCAGATGTTATATTACTTACATTTCCATGCACAAAGTACTCTACAGTTGCAGATATTCACGGCACCCGAAAAGGAGATGATTTATTTTTACATGGGTTTAGGCACATCGCAATTGATCAACCTGAAGCTTTTGTTGTAGAAAATGTTCAGGGCATGAAAATATTCCCAGTTGTTATGGAAGCATTTGAAAAGATACCTGATTATTATATCCAGGTATTTTGCCCGTTAGATGCAAATATTTGGTTACCTCAACACCGCAAAAGATTAATGTTAATAGGTACAAAAAAAAGGTTTCCTATATCTCCACCTAATTACAATAAACGAGTGACATTAAAGGATGTTTTTGAACCTACACCAGAAATGAAGATACCTAACTATGTAATGGCAAGAATTAAAGGGGAGTATAGGGATAAGCCTATTATATCTGATCCTGACGACTTAAATGCAATAGCACCTACATGTGTTGCTCATTACTCTAAAGATAGAGGTACAAGAATGGTAAAGGATAAATCACACCCTTTAGGTGTGCGGCCTTATACAACGAAAGAATATGCAAGATTGCAAGGTGTTCCTGATTGGTTTGTTTTCCCGGTGTCTGATTCAAATGCATACAAGCAAATAGGAAATGGTGTAGCTGTCCCAATGGCGGAGTGGATAGGGTTACAACTCGTGAAGTATTTTAACTAACAATTAACTACAACATCAAAATAAGCGCCGTTTAAATGGCGTTTATTGACTGTTGTGGTTTGTTGTTCAATTTTTTATTATGTTTGTAACATATAAGGCACAAAAAAAGCCCCAGCAAATAATCTCTTATCTTACCGGAGCCGACCCAGCAA
>JBFHKL010000543.1:0-1576 GCA_041595375.1 Saccharicrinis sp.
ACTGCTATTCACTTTTGGCGACAACGACACCTTCCCGCTTTGGTATGCTCAAGAAGTAGAGGGTATCAGGACAGACGTGCGTGTGGTGAACATGAGCTAGCTAAGTACCGATTGGTACATTAATCAAATGCGACAAAAAGCTTATGATAGCGATCCAATACCATGCAGTTTTAGTCGCGACAAATACGTTCAGGGAACACGTGATCAGGTATTCATAACCGAACAATTCAAAGACTACACCGACCTTGAAGAATTGATGGAGTATGTTGCCAGCGACGACCCAAGAACTCAATATGCGATAAACAAAGACCTTAGCATTAACCTGATGCCATCAAAAAAAATAAGGCTAAAGGTTGACAAGCAAAAAGTACTAAGCAATGGTACTGTTCCTGCAGAACTTGCCGATCAGATTGTTGATAATATCGACTGGACCTTGCCGCGTAAATCAGTGTTAAAAAATGAGATGATTATGCTCGACATCCTTGCCAGCAACAAATGGGAACGGCCTATATACTTTGCCATAAGCGCGGCCACAGACAGCTATATTGGCCTTAAGGATTATTTCCAACTGGAAGGATTTGCATATAGATTTATTCCGGTAAAAACAGTTAATGCAGATAATTCAATAGGAAGAGTGCACCTCGATAAGATGTACGACAATTTCATGAACAAGTATCAATGGGGCGGCATTGAAGATCCTGATGTATTTCTTGATTTTCATCACCGAAGAACAATGGATATTTTAAGCTACCGAACCAACTTTGCAAGACTGGGCGTTGAATTACTAAATAATAATAAATCTGATTCAGCAGAAGCCGTATTCGATCGTTGTCAGGAATTGATGCCAAATGAGAAAATCCCATATGATCAATTCATGCTTACATATGTGCGGGGATACTATACCTGTAACGCTCCAGAAAAAGCAATAAAGTTAAGCCGTGTACTACTAGATAATTATTTTGAAGATCTGGATTATTACTATACACTGGATGAAAAACACCTTAAAAACTTAGATCGTGAAAAAAATGTCAGCATTCAGGTAATAGGGTATATTCTTGACTTGGCAGAGCAATACAAACAGAAAGACCTTGAGTTAGAGATACAAGAGCGCATGGAACGTTTTGCAAAAGCTAATAATCTGAACTAAGAATTAAAAAAAATAAAAATAATTGCCGAAATGTTTTTGTAATTCAAAAACAAACTCTATTTTTGCACCGCATTTAACAAGAAAGGATACGCAGAGAGAGAGTTAATTGCAACAATGGTCTGGTAGTTCAGTTGGTTAGAATATCGGCCTGTCACGCCGAGGGTCGCGAGTTCGAGTCTCGTCCAGACCGCAAACCCGAAGAGAAATCTTCGGGTTTTTGTTTTTTATAAAGTTTTGTAAAACGACCTAATCTTTATAACTTCATTACAGAAACACGCTAGTGTTTTCGGATCACTTTAACTTTCCGGTGGACTTTGATTTTTACGCCCATATTTTAGAAACTCTGAAAAGGAAGAATTTGATATCATTTACACCTCTCAGTGTTGCTCTAAAAGCTTTAAGTTTTGCATTGAATGATTCTGCTGATGC
>JBFHKL010000544.1:0-1565 GCA_041595375.1 Saccharicrinis sp.
ACTGACCTTAAAAAAGGTTATGATATCTTTAATGAAACAAAACAACTTCCCTTGATTGGATTTTTAAATTCAGGGAGACATAGTGTGAATAAATAACTGGTGGCAACAAAGAACTGAGGTAAAATCCAAATAAAATCCACCAACTTTTTCTTTTTTGAACTACGTTGTTTTTTTAGGGACGCAGGTTCAAAAAAGAAAAATTATTCCACAGCCAAACTACTTTTGAAATCAGGATTGTAAGGAATTCCTGATTTGGCAATAGCAAAGGCCTGTTTCAACAATTTATTCCCAACCGCCACCAAGGCCAACTTTTTCGATTTCCCTTTATTGACAATCCTCTGATAAAGTGCTTTACACTGAGCATTTTTACTACAAGCTGTAAAGCTGCATAAAAACAAATGATTGCGCATAATCGGGTTACCTCGCTTGCTGATTCTTGAACTTCCCTTAACACTGCTTCCTGACGAATAAGCCGTGGGTGACAACCCAAAGTAAGCACTTAGTTGTCGATGATTTTGAAACGAACGAAACCCACTGGTGTTGACAATCAAAAGCAATGCCGTCTTCTTTCCAATGCCTGCTATTGATGTCAGGTTAGTGAGCATTTCTGCTTCATTTTCTTTAATGACCTTTTCCAGCTCTGCTTCAAGTAAAGCTATTTCCTTTTGAAGGTTCTTTACCTGTCGCTTTAACGACCGGACCAGCATACCTGTGTTAATCCCACGGCTCGACAAACTATGAAGCTTATTCTTCAAGGCTGTACTCTGTTTAAACATTAACTCAACTGAAGTATAGATCATCTTGCAATGATCAACATACACTGGTGATGGTTCCCACAAACGCAATGGCTGTTCGGTGGCATATTGCCAAATTAACCGCGCATCCGACTTATCTGTTTTGTTATGCTGTAATTTCATCTGGATGAACCGCTTTATAACCACCGGATTTACAACCGATACCTTCACCCCTGATTCATAAAGAAACAGAACCAAACGTTGATAATAACTTGCCGTCGCTTCCATTACAACCCACGCATTACCTGGCAAAAACAACAGAAATTTCTCAAAACCTTTTTCATCGTTAGAAAAGCGCTTGTAAACTTTGGGTGAGGTCCACACATCAAATCGGTCTTTTGATATGTCAACTCCAATAAATTCATTACTTTTACTCATGGTATTAGTTATTCTGAAAGAACGAAACTACCTGGATATAACAACCTAAAAACTGGCTTTATGCCCTGAGAACTGATCATATTTAAGTAGTGAAAGAGTGGGGATCTTCAATGTTGACAAGCTCTGATGCTCTATAAATATATTGACCTTAATCCACTCTTTCGTTCTTTCGGTTTATTTATACAAGTTAATAAATTACAAGCTTAGGATGTATATACAAAATAGGCGAGATGGTAGTAAATTCAAGGGCTGTAGTCCGCTCAAAAATTGTAACGGTTTGATAGGTTTGAAGTCCGCAATCGCCTACTTTGCATATACTAAACGTTGTGCCCAATTGAAACTATCATGACAGAATCCAAAATACTACTAATATTATTGTTCATATTTATATTA
>JBFHKL010000545.1:0-1537 GCA_041595375.1 Saccharicrinis sp.
ACTTTTGCATTAGCCATGGCTTTTGCCGGAAATGACCTGGTTAATTTTATTGGTGTACCTTTAGCTGGCTTTGCCTCCTTTAAGGCTTTTATAGCAGCTCCAGGTGCTATAGCTGATGAATTTCTAATGGAATCGATGGCTGGGAAAGTACAAACCGACACCTATCTGCTGATTATTGCTGGTATCATTATGATTGCAACTTTATGGACCTCTAAAAAAGCCAAAAAGGTTGTAAAAACATCTCTTGATTTATCCCGTCAACATGAAGGAGAAGAAAGATTTGGCAGTTCATTTTTTGGCCGCACCATAGTAAGAGTAGCTATCAATGCCTCTAACTCAGTAAATAGTTTTATTCCTGCTAAGATTAGAAATAAGATCCGACAACAATTTGACTCCAGTTCATACGAGGAAAAGAGATTGGCCTTAGGAGACGAAGCACCCGTTTTTGATATGTTGAGAGCATCGGTAAATTTGGTGGTTGCCAGTATTCTTATATCCATGGCTACCTCATACAAACTACCCCTATCAACTACATATGTTACCTTTATGGTAGCCATGGGTAGTTCATTAACCGATGGTGCCTGGGGACGAGAGAGTGCGGTTTACAGAGTAACAGGTGTTCTTTCAGTGATTGGAGGATGGTTTTTAACTGCCTTCTCTGCTTTTTCAGTAGCCTTTACTGTAGCGCTGATCTTTAGCTTCGGTAGTATATATGCTATTTTTGCGATGATTGCATTAGCAGCTTATATTATGTATCGTACACATATTATAAGCCACAAGCGCAATATGGATATAGAAGTTAACGAATTTGAAATTGAGGAACTTGAAGGAGAAACAAATTCGAGAAAAGTATTACTAAGATGCACCACCAATGTCACAGATTCATTAAAAGAAATCTCAAACTTATATGCCCACTCCTTAGTAGAATTTCAGGCAGAAAATAGAAAAAATTTAAAAGAACAAATCAAATCAATTAAGCAAGTCAACAAAAGGATTAAAAAGTTTAAAACCGACATTTACAAAACGGTTAAAAAACTTCAGGACAGCGAAATAGACACCAGTTTATATTACGTACAGGTGATTGATTATTTACGCGAAACAGCACATGCCTTGACATTTATAGCAAAGCCATGCTTCAATCATTTGGACAACAACCATACCCCATTTTCTGTAGAACAGTTTAATGATTTAACCATACTTATTAATCAGGTACGATCTCTGATTAAAGAAGCTAGTAAATTGATCTCTTCGGGTAACTTCGATCATCTGGATCATTTGCTTGATGAGATAACGCAGGGCACTGTAAACCTAAAAGATTTAAGAAAGAAACAACTTAAAAGAATTAAAAAAGAGAAATCAAGTACACAAAACAGCATGCTTTACCTGAATATTTTACATGAAACCCAGAATTTAATTCTTCATGTTGGGAATTTACTAAAAGCACAACGTGATTTTGTTTCGTACAATAACAACAAATAAGCAACACAAAAAGTAGGGAGCACGTTCAACCCTGCTTTTTGTATGTTAAAATGCTGAT
>JBFHKL010000546.1:0-1534 GCA_041595375.1 Saccharicrinis sp.
AATAAAAGCTAAAGAGCCGTCGGATTACAGTTGTTGGTTCGAATTATAGTGTCAAGTTTACTGTTCTCAGTAATGATTATTTGACTAAATTTCTTTTTATCGGAATACAGATTATTGAAGAGTGTAAAATTTTATATTTTTATGCTCAAATAAAATCCCTGCTTCAATGGGGATTTTCCAAATGTTATAGCATGCAAATTGTAGAAGTTCAAGACAAAGTAACTAGGAAAAAATTTATTAATGTAGTGGAAGATATCTATAAGGGTGATTCTTCCTATGTGCGGCCCTTGAATAGGGATATTGAAAATATTTTTAATCCGGAGTTTAATTCTTATTTTAATCATGGAACTGCAACGCGCTTTATTTTGTTGGATGAAAATCAAAAGGTAATAGGGCGAGTGGCTGCATTTGTTAATGAAAAAAAAGCCTACGGTTTCGATCAGCCAACAGGAGGGATTGGTTTTTTTGAGTGCATAAACAATAAAGATGCTGCCTTTATGTTGTTTGATGCTGCTGTTAAATGGCTTTCGGATAAAGGTATGGAGGCTGCTGATGGCCCTATTAATTTTGGGGAGAACGATAATTACTGGGGCTTGTTGGTGGAGGGTTTTTCTTCGCCTACCTATGGGATGCAATATAATCCACCTTACTATAGAGCGTTTTATGAATCGTTTGGTTTTCATAATTATTTTGAACAGGTAACTCATCGTCTGGATGTGAAAAAGCCGTTCCCCGAAAGGTTTTGGCGAATTGCAGAATGGATAGGCAAGAAACCTGATTATGAGTTTAGGCACTTTACTTGGAAAGAGAAAGATAAATTTATTGATGATGTCATAGAAGTATATAACGATGCCTGGAAGTTTCATGAGAACTTTACTCCGCTTGACAGAAGTAAGGTGGAGCCGGAATTTGAGCAGGCCAAGAGTATTCTTGAAGAAGAGTTTCTTTGGTTCGCTTACCATAAGAATGAGCCTATTGGCTTTATTTTGATGTATCCAGATGTAAATCAAATACTCAAGCATCTAAATGGGAAGCTCCATCTGTTCAATAAACTTCGCTTTTTGTGGCTCAAACAGAATAAAAAGATGACACGTATACGTGTGGTAATTCTGGGTGTGAAAACCAAATTTCAGAGGCTGGGTATAGAATCGGGTATGTTTTATCATTTAAAAGAACCTATTTATCGAAGAACCTGGATTGATGAAATGGAATTGTCGTGGGTGGGTGATTTTAACCCTAAAATGAGATCCTTGCAAGATTCTATGGGAGCTGAGTTTTCTAAAAAACATATTACCTATCGGTATGTGTTTGATGCTACAAAGCGTACTAATAGCAGGGCAACAAGTATACCTGCGGATACAAAAGATCAGGATAAACAAAAAGTGAAGTGAGCAGTAAAGAGGTAAATATTAGGCAAATAATTTAAGATTGTTTTGTTTGTTTAATATTTATGATTTACCTTTGCAGTCCGTTAAGAAATTTGAATATTAAAGAGGTAAGAAAATGAAAAAGGAAATTCATCCGGATAATTATC